>NZ_JANIAH010000030.1:0-429 GCF_028682105.1 Pseudomonas sp. 8209
CTTCGGGCCGAGTGACGTGTGGAGCCTGTTCCACTCCTATGCCTTCGACTTCTCGGTGTGGGAGATCTTTGGTGCGCTGCTGTATGGCGGCAGGCTGGTCATCGTGCCGCAGGCCACCAGCCGGGCACCGGAAGAGTTCTTCCAGTTGCTGTGCGAGCAGGGGGTCACCGTGCTCAACCAGACGCCATCGGCGTTCAAACAGCTGATGCAGGTGGCCTGTGCTCCGGCGCAAGCCGAGATGAAGCCCGCCCTGCGCTACGTGGTGTTCGGTGGCGAAGCTCTCGACGTGCACAGCCTGCGCCCTTGGTTCGAGCGCTTCGGCGATCAGCAGCCGCAACTGATCAACATGTACGGCATCACCGAGACCACGGTGCACGTCACTTACCGTCCTGTGTCGCTGGCCGATCTGGCCGGCGATGCGGCAAGCCC
>NZ_JANIAH010000031.1:0-368 GCF_028682105.1 Pseudomonas sp. 8209
TCTGTGTTGTAGATCTGTACTGCCTCATCAACCATCTGCCTCGCTTGCTCCAGATCTTCAGGGCTACTCAACAGCAGCTCCATCTTGAGGATTCCGTTGATTCGCTCAGCCAGCGCGTTCTGGTAGCAGTCATACCCATCAGTCATGGAGCACTGAACGCCGTGCCGTTGGTGCAGTGACTGGTATAGCGCCGAGCAATATTGGATGCCTCGATCCGAATGGTGGACTAATGGCTGGCGACGACGTCGCTTTCGTAAGGCCTGCTTGAAGGCTTGCGCTACTGACTCGGCATGCAGGCTTTCATGGACGTGGTGACCAACAATTTTCCTGGAGTACGCGTCCGTTACCAGGCTCAGGTACAGCGGGCC
>NZ_JANIAH010000032.1:0-366 GCF_028682105.1 Pseudomonas sp. 8209
CCGCTCGGCCCGTCCACCGCCAGCACCAGCGCCTCGCGCACGTCAGCCTGTTGCGCCAGACGTGCCTCGATCTCACCCAGTTCGATGCGGAAACCGCGGATCTTGACCTGATGGTCGATGCGGCCGACGTACTCGACGATGCCATCCTGGCGATAACGCGCCAGGTCGCCCGTGCGGTACAGGCGTTCGCCGCGGGACGAGAACGGATCGGGCACGAAACGTGTGGCGGTGAGATCGGCACGCTTGAGATAACCACGCGCCAGACCGGCCTGCCCCACATACAGCTCGCCGATGGCGCCTTTGGGCACCGGGTTCAGGTCGGCATCGAGCAGGTACCACGACAGGTCCGGGATCGGCTCGCCAATC
>NZ_JANIAH010000033.1:0-361 GCF_028682105.1 Pseudomonas sp. 8209
CGGGATGATCACTTCGTGGTTGAAGCCCTGGACCATGACCTGGTCTTCGTGGCCTTCCTGGTAGGTGTTGCCGACCGAATCGGCGGTGAAGGCACCGGCGGTGATCAGGCCTTGTTTGGTGCCGGTGACGGACATGTAGGCAGGTGTTGCCATGGGGGTTTGCTCCTTGCAAAAAGTGAAGCCGGACAGGCGAAAAATGCCGTGCGACTGCAAGGAGACAGTTCAAGACCCGTGCCAACTTAAATTTAGTTGTTGTTAATCAGTAGCTTGTGTTTTTACTGTACGTTTTTTGAGCACTTTTACGCGAGAAAACCCGAAAAAGTGCGCAACTTCTTGCGCAGTACTGTGCAAGAAGTTGCGC
>NZ_JANIAH010000034.1:0-337 GCF_028682105.1 Pseudomonas sp. 8209
GGGCAACCGGTACGGCGGCAGGTTGGCGCCGTGGTACAGGCAACCGGTGATCAGCGGCTGGTCGGGGTCGCCTTCCAGAAAGGTGATCAGCACCTCCATGCCGATACGCGGCAGCGAGATGGCGCCGAAGCTGCTCTGGCTGGCCCAGTTGGAGGCCACGCGCATCCAGCAGGTGGTCTTGTCGTCCGACTGGCCTTCGCGGTCCCAGAAGAACTGCACCTTGACCCGGCCGTACTCGTCGCAATAGATCTCCTCGCCTTCGGGGCCGGTCACCACGGCGCGCTGGGAGCCCAGCACCCTCGGCTTGGGATGCCTCAGCGGCGGACGGTACGGCACC
>NZ_JANIAH010000035.1:0-337 GCF_028682105.1 Pseudomonas sp. 8209
CGTGCCGTACCGTCCGCCGCTGAGGCATCCCAAGCCCAAAGTGCTGGGTGCGCAACGTGCTGTAGTGACCGGCCCGGAAGGCGAAGAGATCTATTGCGACGAGTACGGCCGGGTCAAGGTGCAGTTCTTCTGGGACCGCGAAGGCCAATCGGACGACAAGACCACCTGCTGGATGCGCGTGGCCTCCAACTGGGCCAGCCAGAGCAGCTTTGGCGCCATCTCGCTGCCGCGTGTGGGCATGGAGGTGCTGATCACCTTTCTGGAAGGCGACCCCGACCAGCCGCTGATCACCGGTTGCCTGTACCACGGCGCCAACCTGCCGCCGTACCGGTTGCCG
>NZ_JANIAH010000036.1:0-324 GCF_028682105.1 Pseudomonas sp. 8209
CATCGGCGAGCCGATCCTGGACCTGTCGTGGTACCTGCTCGATGCCGACCTGAACCCGGTGCCCAAAGGCGCCATCGGCGAGCTGTATGTGGGCCAGGCCGGCCTGGCGCGTGGTTATCTCAAGCGTGCCGATCTCACCGCCACGCGCTTCGTGCCCGATCCGTTCTTGGCCCGCGGCGAGCGCCTGTACCGCACGGGCGACCTGGCGCGTTATCGCCAGGATGGCATCGTCGAATACGTCGGCCGCATCGACCATCAGGTCAAGATCCGCGGCTTCCGCATCGAGCTGGGTGAAATCGAGGCACGTCTGGCGCAACAGGCTGC
>NZ_JANIAH010000037.1:0-290 GCF_028682105.1 Pseudomonas sp. 8209
GCGGGCGATCAGGACGAGGTGGCCAAGGCCCTGCATGCGCAGCACCAGGGCATCGTCGGCAGCGGCCCGACCAACCAGAGCGCCAACGAATTTCCCGAGTTCAGCGAACCGCACCTGGTGCTGGCCAGCCCGGCGGGCATCGCCCTGACCACGCCGCGCTCGACGCATGTCGCGACCGGTGAACACCTGGCGTTGAGCAGCACCGGGCATACGAGCCTGTCGATCGGCAAGCGGCTGTTGGCCAGTGCCAGCCAGGGCATGCGGTTGTTCGTGCAGAACATGGGCTGGCG
>NZ_JANIAH010000038.1:0-223 GCF_028682105.1 Pseudomonas sp. 8209
TCCGCGCCCCTCGGGCGGCCAGCCGCGGGGCGAGGGTTTCGAGCTGCGTACCGACCGGCATGGGGCGATCCGTGCGGCGGCGGGTTTGCTGCTGACCACCGAGCCGCGCCATCACGAAGCCAAGCATCACAAGGACCTGCCCGAGACCGCCGAACGCCTGGCCACCGCCAGCGAACAGCAGGACGGCTTCGGCCAGCAGGCGCGCGAGGTACAGGCGCAGGAA
>NZ_JANIAH010000039.1:0-223 GCF_028682105.1 Pseudomonas sp. 8209
CTCCTGCGCCTGCACCTCGCGTGCCTGCTGGCCGAAGCCGTCCTGCTGTTCGCTGGCGGTGGCCAGGCGTTCGGCGGTCTCGGGCAGGTCCTTGTGGTGCTTGGCTTCGTGATGGCGCGGCTCGGTGGTCAGCAGCAAACCCGCCGCCGCACGCACGGCGCCATGCCGGTCGGTGCGCAGTTCGAAACCCTCCCCACGCGGCTGGCCGCCCGAGGGGCGCGGG
>NZ_JANIAH010000004.1:0-524583 GCF_028682105.1 Pseudomonas sp. 8209
GTTGGTGGCGGCGTCGGGCGATATCGATATCAAAGCGCTGAAAGACAGCATCAACCTGTTGGCCAAGCTCGACATCAACGCCAATGCCGACCGCATCACCCTCACCGCCAAGACCGAACTGGTGGTGCAGGGCGGCGGCAGTGCCACCACCTACAACGCCAGTGGCATCACCCACGTGACCACCGGGCCGTACACCGCGCACGCGGCGAACTTCGCCCATGTGGGGCCCAAGAGCCTGGCCGGGACCTTTCCCGAGCCGCCCAAACCGGGCAAGGGCAACCTGGAGCTGTTCAACCTGTACGCCAATGCCAAGGGCATCCAGGCCGGCGATTACGAAGTGACCGATGCGCTGGGCACGGTGCTCAAGGGCAGCCTCGATGGCCAGGGGTTCAATGCCGTATCCGGTGTGGCACCGGGGCCGGCGTGGGTCAGGTTTGGTCTCGATACGGTCAACACCTGGAGCCTTGGCAGTTTTACCAAGGGCCTGCCCTGGCCGAGCCTGTCGGCCCTCGAAGAGGGCACGCCGTCGATGCTCGGTGCGATGCTCGACAAGCTCAAGCCTGATGTTGGCGGCAGCCTGATCGAAGAGGCCAAGCAACTCGCCGGCAAGGGCATGCATGCAGCAAAGGCCGGCAGTGACTTGCTCAACACCGGCCAAAGCGCGCTCCAAGGCATGCAGCAGATGCGGGGCGCAATGCAGGGCGGCATGGGTGGGCTGGCACAGCGGGTCAGCGCTTCCAGTGCCGTCGGTTCTACGCTGCCTGCCGCCTCGGCCGCGCTGAGTGCGGCGGGCCTGGCCGGCCTGCCAAGGTTGCCAGTACCCAAGCTGGCTGAACTCAAGGCTCACAGCCTGAACACTGTTACCGATTTGCTGCCAGGTGAACTGATCTCATGACTGAACATACCTACGCTTGCGACGACCACTCCCGCGCCTCGCAGGTAGCCATCACCCCGCTTCGCGAAATCCACATAGAAGACGTTGGTCGTGGCGCCGTGGTCTTCGATGCCTGGCTACGTGAGGTCAGTGCCAGTTTTGCCACCCTCGAGCGCATCAGCGGTGTCGCCGGCAGTGTGCCCATGGCAGGCAATATCATTGCCTTGGTCGACGCGCTGGGTGATGTTGTCGCGCTGGCGCGCAGCAACGTACCTGAGCCCTTTGATTGCGCGAGCTTCGGGCTCAACCTGATCGGTCTGGTGGCTTCCCCTGCGAGCATGACCGCAGCACGCATGGCCTTGCGCCCGATGTTGTTCATCGTGCGCCAGGAGGGCAAGCGGGCGCTGGGTGATGCGCTGATGGAGCTGATGGCGGGCCACTTGAATGCTGACATCGTCGGTAGCCTGGATGACTTCGTCGAGCAGTCCCAGGGCAATCTCAAGGAGGCGTTGGCCCAGGCAGCAATCCTGGGCGAACAGATCATTCTCGACATCGCCTCAGGCCTCGGTGCTTTGGTTGCCGGCACTGCTGTGGGTGTGGCCAGCCCGGTCTCGGCGCCAGCTGGAAGCCGGCTTGTCCACGACCCGACGGCGAGCATCGACAACTATCTCCGGGCAGCCTTTGATGCCTACCAGGCGGCCGGCAAAGGCATGACCAGTGCTGCTGTGAGCGTTGCACTGGGGGACGAGGGCAAAGCTGGCCTACTGGCGCAGATTGCGCGCCTGCGGGAACTGGCGCCACAGGTGCGTGCTGAAATCCTTGAACTTTCCGATCCCGGCCGCCCTTGCTCCATTGAAGGCCTGCGCATGAAGCTGGCCAGCAGCGTAGAGCAATGGCGCACGCGCAACCCCCAGGTTGTGGTGGCCAACGTCAAGACCGCAGCCATCAGCACGGCCCAGCACCAGGCTGCCGACGGTAAGGTCGAAACGCAGAAGATGCAGAGCCCGGCGAGCCTGGAGGCCAACCAGTGCAAGAATGGCGCGCCCACCAGCACGTGCAACCGCATCAACTTCGCCTCGGGTAGCGAGACGCTTCAGCACACCGACTTCAGCCTGCCGGGGCCGTTTCCGATCGTGTGGACGCGTACCTATCATTCGCGCCTCGATGCCCTCGACAGCGCCAGCCTGGGCGCACGCTGGATCACCGAATTCACCACGTGCATCGATGTGCTGGATGACGGCGTGCTGTTCCACGACGTGGATGGCCGCAGCCATGCCTACCCGCTGCCCAAGATCGGTATGTCGCACTATGACCCGGTGGAGTACAACGCCCTGGTACGCACCACCGACAGTCAGCTGATTCTCATGCGCGGGCTGGGGCGCAGGGAAACCTATGAGCGGGCAGGGGGGCGCTTCCTCCTCACGCATATCGTGCTGCGCAGTGGTGCAGGAGCCATGCTGCATTACGAGCACCGTCATCAGGGGCGCCCGGTACTCTCGGACATCAACACCTACCAGGAGAATGACCCTGCCAAGGTACACCTGCAACTCGGCACCGTGCTTGACGGGCATGGCCGTATCCAGGGGCTCTGGCAGGTGGTCGATGGCAAGCCGCTGCGCCAGCTCTGCGCTTATCACCACGACCGGCTTGGCGACCTGGTAAGCGCCCAGGACGAGCATGGCGCTGCCTGGCAGTACGCGTACCAGCACCACCTGATCACGCGTTATACCGACCGTACCGGTCGTGGTCTCAACTTGCGCTGGGACGGCAGCGGCCCTCGCGCCAGGGCCGTGCACGAATGGGCAGACGACGGCAGCTTCGAGACTCGTCTCACCTGGGATGAACACATTCGCCTGACAACGGTGACTGACGCGTATGGCCAGCAGACCCGTCACTATTACGATGCGCAGGGCTACACCTATCGTATCGAGTACCCGGATGGGCGCTCGGAGTGGCTGTTTCGCGACCAGCGCAAGAACCTGATTCGCCACCTTCATGCCGACGGCAGCCAGGATCGTTTTGCCTACGACGAGCGAAGCAACCGGCTGCAACACATTCGTGCCGACCATAGCGTGGTGCATTACGCGTACAGCGACGATGATCAGCTGATCAAGGTTCGGGATGCTGAAGGTGGGCTGTGGCGACGGGACTACGACGAGCGCGGCAACCTGGTAGAGACGGTCGACCCGCTGGGCAACAAGACCGAGTTTGCCTACACCGCCACAGGCCAGGTCAAGGCAATCAAGGATGCTCACGGCAACGAGAAAAAACTCGGGTACAACGAGGCCGGGCAGATGCTCGAATACACCGACTGTTCGGGCAAGACCAGCCAGTGGCACTACAACGAATTCGGGCAACTGGTGGAAACCGCGAATGCGGCGGGCGACAAGACGCAGTACGAATACAAGGCGGGGCAGTTGGCCAAGGTGATTCATCCAGACAAAACCGAAGAGCGCTTCGAGCGTGATGCCGAAGGACGCTTGCTCGCGCACCTGGATGCGCTGGATCGCTGTACTACCTGGTCCTATACGGCTGCCGGTCTGTTGGCTGAACGGGTGGATGCGAAGGAGCACACGTTGCGCTACCAGTGGGACAGGCTGGGGCGGTTGCTCAGCCTGGAGAACCAGAACGAGCAGTGCGCGTTTTACCAGTACGATCCCATGGGACGTCGAGTGGCAGAAACCGGCTTCGATGGTGTGACCGTCCGTTATCGGTACGACCCCTGCACTGGGCGCCTGGCGAGCAGCCAGGTGGGGCAGCGCCGCATCGATTTGCACCACGACCGCATGGGCCGGTTGATCGAGCGCACAGCGCACCTTGGCGATCAGCGCCAAACAGAGCGCTTTGCCTACGACGGCAATGGCAAGGTGCTGCAGGCGATCAACGACTCCAGCACACTGCAATGGTTCTATGACGACGCGGGCAACCTGACCCGTGAGCACCAGCATTACCTGGCAACGGGTACGCCGATGGTAGCGGTGTGGCTGCACGAGTACGACGCACTCAACCAGCGAATCGCCACCACGCGCCCGGATGGCCACAAGGTCAGCTGGCTGACTTACGGCAGCGGCCATCTCTTGGGCATGCGACTTGACCAGCACGAAATACTGGCTTACGAGCGCGACGATCTGCATCGCGAAGTCGCCCGCCATCAGGGCAACAAACTGACGCAAACGCAGGTATGGGACGCGCTAGGGCGTCCGCAAGAACAGTTGCTCACCAGTCATGACGGCCAATCCATTCTGTGCAAGCGCGAGTATCAATACGACCCGACCGGTCAACTGACAGACATCCTCGATACCCGTCGTGGTCACCTGGCCTACCAGTACGATCCGCTAGGCCGCCTGCTGCAGGCCAACAGCCGCCTGGGTGAAGAAACCTTTGCCTTCGACCCGGCCGGCAACCTGACGGACAAGGCGCGGCAACTGCATCGCCCGCTGGATAACGATGCCAGCTCCCACAAGGTGATGGACAACGTGCTGCGCGAATACGCGGGCAACCACTACACGTATGACGAGCGCGGTAACCTTGTGCAACGCTTGCACAACGGTGTGCCTGCCCACTTCAGCTGGGACTTGTTCAATCGCCTGGTGCGCTACAGCGACGACAGGCTCAGTGTGGAATACAGCTATGACGCCCTTAGTCGGCGGTTGCACAAGCATGCCGTCGCCCATTACAAGGACAAGCCCGAGGCCGGCACCGGCTGGAATGCAATGCAGCGCAGCAAGCGTCAGCGCGAGCTGCACTGCGGTTCCACGCTGTACGGATGGGACGGCGAAACCCTGGCCTGGGAAAGCGCATTGCCCCTCGACGAGGGCGACACAGGCCGTACCGTTCACTACCTCTACGAACCGGGTCGCTTCGTGCCGGTGGCTCAAGCGTTGCACAAGCGCTCGATACGCCTGCTCAGGCAACCCGACTGGCAGGGCCGTCAATACGACATCGACCAGGACCCGCTCTGGCAGGCACTGCCCACTGCGCCAGCGTTCGACGTCATTGCCTGGTACCACTGCGACCACCTGGGCACGCCAATGGAGATCACCGACCACAACGGCAATGTTGCCTGGACGGGGCAGTACAAGGTGTGGGGTGAGGTTCGTGAAGAGCGCTCGTCGTGGGCCGCGCAGCATGGCGTGGGCAATCCGATTCGTTTTCAGGGGCAATACCACGACCCTGAAACGGGGCTGCATTACAACCGATTCCGTTACTACGAACCCCGCATGGCGCGCTATGTGTCGAGAGACCCGATCGGGATGCTGGGTGGGTTGAACGTGTACAGCTATGTGAGCAACAAGCCTGTTATGCGGGCTGACCCGTTGGGGCTGTTCGACCTGAACATGCCCGGCGTCGCGGAGCGCGCTTCACTGGGAAGTTGGATGTTGCAGAATGGTGCGACACCGGATGAGGTTTCCCGGGCGATGGCGCCGCCGCGGGCCAAACCTATTATGACTGGGGAGTGTAGGGCTTCTGCTACTGCTGCGGTAGGCACGGGCGTCTCGTTCGGTATGAGTGCAAACGAAAAAACCGGTGCGGCGGGGCAGGTGGCTATACCCGTTATGAGTGTAGGTGCTCGTGCGACTGCTAGTTGCGGTTTCAAATTCTCTGATCCTGACTCGAAGTCGTTGCCGGCGGCGGCGGGAGTTGGGGTAGCGCTAGGTATCATCCAGATTGATGTCACGCAGACCTCGACGTGGCCAGAACTGTATGTAGGTTTCGGGGCAGGAGTGGGGCCTGAGATCAAGACGCCTGCCAGCCCCGCTGTTTCAATTCCATTGTTCTAGGTGGTTTATGTGTGATGTATTGCAGTTCTTCCGTATTTTTTTATTTGTCCTCGGTGGGGTGTTTGTGGCGGCATCCGTCATTTATGCCAATCATTGTTGCAAGAAAAAAGGTATCAATATGAATACCTTTTCAGGCCTTTTTGAAATGTGGGGCATGGTCTTTAGGTTTGAAAACAAAAAACTGTCGATATTGATGCTGACAGCCGCCTTTGGGGGGCTGTGCGTAGCAGTCATTATTCTCGTGTTAACTTTGTGGGGGCAGAGCCAGGGGTGCATTTTTCCAATCAATGACAGATCAATGCGTTAAGCATATGGACCGGAAGCCATCATGTGGTTTGGAGTTTTCTGATCCTGATGCAAAGGAGTCAACGTAGGTGTGGGAGTAGGAATGGCGTTGATTCAGGGTTGTTTTAGGCAACCCTCAACCAGTCCGAGCTTTATGTTTATAGGGGTGGCCCTGAAGTTAAAGCTCCTGCCGGCCCAGGTGTTACGTTTTTTAGGTAGTAGGTTATGTGCGGCGTAATACAGTTCGTTCGGATTTTTTTGTTTGTTATTTGTTGGGTTTTGTTGGTTTCTGCTGTGTTGTATGCAAGCGCGTACAGTAAAAAAAATGGCATCAACATGAGTACGTTCTCAGGTATGTTAGAGGTGTGGGGCAAGGTTTTTAAGTTTGAGAGCAGGAAGCTGTCCATCCTCCTGCTGACTGCGGCCTATGGGGGGGCAGCTATAGGTATCGTTACTCTTGCGTTGACAGTATGGGGGCAGAGCCATGGGTGCGACTTTAAACTTAATTATAGATCAATGCGGTAAGCAATCAAGTTGATGAAAGGCGGAGTGTAGGTAGGGGCTTAGGTAGTTGCCGAGGGCGCATGATCCTGATCAGGTTTAGGCGAAGGTACCGCGTCGAAGGCGCAACGCATTAAACTGCCGCCGACAACCGCCACTGCTACATTAACAAGTGACCCTTAGATGACGACATTCACTTATCAGGACGGCCAGTACGTCGAAGTTGCTGGGGCGCACCTCTATTCCTCACTGTAATAATTCCACTGAAGGATTGAGGGTGTATTGTGTGTTTTTGGATGGCTTTATTGATAGAAACAATTTTCTGGTTTTTGTTTGGGGTGGTTTTTTTAACGGTTTTTTATGCGAATTCTTACTGCAAGCGTAATGGCATAAATATGAATACCCTAGCAGGGCTTTTTGAGATTTATAGGCATGCTTTTTCATTTAAAAATAAGATGCTTTCGTGTGTGGTCCTTACAACTGTTTACGGCGGAGCAGCCGCAGGAGTCGGGCTAGCTTCTCTGGTGTTTTACGCGCGATCTCAGGGGTGCGCGCTTGATGTAGTGGTTCACTTAGGGTGAGTGGAAGTGGAAACAAGAGCTGAAGTTTGGCTCGGCAAGTGCTTTTGCTGGTGCGTGTTTGGCGCCGAAGAACTGTGCTTTAAGTCTGTGCTTTGTAGTTGATGGCTGGTTTGGTGGGTGGGCCATATTTCAGCAGTGCCATGCGGTGATGTAACGCAGTTCGCTTTATGGTCAATGTTCTATCTTGGTGGGCGAGCTTGGGCGTACTGAAAGTTTATATATTGTTTAGGGTGTGCCATTATAAATGTGTAGCATGATCCAGTTTTTTCGCATTTTTTTGTTTGTTTTTTGTGGTCTGCTCATGGCGGTTGCGGTGATTTACGCAAACCAATGCTGCAAGAAAAAAGGCATCAACATGAATACTTTTTCTGGCATGCTTGAAATGTGGGCGATGGTTTTCAAGTTTGAGCATAAAAAGCTGTCATTCATCATGTTGACTGCAACCTATGGCGGGGCACTCATGATTGTCGCTATTTTCGTACTGACCCTTTGGGGGCAGAGTAAGGGTTGTGTTTTTCCGATCAATGACAGGACGATGCGTTAAGCAAAGGACTTCATACATGGCAATGAGGGCATCGGGGGTACCGCGTCGAAGGCGCAACGCATTAAACTGCCGCCGACAACCGCCACCGCGACACAAACAAGGGACCCTCAAATGACGACATTCACTCACCAGGACGGCCAGTACGTCGAAGTTGCCGGGGCACGCCTCTATTGTGAACAGCAAGGCAACCCACAGGGCCCGGTACTGGTTTTTCTGCACGGTGGCTTTGGCGACATCGAAACCTTCAATGCCATCACGCCAGCCCTGGCCGAACGTTATCGCCTGATCGGCATCGACAGCCGCGGCCAGGGCAAATCGACCCTGGGGCACCTGCCGCTGACCTACCAGCGTTTGCAACTGGATGTGGAGGCGGTTGCCCGGCAGTTGGGGCTTGAGCGCTTCAGCCTCGTCGGCCACAGCGATGGCGGCATTGCAGCGCTGCGCATCGCGGCTGCCGGGAGTGCTGGCATCGACAAACTGGTGACGATCGGTGCCCACTGGCAACTGAAAGCGGATGATCCCGTGCGCGGCATGTACAGCCGCGTGACCGGCGCGCGCTGGCGTGAGCTGTTCCCGCACAGCTACGAGCGCTACCTGCAGTTGAACCCCGAACCCGATTTCGACCGCCTGGCCGTGGCGTTGCGCGAGCTGTGGCTGGATTCAGGCGAGCAGGGCTACCCGAATGAAACGGTGTGCGGCATCACCGCCGATTTGCTGGTGATTCATGGCGATCAAGACCGCCTGGTAACGCGGGCCAACGCCTGCGAGCTGGCCGATCGGGTGGCGAATGCGCAATTGCTGAACATCCCGTTTACCGGGCATTCGCCGCACGAGGATCACCCCCAGTGGGTAATGCCTGCGCTCAAGGCACTGTTGGGCCTGTAACATGACGCTGCCGTTTGCGCGCCGCGCGGCTTGATCCGGCCTTAAGTGTCAAGGAGCACCCACCATGCAAGGCTTCCATTGCGCCACCTGTGGCGAGTATCACGACGATCTGCCCACCACCTTCGGCGCGCCAGCCCCTGCCGCCTGGTATGACCTGCCGGAGGCAGAGCGCGAGCAGCGTGCGCCACTGTCCAGCGATCAGTGCATCATCGATGACACCCACCACTTCGTGCTCGGGCGCCTGGAAATCCCGATCATCGGCTCACCCGAGCCGTTCGTGTGGCTGACCTGGGTGACGGTCAGCGAGGCGGATTTCTACCGCACCAGCGAACTGTGGGAAACCCCAGGTCGCGAGCGCGAACCACCGTATGCGGCACGTGTGCAAAGCGAGTTCCCCTATGAGGTTTCGACCCTCAACCTCAAGGCTACGCTGCAGACCCAGGCCCTGGGCGACCGCCCGCTGGTGTTCGTGGACGCGGGCGATCACCCGCTCGCCCTGCAGCAAAACACCGGCATCACCCACGATCAGGCTCGGCAACTGGCCGAACGCTGCCTGCATCCGTGAACAGGCCAGCGCCTCACGCACTGTCAGTTACGGTCATTAACTTGTAACTTTCGGTCATTGAGCCTCACTTCCAGGCGCATTACTGTCCCTCACAGATAACCGACGGGCCCCGCTGCACGCAGCGAGGCGCCCGCATTCCGTGATCAGTTCGCTGTGGAGTTCACCATGACCGCCGCTCAATACCCGCACCTGCTTGCCCCGCTGGACCTGGGCTTCACCACCCTGCGCAACCGCACCCTGATGGGCTCGATGCACACCGGCCTGGAAGAGAAGCCCGGCGGTTTCGAGCGCATGGCGGCATACTTTGCCGAGCGCGCCCGTGGTGGCGTCGGCCTGATGGTCACCGGCGGCATCGGGCCCAACGAAGAGGGCGGGGTATACTCCGGCGCGGCCAAGCTGACAACGGCCGAAGAAGCGCAGAAGCACCGTATCGTTACCCAGGCGGTGCACGAGGCTGGCGGCAAGATCTGCATGCAGATCCTCCACGCCGGGCGCTACGCCTACAGCCCCAAGCAGGTGGCCCCCAGCGCGATCCAGGCGCCGATCAACCCGTTCAAGCCCCGCGAGCTGGACGAAGAGGGCATCGAGAAGCAGATCCAGGACTTCGTCACCTGCGCCACGCTGGCCCAGAGCGCCGAGTACGACGGCGTCGAGATCATGGGATCCGAAGGCTACTTCATCAACCAGTTCCTGGCCGCCCACACCAACCATCGCACCGACCGCTGGGGGGGCAGCTACGAGAACCGTATGCGCCTGGCCGTGGAGATCGTGCGCCGGGTGCGCGAAGCGGTCGGCCCGAACTTCATCATCATCTTCCGCCTGTCGATGCTCGACCTGGTGGAAGGCGGCAGCAACTGGCAGGAGATCGTGCAGCTGGCCCAGGCCATCGAGCAGGCCGGCGCCACGCTGATCAACACCGGCATCGGTTGGCACGAGGCGCGTATCCCGACCATCGCCACCAAGGTGCCGCGTGCCGCGTTCAGCAAGGTCACCGCCAAGTTGCGCGGCGCGGTGCAGATCCCGCTGATCACCACCAACCGCATCAACACCCCGGAAGTCGCCGAGCAGATCCTTGCCGAAGGCGACGCCGACATGGTGTCGATGGCACGCCCATTCCTGGCCGACCCGGACTTCGTCAACAAGGCCGCCGCCGGGCGCGGCGACGAGATCAACACCTGCATCGGCTGCAACCAGGCCTGCCTGGACCACACCTTCGGCGGCAAGCTGACCAGTTGCCTGGTCAACCCGCGGGCCTGTCATGAAACCGAACTCAACTACCTGCCGGTGGCCCAGCCCAAGCGCATTGCCGTGGTCGGCGCCGGCCCGGCCGGCCTGGCCGCCGCTACCGTGGCCGCCGAGCGTGGCCACCAGGTGACCCTGTTCGACTCGGCCAGCGAGATCGGCGGGCAGTTCAACGTGGCCAAGCGCGTGCCGGGCAAGGAGGAGTTCTTCGAGACCCTGCGCTACTTCAAGCGCAAGCTGCAGACCACCGGCGTGGAGCTGTGTCTGAACACCCGCGTCAATGTCGAGCAACTGGTGGAGGGCGGCTACGACGAGATCATCCTTGCGACCGGCATCGCGCCTCGCCTGCCGGCCATCGACGGTATCGATCACGCCAAGGTGCTGAGCTACCTGGACGTGCTGCTGGCGCGCAAGCCGGTGGGGCAGAAGGTCGCGGTGATCGGTGCCGGCGGCATCGGCTTCGATGTGTCGGAGTTCCTGGTGCACCAGGGCGTTGCCACCAGCCAGGACCGCGAGGCGTTCTGGAGGGAGTGGGGCATCGACACCCGGCTCGAAGCGCGCGGCGGCGTGGCGGGCATCCAGGCCGAGCCCCATGCTCCGGCGCGCCAGGTGTACCTGTTGCAGCGCAAGAAGACCAAGGTTGGCGACGGGCTGGGCAAGACCACCGGCTGGATCCACCGCACAGGCCTGAAGAACAAGCGGGTGCAGATGCTCAACAGCGTCGACTACCTGAAGATCGACGACGCCGGCCTGCATATCCGTATCGCCGAAGGCGAGCCGCAGGTACTGGCGGTGGACAACGTGGTGATCTGCGCCGGCCAGGACCCGCTGCGCGAGCTGCAGGATGGCCTACTGGCCGCCGGGCAGTCGGTGCACCTGATCGGCGGCGCGGACGTCGCCGCCGAGCTGGACGCCAAGCGCGCGATCAACCAGGGTTCACGCCTGGCGGCCGAGCTGTAAAGCGGTGGCGCGGGTGCGCTGGTAGACTGCGCGCTCCCGTTCTGCCGAGCCTGTTCGATGTCTGCCGCTTTCGATGACCTGCCACTGGCACCCCTGCAACCGCTGGCCCTAGGCTGGCTGGCGCGCGCCGGGGTCGAGGTGGCAGTGCTGCGTCTGGACCTCATCGACCCGCTGATCAGCGGCAACAAATGGTTCAAGCTGCAGGGGCACCTGCGCCTTGCCCATGCCCGTGGTGCCCCGGGGGTGATCAGCCTGGGCGGCGCCTATTCCAACCACCTGCATGCCCTGGCGGCGGCCGGCAAGCGCTTCGGCTTTGCCACGGCCGGGCTGTTGCGTGGGCACCCGCACAGCAACCCCACCGTGCACGACCTGCAAGCACTGGGCATGCATCTGCACTGGCTGGGGTACGCCGGTTACAGGGCGCGGCATCAGGCGGATTTCTGGCAGCCCTGGCAAGCCCTCTACCCGGCATGGCATTGCGTGCCCGAAGGCGGCGCGGGACCACTGGGCACCGAAGGCTGCGCACAGATCGTGACCCAGGCGCGGGCGCAGCTGGCGGCCGTGGGCTGGGCCGATTACGACGCCTGGTGGCTGGCGGTGGGCAGCGGTACCACGCTGGTGGGGCTGGCCCAGGCCGAAGCGGGCGCCCACCCGGTGCACGGCGCGCTGGCCGTGCCGCCGGGGCATGGGGTGGAAGGTGAGGTCGAGGTGCTGGCGCCGGGCACTTACCGCCTGCACGACGCCAGCCGGGGCGGCTTTGCCAAGGTCGACCCGGCCTTGCTGGCATTCATCCAGGCCAGCGAGGCCGAATCGGGCCTGCCACTGGAACCGCTGTACACCGGCAAGGCGTTGTTGGCCCTGCAGGAGCGTGTGCTGGCTGGCGCGTTCGTGGCCGGCACGCGGCTGATCTTCGTTCACACCGGCGGCTTGCAGGGCCGCCGCGGGTTCGCCTAGTCAGTCACCTTTTTGCGGCAGCATGCGCAGCAGGGTGTTATCGCGGACCACGTAGTGATGGTAGAGGCCGGCCAGTGCGTGCAGGCCGATCAGCCAGTAGCCCAGTGCGCCGAACCACTCGTGCCAGCCCTTGACGAACTTGGCCAGGTCGGTGTCCGGTGCTACCAGGGCGGGCAACTCCAGGCCGAAGAACGGGATCGGCTTGCCAGCCGCGCTGAGGATCACCCAGCCGGCCAGCGGCAGGCCGATCATCAGGGCGTACAGCGCCCAGTGCATCAGGTGCGCAAGACCCGTCTGCCAGGCCGGCGGCTTGGGTTCGATGCGCGGGGTGGGGTGGGTGACCTTCAGGATCAGGCGCAGCCATACCAGCACGAACACGCTCAGGCCGAGCATGAAGTGCAGGCTTTTCATCAGGTCGCGCTCGGCGCTGTCCTTGGGGAAGATGCCGCGCAGTTCGATGCAGGCGTATACCACCGCCAGCAGAATCAGCATCAGCCAGTGCAGGGCGATCGACAGGCTGCCGTAGCGTGCCTGCGTATTGGTCAGGGTCATGGTGGTTCCTCATATCGGTCAATCAGGTCAATGGCCGCGCTCTTGATGGCGCTGTGCGGATAACTCTAATCGCTTGCGCGTGCCCTGCACCTGCGCTGGGGCAAAAAAGTGTGCTAGCGGGCCTTCAGACCCTTGCCGAGCAGGTAGTCGACCAGTTGCGGGTCCTCGATACGGATGGCCAGGTCCATCAGGTCGCTCCTGTCGTCGGCCAGGCAGTAGGGTTTGTGCGGGTCGCAGTAGGTGCCGGTGCTGCTCATGCCGCGCTCGAGCAGCACGCTGAGGATGTCGTAGCTCACGTGCGGGGCGTGGGGCCCGTCGCGACCCTGGCGCGAAAGCTCGACCAGGATCGCTTCCATGGTTTCGCTGCCGGCCTCGGGCAGTGGCAGATGGCGGGCGACGGCCCGGCGCGTGGCGCTGTGCTCGGTCAGCACTGCGGCGTCGAAGGCGTCCATGTTGCTGTCGCTGCGCGTGAAGTAGGAGGTGTCGGCGCCGGCCTTGACCAGGGCGTCGATCAGCGAGGCATCGGCGCCCTGGGCGATGGCCAGCAGCAGCGGGCGTGGGTTGTGGTAGTCGCCGGCTTCCACCGGCGCGCCCTGGGCCAGCAGCCATTCGATGGTGGCAGTGGGGTGGTTGTGCTTGATGGCCGTGGACAGCAGCGATTCGGGGTAGTCGCCGAGCCCGACCATGGCCGGTAGCGCGGCACGCAGGTGTTGCAGCATGGCCAGCGAGGCGTTGTTTTCGAGTGCGAGGTGAAAGGCCGTGGTATTGCGGGTGACCACACCGGGTGGATACTCACCGGGTTGGCTGCGCGGGGCCAGCCACGTGTCCAGGTCGGTGGGCGTCGCCTGGCGCCAGAAGCTGTCGCTCAGCAGGGCGAGGTCGTTGTCCTGGTCCAGACCTGGGGCAGGCGCTGCGCTGGCACTTGCGGGCCAGGCCAGGGTGACGGCGAGCGCCAGGGCGAGAAGATTGCCGGGCACGGGTGGGTTCCTTGTGCGGGTGCTGGGTGAGGGGGGCGAGGTTAGCAGAATGTTGTCAGCGCTGGCCCCTTCGCCGGCAAGGCCGGCTCCCACGGGGGCGTACGTTCATGTGGGGGCCGGCCCAGCCAGTGCATGCTAACCCGCCAGGTTCGGCCAGGCATCGGCCACCAGAAACAAGCGTTGGGCCTCTACCCAATCCCCGCTATCCCCTGGCACCAGCCGCACCAGCAACTGCGCGGGGGCCATCGGGTCCAGCGCTTGCAGCCAGGCCTGGAACTGTTCCGTGCCCCAGGCCTGTTCCTGCGTGTACCGCGCCGGCGCCAGCCATGCCTGGCGCGGCAACGGCTGCCAGCGCCCGGGGTCGGCCTGCGCCGCAAACCGGGCCCAGTCGCGCTGATGCAGCCAGCGCCCGCGCAAGTGCTGCGGGTGCGCACCCGCCGGAGGCTGCGCCGTCCCCGGCCATGGATACAGCAGATACCCGCCCAGCCAAAGCTGAGCCGTGAAGCTGTCTATGTGCAGCGCCGCCAGCGCCTCGCGCCCCTCGGGCCGCGCCGAAATCGGCAGTTGATGGTCGTTCAGGTGCGCCAGCTTGCGGTCCAGCCGGTCATGGCAGCCTGGCCCAAGCCACTGCGCCGGGTTACGCCCGTCACCGTGCTGCGGGCCCAGGTACAGCTTGATGGCCAGCTCCAGGTGATGCACCCCGTCGCGGTCACGCAGCAGGATGTCCAGCTCGCCCAGGGTGTGCCCGCCGTCGCGGATCGGCAGGTTGGCCGCCAGCAGCTCCACCCCCGGAGCATGGCGCAACGCGAACTGCCACAGCCGCTCGTAATACAACCCCAGGCGCCGGCTGGCGGCCTGTGCCAGCCAGGTCTGCAGGTCACGGCTGTCGTGGTCCAGCGCCAGCAGCCAGTCGCGCAGCAGCGCCGGTGCGGCCACCCAGTCGCTGCCGGCCAACGGGTGGCGTTGCGGCCAGGGCGTCACTGCGAGCATGGGGGGCGCAAGGATTACCCACGCCAGGTCCCGCACCGGGGGCTGGCGCAGGCGGTTGGGCAGGTCGCAAAGGTCGGTAAAGGGCATCATCCTGCGAGCATAGCCGCCCGCCCCGGCGCCTTGTGCAAAAAACTGCGGCGTTTGCCGCTGCCCGGCGCTTTCGCCCATAATCAACGCTTTGGCCAACCGGCCCATTCAACGCCGCAGTGCCCCGCAGGAGCCCCATGGAGCAATTTCGCAATATCGGTATCATCGGCCGCCTTGGCAGTTCGCAGGTGCTCGATACCATTCGCCGACTGAAAAAATTCCTGCTCGAGCGGCACCTGCACGTGATCCTCGAGGACACCATCGCCGACGTGCTGCCCGGCCACGGCCTGCAGACCTCCTCGCGCAAGCTGCTGGGCGAGGTGTGCGACATGGTCATCGTGGTCGGCGGCGACGGCAGCCTGCTGGGCGCCGCCCGCGCACTGGCGCGCCACAACATCCCGGTACTGGGCATCAACCGCGGCAGCCTGGGGTTTCTCACCGACATTCGCCCCGACGAGCTCGAGGTCAAGGTGGCCGAAGTGCTCGACGGCCACTACCTGGTGGAAAACCGCTTCCTGCTGCAGGCCGAAGTCCGCCGCCACGGCGAGGCCATCGGCCAGGGCGACGCGCTCAATGACGTGGTGCTGCACCCTGGCAAGTCCAACCGCATGATCGAGTTCGAGATCTACATCGACGGCCAGTTCGTGTGCAGCCAGAAGGCCGACGGCCTGATCGTCGCCACACCGACCGGCTCGACCGCCTACGCGCTGTCGGCCGGCGGACCGATCATGCACCCCAAGCTCGACGCCATCGTGATCGTGCCCATGTACCCGCACACGCTGTCGGGACGCCCGATCGTGGTCGATGGCAACAGCGAGCTGAAGATCGTGGTATCGCGTGACCTGCAGCTGTACCCGCAAGTCTCGTGCGATGGCCAGAACCATTTCACCTGTGCCCCCGGCGACACCATCACGGTGAACAAGAAGCCGCAGAAGCTGCGCCTGATCCACCCGCTGGACCACAACTACTACGAGGTCTGCCGGACCAAGCTCGGCTGGGGCAGCCGTCTGGGTGGTGGAGGCGACTGATGCTCGATCCCGCGCGCAGTTACGACCTGATCGGCGATGTCCACGGCTGTGCCCACACCCTGGAGCGTCTGCTCGACGCCATGGGGTACAAGCGTCAGAGCGGGGTGTGGCGACATGCGCAGCGTCAGGCGATCTTCCTTGGCGACATCATCGACCGCGGCCCGCGCATTCGCGAGGCCCTGCACATCGTGCACGACATGGTCGAAGCCGGTCAGGCCCACTGCATCATGGGCAACCACGAATTCAGCGCACTGGGCTGGACCACGCCGGCGCTGCCGGGCAGCGGCAAGCAGTTCGTGCGCGAGCACAACCCGCGCCATGCGCGGCTGATCGAAGAGACACTGACCCAGTTCGCCGACCACCCCCACGACTGGCACGACTTCCTCGGCTGGTTCTACGAGCTGCCGCTGTTCATCGATGCCGGACGCTTTCGCGTGGTACATGCCTGCTGGGACGCGCGCCTGATCGAGCCGCTGCGCCAGCAGCATCCGGACGGGCGCATCGACGAGCATTTCGTGCAGGCCTCGGCCGTGGCCGGCAGCTTTGCCCACACCGTGTGCAACCGGCTGCTGCGCGGCACCGACATGCGCCTGCCCGACGGCCTCACCCTGACCGGCGGCGACGGCCTGACCCGCGCATTCTTTCGCACCAAGTTCTGGGAGGAAGACCCGCAGACCTACGGCGATATCGTGTTCCAGCCCGATGCGCTGCCGGCCGAAGTGGCCAATGCGCCGCTCAGTCGCAGCCAGAAGAACGCGCTGCTGCGCTACGGTGACGACGAGCCGCTGCTGTTCGTCGGCCATTACTGGCGCAGCGGCCGGCCCGCACCCATCCGCGCCAACCTGGCGTGCCTGGACTACAGTGCGGTGCTCTACGGGAAGCTGGTGGCCTATCGGCTGGATGATGAAATCCGCATCGACCCGCACAAGTTCGTATGGGTGGATGTCGAACGGCCGGAGGCCAGTCAATGAGTGCGGCAATGGTGATGCGCCTGCCCCTGAGCGTCGACCTCAACGGCTTTGTCGAGCTGCTCAAGCGCCTGCAGGTGCCGCACCGGGTCTCGGAGGAGGGCGAGGAGCAGGTACTGTGGACCGCCGACTACCTGGTGGAAGATGTTCGCCAGCTGTACCAGCGCTATCCGGAGGGCAATGCCGATGTGCAACTGCCGCCCCTGGCGCAGCCCCCGGCCCCACCGCGCCCGAGCCTGGCCGCGCAGGCGAAGGCCAGCAAGGCCACTGCAGCGGTGTTGCTGCTGTGCGTGGTGGTGGCGGCACTGACCGGCCTGGGCGACAACTTCGCCACCTTGAGCTGGCTGACCTTCCTGGATTTTCGCGTACAGGGCGACTACCTGTATTTCACCCCGTTGCTGACCAGCCTCGATGCAGGCCAGTGGTGGCGCTTGTTCAGCCCGATGCTGGTGCACTTCGGCATCCTGCACCTGGCCATGAACGGCCTGTGGTACTGGGAGCTGGGGCGGCGCATCGAGCTGCGTCAGGGCACCCTGGCCTTGCTGTCGCTGACCCTGCTGTTCAGCCTGGTGTCGAACGTGGCGCAGTTCGTGTTCGGCGGGCCCAGCCTGTTCGGCGGCTTGTCCGGGGTGCTGTACGGCCTGCTCGGGCACATCTGGCTGTACCAGTGGCTGGCGCCGAACCCGGTGTATCGCATGCCGCGTGGCGTGCTGGTGATGATGCTGGTATGGCTGCTGCTGTGCCTGTCCGGGTTGATCACCCTGCTCGGCTTCGGCGCCATCGCCAACGCCGCCCACGTGGGTGGGCTGTTGGTCGGCTGCCTCAGCGGGCTCTTGGGCGGGGCACTGGCCCGGCGTAAACTGTCAGCTTGATTTTTGGAGACGCTATGTCCACTTTTGCGCAAATGATCGAAAACATCACCCCGGAGATCTACGCCAGCCTGAAACTGGCCGTGGAAATCGGCAAATGGTCCGACGGGCGCAAGCTCACCGCCGAGCAGAAGGAGCTGTCGTTGCAGGCCGTGATCGCCTGGGAGATGCAGAACCTGCCCGAAGACCAGCGTACCGGCTACATGGGCCCGCAGGAATGCGCCTCCAAGTCTGCGCCGGTGCCCAACATCCTGTTCAAGTCGGACGCGATCCATTGATCGAACTCGGCCGTGGTTCCATCAGCAAGATGACGGCGCGCCTCGAGCAGCCGGTCGTGCAATACGCGTTTCGCCTGGGCGACGTCGAAGTGCCGGTCAACCCCCTGCTGGGCAAGACCGTGCGTCTCGAATACCTGGGCGCGATCCACTGTACTCACTGCGGGCGCAAGACCAAGACCAGCTTCAGCCAGGGTTACTGCTACCCGTGCATGACCAGGCTGGCGCAATGCGACACCTGCATCATGAGCCCCGAGCGCTGCCACTACGAGCACGGCACCTGCCGTGACCCGGCCTGGGGCGAGCAGTTCTGCATGACCGACCACGTGGTGTACCTGGCCAACTCGTCGGGTATCAAGGTCGGCATCACCCGCGCCACCCAGCTGCCCACGCGCTGGCTCGACCAGGGCGCCAGCCAGGCCCTGCCGATCGTGCGGGTGGCCACCCGGCAGCAGTCCGGGCTGGTCGAGGACCTGTTCCGCAGCCAGGTGGCCGACCGCACCAACTGGCGCGCACTGCTCAAGGGCAACGCCGAGGCGGTCGACCTGGTGGCCGTGCGCGAGCAGTTGTTCGACAGCTGCAGTGAAGGTTTCAAGGGCCTGCAGGACCGCTTCGGCCTGCAGGCGATCCAGCCGCTGACCGACGTCGAGCCGATTGAAATCAGCTACCCGGTAGAGGCGTACCCGAGCAAGATCGTGAGCTTCAACCTGGACAAGAACCCTGTCGCCGAAGGCACCCTGCTGGGGATCAAGGGCCAGTACCTGATTTTCGATACCGGCGTGATCAATATTCGCAAGTACACGGCCTACCAGCTGGCCGTGCATCAGTAAAAGGACCGCCACATGCGTACCGAACAGCCGCAAGTGATCTACCTCAAGGACTATCAGGCACCCGAGTACCTGATCGACGAGACGCACCTGACCTTCGAACTGTTCGAGGACCACAGCCTGGTCCACGCGCAGTTGGTCATGCGCCGCAACCCGGCGCGCGGTGCCGGCCTGCCGGCGCTGGTGCTCGACGGCCAGCAGCTGGAACTGCTCAGCGTGGCGCTGGACGACCAGCCGCTGGGCGCTGACGACTACCAGCTCGACGACAGCCACCTGACCCTGCAGCCCACTGCCGAGCGCTTCACCCTGGACACCAGCGTGAAGATCCACCCCGAGACCAACACCGCGCTCGAGGGCCTGTACAAGTCCGGCGGCATGTTCTGCACCCAGTGCGAGGCCGAGGGCTTTCGCAAGATCACCTACTACCTCGACCGCCCGGACGTGATGAGCACTTTCACCACCACGGTGATCGCCGAGCAGCATCGCTACCCGGTCCTGCTGTCCAACGGCAACCCCATCGGCAGCGGGCCGCAGCAGGACGGTCGGCACTGGGCCACCTGGGAAGACCCGTTCAAGAAACCGGCCTACCTGTTCGCACTGGTGGCCGGCGACCTGTGGTGCGTCGAAGACACCTTCACCCGCCAGTCGGGGCGCGACGTGACCCTGCGCATCTATGTCGAGCCGGAGAACATCGACAAGTGCCAGCACGCCATGGTCAGCCTGAAGAAGTCCATGCGCTGGGACGAAGAGGTGTATGGCCGCGAATACGACCTGGACATTTTCATGATCGTGGCGGTCAACGACTTCAACATGGGCGCCATGGAGAACAAGGGCCTCAACATCTTCAACTCCAGCTGCGTGCTGGCGCGTGCCGAGACCGCCACCGATGCCGCGCACCAGCGGGTCGAGGCGGTGGTGGCCCACGAGTACTTCCACAACTGGTCGGGCAACCGCGTGACCTGCCGCGACTGGTTCCAGCTGTCGCTCAAGGAAGGCTTCACGGTGTTCCGCGATTCCGAGTTCAGCGCCGACATGAACTCGCGCACGGTCAAGCGCATCGAGGACGTGGCCTACCTGCGTACCCACCAGTTCGCCGAAGACGCCGGCCCCATGGCCCACGCCGTGCGCCCGGACAGCTTCATCGAGATTTCCAACTTCTACACCCTGACCGTGTACGAGAAGGGCTCGGAAGTGGTGCGCATGGTGCACACGCTGCTGGGTGCCGAGGGCTTTCGCAAGGGCAGCGACCTGTACTTCGAACGCCATGACGGCCAGGCCGTGACCTGCGACGACTTCATCAAGGCCATGGAAGACGCCAACGGCGTCGACCTGACCCAGTTCAAGCGCTGGTACAGCCAGGCCGGCACGCCGCGCCTGAACGTTAGCGAGGCGTACGACGCCGCTGCCCAGACCTACAGCCTGACCTTCAGCCAGAGCTGCCCGGCAACCCCGGACAAGGTCGAGAAGCAGCCATTCGTGATCCCGGTCGAACTGGGCCTGCTCGATGCCCAGGGCAACGACATTGCCCTGCGCCTGCAAGGCGAAACGCAGGCGGGCGCGACCACGCGGGTGCTGTCGGTGACCGAGGCCGAGCAGACCTTCACTTTCGTCGACGTGGCCGCCAGGCCGTTGCCGTCGCTGCTGCGCGGCTTCAGTGCGCCGGTCAAGCTGAGCTTCCCGTACGACCGCGACCAACTCATGTTCCTGATGCAGCACGACAGCGATGGCTTCAATCGCTGGGAAGCCGGCCAGCAACTGTCGGTTCAGGTCTTGCAGGAACTGATCGCGCAGCATCAGCGCGGTGAAGCCCTGGTGCTCGATCAGCGCCTGGTCACTGCCCTGGGCAGCGTGCTGGCCAACGAGGCACTCGACCAGGCCATGGTCGCCGAAATGCTCTCGCTGCCGAGTGAGGCCTACCTCACCGAAATCAGCGAAGTGGCCGATGTGGACGCGATTCACGCGGCCCGCGACTTTGCCCGCCAGCAACTGGCCGAGCAACTGTTCGACGGGCTGTGGGCGCGCTACCAGGCCAACCGTGCGGTCTCGCGCGAAACCGCCTATGTGGCCGAGGCCGAGCACTTTGCCCGGCGCAGCCTGCAGAACATCGCGCTGTCGTACCTGATGCTCACGGGCCGGGCGCAGGTGCTGGAGGCGACGCTCGAGCAGTTCGAGGCGTGCGACAACATGACCGAACGCCTGACCGCACTGGCCGTGCTGGTCAATTCGCCGTTCCAGGAAGAGCGCGCCAGGGCCCTGCAAAGTTTTGCCGAGCACTTCAAGGACAACCCGCTGGTGATGGACCAGTGGTTCAGCGTGCAGGCGGGTAGCCCGTTGCCGGGCGGCCTGGCGCGAGTGCGTGGGTTGATGGAGCACCCGGCGTTCACCCTGAAGAACCCGAACAAGGTGCGCGCGTTGATCGGTGCGTTCGCCGGGCAGAACCTGGTCAACTTCCATGCGGCCGATGGCTCGGGTTATCGCTTCCTGGCGGACCTGGTGATCGAACTGAACGGCTTCAACCCGCAGATCGCCTCGCGCCAGCTGGCGCCGCTGACCCGCTGGCGCAAGTACGATGCCGCGCGCCAGGCGCTGATGAAGGCCGAGCTGGAGCGCATCCGCGGCTCGGGCGGGCTGTCCAGCGATGTGTTCGAGGTGGTGAGCAAGAGCCTGGCCTGAGGTTGAGGGCAGGTTGAACAGGGGGCTGGCCTTTTCGGGGCAGCCCCCTTTTTTATGATGAAGGTGCGGGCGGACAACGCGACATCCACGACCCAGAGGCCGCGCTTAACAAAACATAACGCGTTGTACGTTGTCATCCATTTCCAAAGCCTGCTAGCTTGAGGCCAGCATTCGCGGGGCTCTAGATTGCCGCTTCCAGCCCCGCCAGTAGCACCGAATAACAATAATGTGGGAGAGGACTATGAATGTATTCACGGCCAGCGTCTTGCTGAGCCTGGGCCTGGGGCTGTTCGCCGCAACCGCCGGGGCTGCCGATGACGGCCCGACACCGCAGACGGTGTATTCACAGACCTCTAACAAGGCCTCCCACAGCCTGCTGATCGACATCGCCAAGGCCGGGCCGCGCCTGGTGGCGGTGGGCGAACGCGGGCATATCCTCTTCTCCGACGACCAGGGCCAGAGCTGGACCCAGGCCCGCGTCCCCAGCCGCCAACTGCTCACTGCCGTGTACTTCGCCGATGCCAAGCACGGCTGGGCGGTGGGCCATGATGCGCAGATCCTCGCCAGCAGCGACGGCGGCGCCACCTGGAGCAAACAGTTCGAAGACCCGTCCCGCGAATCCCCGCTGCTGGATGTCTGGTTCCTGGACTCCCGGCACGGGCTGGCCGTGGGGGCCTATGGCAGCCTGTTCGAAACCACCGACGGCGGCGCGCACTGGCAGGACGTCGCAGAGCGCCTCGACAACCCTGATCAGTATCACCTCAACGGCATCGCTGCCGTGAAGGACGCGGGCCTGTTCATCGTGGGCGAGCAGGGCAGCATGTTCCGCTCCCGCGATGCCGGGCAGACCTGGGAACACCTCGACGGCCCCTACGAGGGCTCGCTGTTCGGAGCGATCGGTACCGCCCGCGCCGATACCCTGCTGGTCTACGGCCTGCGCGGCAACCTGTACCGTTCCAGCGATTTCGGCAGCACCTGGCAGGCCATCGCGCTCCAGGGCGAGCGCGGTGCGCTCGAATTCGGCCTTGCAAGCGCTACGCTACTCGAAGACGGCAGCCTGGTGCTGGTGGGCAACGGCGGCAGCGTGTTGCGCAGCACCGATGACGGCCAGAGCTTCAGCGTGTTCAACCGGCCCGACCGCATCGCCCTTTCGGGCGTGAGTGGCCAGGCCGATGGACAGCTGATCCTGGTCGGCCAGGGCGGGGCACGCCTGGCTACCGCCACCGGCGCCGCGAGGGCGCAACCATGAGCAGTCAGGAGTCGTTCAACATGCAGCACAACCAGGACAAGGCGAGCCTGCTCGAGCGCCTGATATTCAACAACCGCCCGGCGGTGATCGGCATCTGTGTGCTGGTGAGCCTGTTCCTGTTCTGGCAGGCCATGCTGATTCGCCCGTCCACCAGCTTCGAGAAGATGATCCCGCTGGAGCATCCGTTCATCCAGAACATGATCGAGCACCGCAACGACCTGGCCAACCTGGGCAACACCGTGCGGATCTCGGTGGAGGCCAAGGACGGTGACATCTTCAGCAAGGCATACATGGAGACCCTGCGCCAGATCCACGACGAGGTGTTCTACATTCCTGGCGTCGATCGTTCGGCGCTCAAGTCGCTGTGGAGCCCCAGCGTGCGCTGGACCGAGGTGACCGAGGAGGGCTTCGCCGGTGGCGAGGTGATCCCGCAGACCTACGACGGTTCGCCCGACAGCCTGGAGCAACTGCGCAACAACGTGCTCAAGTCCGGTCAGGTCGGCCGGCTGGTGGCCAACAACTTCAAGTCGAGCATCGTCGATGTGCCGCTGCTCGAATCCTACCCCGACCCCAACGACCCGGGGCGCCAGATCAAGCTCGACTACCAGGCGTTCTCGCACCAGCTCGAAGACCTGATCCGCAACAAGTTCGAGGCGCAGAACCCCAACGTCAAGATCCACATCGTGGGCTTTGCCAAGAAGGTCGGCGACCTGATCGACGGCCTGATGATGGTGGTGATGTTCTTCGGCATCGCCCTGGTGATCACCTGGGTGCTGCTGTACTGGTTCACCTGGTGCATCCGCAGCACCATTGCCGTGCTCATCACCACCCTGGTGGCGGTGGTGTGGCAACTGGGGCTGATGCACGCGGTGGGCTTCGGGCTCGACCCGTATTCGATGCTGGTGCCGTTCCTGATCTTCGCCATCGGTATCTCCCACGGGGTGCAGAAGATCAACGGCATCGCCTTGCAGTCCAGCGAGGCCGAGAACGCGCTGACTGCGGCGCGGCGTACCTTCCGCCAGCTGTTCCTGCCGGGCATGATCGCCATCCTGGCCGATGCGGTGGGCTTCATCACCTTGCTGATCATCGACATCGGGGTCATCCGTGAACTGGCCATCGGTGCCTCGATCGGCGTGGCGGTGATCGTGTTCACCAACCTGATCCTGCTGCCGGTGGCGATCTCCTATGTGGGCATCAGCAAGAAGGCCATCGAGCGCAGCAAGAAGGATGCGACCCGCGAGCATCCGTTCTGGCGCCTGCTGTCCAGCTTCGCCAGCCCCAAGGTGGCGCCGGTGTCGGTGCTGCTGGCGCTGGCGATGTTCGGTGGCGGCCTGTGGTACAGCCAGAACCTGAAGATCGGCGACCTCGACCAGGGTGCGCCGGAGCTGCGTCCGGATTCGCGCTACAACAAGGACAACGCCTTCATCATCGACAACTACTCCACCAGCTCCGACGTGCTGGTGGTGATGGTCAAGACCCCGACCGAAGGCTGCTCGGTGTACAAGACCATGGCGCCGGTCGACGAGCTGATGTGGAAGATGGAGAACACCCCCGGGGTGCAGTCGGCGATCTCGCTGGTGACCGTGTCCAAGCAGATGATCAAGGGCATGAACGAGGGCAACCTGAAATGGGAAAGCCTGTCGCGCAACCCGGACATCCTCAACACCTCGGTGTCGCGTGCCGAGGGCCTGTACAACGCCGACTGTTCGCTGGCGCCGGTGCTGGTGTTCCTCAACGACCACAAGGCCGAGACCCTCGACCGCGTGGTGGATGCGGTCAAGGCATTCGCTGCCGAGCATGACCAGGAGGGCCTGGAGTTCCTGCTGGCGGCGGGCAACGCAGGGATCGAGGCGGCCACCAACGAGGTGATCCGGTCGGCCGAGCTGACCATCCTGATCCTGGTGTACCTGTGCGTGGCGGTGATGTGCATGATCACCTTCCGCTCGTTTGCTGCCACCCTGTGCATCGTGCTGCCGCTGGTGCTGACCTCGGTGCTGGGCAACGCGCTGATGGCGTTCATGGGCATCGGCGTCAAGGTCGCGACCTTGCCGGTGGTGGCGCTGGGCGTGGGCATCGGCGTGGACTACGGGATCTACATCTACAGCCGCCTGGAGAGCTTCCTGCGCGCCGGCCTGCCGTTGCAGGAGGCCTACTACCAGACGCTGCGCTCCACCGGCAAGGCGGTGCTGTTCACCGGGTTGTGCCTGGCGATCGGGGTGTGCACCTGGATTTTCTCGGCTATCAAGTTCCAGGCCGACATGGGCCTGATGCTGACCTTCATGCTGCTGTGGAACATGTTCGGCGCGCTGTGGCTGTTGCCGGCGCTGGCACGCTTCCTGATCAAGCCGGAGAAGATGGCGGGCACCCAGAGCAAGTCGATTTTCGCGCACTGACACACTGCGTCGTTTTCATCGCGGGTCAAGCCCGCTCCCACAATGACTACCGCGGTCCTTGTGGGAGCGGGCTTGACCCGCGATGCTTTTAAGGTTGGGGTATCATGCGTGTTTAATCAGGGATACCCCCCCATGACCACCCTTGCCCAAGCCCTTGAATCCTGCGACATGCTGTTGATCGATGGCCTGCACGCATTCGACTTCACCTTCGACGATACGGGCCTGCGCATCGAATTGATGGACGGCCGTGCGTTGAAGAAATGGCAGTTCAGCCCCGAGCAGATCGGCAACGCGACGCTTGCCGGCGAGCACTGGCAGCTCAGCGACGACACGGGCGAGCATCAACTAGTCTGCATGAGTGCCTTGCGCGCTTCTGAAGAGGACGACGATGAAACGCCAGCTGATGTCCCTGCTGACCGCTAGTGCCATGTCGCTGACGCTCAACGCCCACGGCCATGAACTGCTGGTGGGCACCCATGACGGGATCTACCGCTACCGCTTCGACAGCCAGCGCGGCCAGCTCGACCCCACGCCCCTGCAAGTGCTCAGAAGCAGCAACCCGTCCTGGCTGACGCTGTCGCCGGACCGGCGCAACGTGTTCGCGGTGAACGAGAACGGTGACGGCCAGGGCCAGGTCAGCAGCTTTGCCCGGGCGCATGACAGCGGTGAACTGAGCCTGTCGAGCCAGGTGTCCAGCGACGGTGACGAACCGACCCACTCGAGCCTGAGCCTGGATGGGCGTTATCTGTTCGTGGCCAACTACGGCGTCAAGCCTGAGCCGGGCGGCAGCCTCAGCGTGTTGCCGGTCGCCGCCGATGGCCGTTTGTCGGCGTCGGTGCAGCAGGTGCGCCATGTGGCCAGCGGGGTGAACCCCGAGCGCCAGGCCGGGCCGCATGTGCATTCGGTGGTGCCGTCCCCGGACGGGCGATACCTGTTTGCTAGCGACCTTGGCGCCGACCAGGTGATCGGCTACCGCTACCAGCCCCAGACCCCGACCCGGCCACTGGGCGCGGCAACCCCGGTCGTCCTGCCGCCGGGCAGCGGGCCGCGTCACCTGGCGTTCGGTCCAAACGGCAAGCATGCCTACCTGACCCTGGAAATGAGTGCACAGCTGGTGGTGTTCGACTACCACGACGGCACGCTGAGCCAGCGCCAGATCCTGCCGTTGACCGAACAGGCCGATGCCGCGGCCAAGGCGGCCAGCGCGGTGCATGTGTCCGCCGACGGGCGCTTCGTGTACGTGAGCAACCGCGGCACCCGCAACGAACTGATCGTGTTCGCCATCGACCGTCAGGATGGCAGCCTGCGCCAGGTGCAGCGCCGTTCGGTGGAGGGTGATCACCCGCGCGAGTTCACCCTGGACCCGACCGGGGGCTACGTGCTGGTCGGCAACCAGCAGAGCAACCAGATCGTGGTGATCCGGCGCGATGCGCAGACCGGCCTGCTGGGCGAGGTGGTGCAGACGCTGGCACTGCAATCGCCTTCGGACCTCAAGTTCGTCGACTGAACTATCAATCGCCTTGATATTCGCTACTGGCGCAATGAATTTTTCAGTGCGCCGGCAGCGGCGTAGGTTTGAACCACGGCCCAACCGGCCACTTCAACCTGACGCTTTCGAGGGCATTGCCATGAACTTCAATCTTTTTTCGGTTATCGCGGCTTCGGCCATTTCTGCCTCCGTGGTGCTGCCTGCCGGCGCCCAGGTCGAGATCCGCGAGAAAAAAACCTCCACCCCGAGCTACACCCAGAAGTATCTGCAGCAAAGCGCGAATTTCTATGCGGCGCTGGATCACAAGGTCCAGCACTGATCGTTTCCGGTGCTGACCTTGTAGCGTCAGTACCGGCCCCTTCGCTGGTCAGCGTGCCATGATCGCCTTGAACAGCGCCGACTCCAGCCACCCCTGCAACCACAAGCGCAAGCGCGGGTAGGGCGCTGTGGCAAACCAGTCAGGCTCGACCCCGGCAAACTGGCGAACGAATGGCATCAGCGCCACGTCCGCAATGCTCGGGTGCGCCGCCACCAGGTAGGCCTGCCGCTCGAGGCGCTGTTCCAGGTCCAGCAGTACCGCCTCGGCCAGCGCACGATACGTCTCGCGCGACTGCTCCGGGTAACGCTCGGCATACTTGTAGTGATTGAGCTGCTGCTTGAACAGCGTGTCATTGCGCTCGATCAGTTGCGTGGCCTGCTGCGCTGCGTTCGGGTCGTCCCGCAGCGCCCAGTTTTGCGGATCATGCCGGGCCAGCGCCCAGTGCATGATCTGCAGGCTTTCCTCCAGTACCTCACCGTCCACGCTCAACACCGGCACCGTGCCCTTGGGCGACAGCGCCAGCATGTCGGCCGGCTTGGCCTTCAGGCTCACTTCGCAGATCTGCACCGGGCAACCGGCGTAGCGCAAGGCCATGCGCGCACGCATCGCGTAGGGGCAGCGGCGGAACGAATACAGGATCATCCGCTGACCTCCACCGTGCTCAACCCATTGCCCTGGCGCCGCACCTGGATCTGCACCGGGATCCGCTCATGCATTTCCTGCACGTGGGAGATCACCGCCACCTTGCGGCCCTGGGCCTGCAGACCGTCCAGCGCGTCCATGGCCAGTTGCAGCGACTCCGGGTCGAGGCTGCCGAAGCCTTCGTCGATGAACAGCGACTCGATGCGCAAGGTGCTCGAGGCCATCGAGGCAAGGCCCAGCGCCAGTGCCAGCGACACCAGGAAGGTCTCGCCGCCGGACAGCGAGTGCACCGAACGCAGTTCGTCGCCCATCTCGGTATCCAGTACCAGCAGCCCCAGCGCGCTGCCGCCACGCTTGAGCCGGTAGCGCCGCGCCAGCTGGCGCAACTGGGCATTGGCGTGGTGCACCAACAGATCGAGGTTGTAGCCCTGGGCGATCTTGCGGAACACGTCGCCGGTGGCCGAGCCGATCAGCGCGTTCAGGCGTGCCCAGCGCTGCCACTGGGCATAGGCCTGGGCGATGCGCTCGGCCAGGGCCTGGTTGGCCAGTTGCCGGCGCTGGTCGTCGGCCTGCTCGGCGCGCAGTTCGGCGCACTGCTGTTCGCTGATCACCAGGTGTTGCTGCAGCTCGCTCAGCGCCTGCTCCAGCTGCTCGGCGGGTACCTCGCCGCTGGCCTGGGCCTGATGCTGCTGCAGGCGCTGTTCGCGCTCTGCGACGAGCACGCCGGCCTGCTCGATGGCCTTTTCTGCCTGTTGCAGGCGCTGGCGCAGTTGACTGACCTGCTCGTCATCCACCGCCAGCAGCTGGTCCAGCCCGGCATCGTCGAGTTCCGGGTGACCCTGGCGCCATTGCCCGATGGCGTGGTCGAGCTGCTGGCTTTCCTGCTCCAGGGCGCCCAGACGCTGTTCGTCTGCCTTGAGTTCGGCAGCCCGCTCGATGGCCTGGGCCTGGGCCTGCTGCAACTGCTGGCCGGTCGTTGCCTGCGCGCTGCGCGCTGCCTCGACCTGCTGTTCCAGGTGCTGCTGCCAGTGCTCGGCACCGGCATGCTCGCCAATCAGCGCGGTCAGGGCGTCGCGGGCCTGTTGCTGCTGGGTGCGCAGTGCATCGACCTGTTGCTGCACGGCCTGATGGCTGAGTTCGAGCGCCTGTTGCTGCACCTGGGTCTTTTCAAGCTGCTGCTGACGCTCGGCGTGCTCCTGCTGCTCGTCCTTTTGCCGGTCCAGCAGCTCCAGACGCTGGGCCAGTTGCTGGTCCAGTTGCAGGAAGGTCGCGGCGGGCTCCTGGCGCAAGGCGTCGAGAATGTCGCCTGGCAGCAGCGTGGCGAAGCCGGCCAGCGCCTGCTCCAGGTGTTCGTCGTCGGCCTGCAGCGCATGCTGTTGCTGGCTCAGGTGCTGCGCGGCCTGCTGGTTCGCCTCGACGCTCGCCTGCACCTGCTGCTGCACACGGGCGGCGTCTTTCTGCAGGGTCAGCAGGGTAGCGAGGCGTTGCTCGTCGCGGGCGATGTCGTCGTTCAGGCGGCGTAGCTGATGCTCCAGCCAGGCCGAGCGCTCGCCCACATCCTGTGCCGAGAGTTGCGCATACAGCGCGTGCGCCTCCAGGCCAGGAGCCAGTGCCTGCTGCTGGAGGGCCAGTTGTTCGTGCTGGTGCAGGTACTCCTTGATCTGGCCATTCACACCGCCCAGGGTGCTGCGCAGTTCGTCGAGCTTGAGCTTGAGCGCCTCCACCGCCTGCAGGGCGCCGGCCTCTTCAGTCTGGTCGTGCCGGCCGAGGCTTTGCAGCAGGGCTTCGGGCTGGTGATAGGGGTGCTCCTGGCTGCCACACACCGGGCAGGGCTGGTCGTCCTGCAACTGCGCGCGCAGTTCCTCGACGCTGGCGCTGCGGGCCAGGCGCTGACGTTCGAGCACCTGGCGGGTGACCTGCAGGGCCTGTTCGGCGGCGGTCAGCTCGGTCTTGCCCTGCAGGCCTTCGGCGATCAGGCCTTCACGCTGTTGCTGGGCTGCCTGCTGGCGCTCGCGCAGGGCCTGGGCGCGTTGCGTCAGCTCCTGCTGGCTGGCCCACAGGCGGGACAGCTCTTCGACGGCGCGCTGCTGCTTGCGGTTGTCCTGCAGCAGGGTGCCGAGCAGGTCGATCTGTTCGGCCAGCGCCTCGGGCTCGGCGCCGGCCTCGTGGTAGAGCAGGGCCAGGCTTTCACGGTGTGCCTGCAACTGGCGTGCGCACTCATCGGCGCGCTGCTGCAGGCCGGGCAGCTCCTCGCGGCCCTGGCTGAGGCGGTTGCCGACCAGCATCAGTTGCTGCAACTGGGCGCGGTAGGCGTTCCAGGCATCACCGATGCTGGCCAGGTGAGCGCTCTGGCTCAACTGCTCGTCGACCTGCGCCAGGCGCTGGTGGGTGAGCTGCTGGCGCTCGATCAGCGCCTGGATCTGCTGCTGGCCTTGGCGACTGGCTTGTTCGGCCTGCTGACATTGAACGTTGCGCTGGTCAAGTTCCTGCTCCAGGCGCGCCAGCGTCTGCTGCTCGGCGAAGGCCTGGCGCAGTAGCGGCGCGCACTCGGTCTGCCGGGCCAGGGCTGTGGCCAGGTGCTCACCGGCGGCTTGCTGCGCCTGTTCAAGCTGCTGCAGGCGTTGCTGCAACTCGGCCTGCTGCTGGCGTTGCTGCTGGATGCTCGCTGCCAGTGGGCTGAGCTGGCTGGCCAGTTCCCGCTGGCGGGCGAACTGATGGCGCTGCGGGGCGAGTTGTTCGAGGCGGCTCAGGTTCAGGCGTTCGCCCTGCAACTGCGCCCACTGTTGCTGGGCGCTGTGCAACTGCTCGCTGGCGGCGGCCTGCTGGTCCTGCAGCTGCTTGAGTTCGGCGAACCAGCTGCGCTGCTGTTCGAGCAGGCGCAGGTGGGCCTGTTCGGCCTTGAGCTGGCGCTGCGCCTCGGCGAGGCGCTGGTCGAGCTCGGCGCGTGCCTCGTCGGCCATCGGCATCACGCCCTGGGCCTGGTCGGTGAGCGCCTTGTGCGCCTCTTCGGCCTCCTTGCTCTTGCTGTAGGCGCGCCGGCCCAGCTGGCTGTAGATGGCGGTGTTGGTGAGCTTTTCGAGCAGTTCGCTGCGTTCCTTGTCGTCGGCCTTGAGGAACGCGCTGAATTCGCTCTGCGCCAGCATCACGGCGCGGGTGAACTGTTCGAAGTTCAGGCCCAGGCGGGCCTCGATCATCTGCTCGTATTCGCGCTTGCTCTGGTTGCTCAGCAACTGGTTGCTGTCCAGGTCGTGCAGGCTCTGGCGGCTGCCCTGCAACTTGCCGGTGGGTTTGTCACGGGCGCGGTTGGCTTCCCAGCGGGCGCGGTAATGGCGCCCGTCGATGCCGACGAAGTCGACTTCGGCAAAGCCGCTGCCGGTGCCGCGGCGCAGCAGGGTGCGCGGGTCGCTGGTGAGTATTTCGCTGTCGACCTCGGGCAGCTTGGTCTCGCGGCCGATGTTGTTCAGCCGCGGCACCGCGCCGAACAGCGCCAGGCACAAGGCGTCGAGCAGGGTGCTCTTGCCGGCCCCGGTCGGCCCGGTGATGGCGAACAGGCCGGCGCTGGCCAGCGGCTCGCAGGTGAAGTCGATCTCGAACGGGCCGGCCAGGGAGGCGAGGTTCTTCAGGCGAATGGCAAGAATCTTCATGGCTGTTCCTCCTCCTGCTGCACGTCCTGCAACAGCAGGGCGAAGTCGGCCAGGGTCTGTTCGTCGACGCTGGTGCCGTAGGCCTGTTCCCAGGCACGGCTGAACAGGTCGTGGGGGCTGAGCTGGCCCAGCTCGATCAGGCGGGTGTCGTCCTCGCCGTCGCTGGCGCCGGTGCCGGCGTATTCGGCGGCGATGCGTACCAGGCGCACGGCCTTGCCTTGCAGGCAGGCTTCGAGCTGCTGGCGCAGGTCGGGCTGCGGTTCGTCCAGGCGCACCCGCACCTCCAGCCAGGGCTGGCGTTGCGGGTCGTCGAGCAGGTCGACCTGGGGCAGTTGCCCGAGTTGTTCGAGAATCTCCACCAGCGGCGCCGGGCCCAGGCGTTGCAGGGGCACGGCACGCGGTATCAGGCGCGGTTCGACACTGGTCAGGGTGGCGCCGTCGAGTTCGACTTCGAGGATCTGGTGCTGATAGCCGATTTCGGAGAACGACAGCGGAATCGGCGAGCCGCTGTAGCGGATGCGGTCTTCGCGGTTGACCTTCTGCGGCTTGTGCAGGTGGCCCAGGGCGACGTAGCTGATCTGGCTGCCGAACAGGCTGGCGGGCAGGGCCTCGGCATTGCCGATGATCAGGCTGCGCTCGGAGTCTTCCGATACCGAGCCACCGGCCATGTGTGCGTGGCTCACGGCGATCAGCGCCTGGCCAGGCTTGCGTTGCTTGAGGGCGGCCTCGATCAGCCATTCGTGCACCTGGCCGATGCCGCGCAGGTAGTCGTCACCCAGGTGCGCACCGGTGACTTCGGCCGGGCGCAGGAAGGGCAGGGCCAGGCACCAGGCGGTCACCTTGCCCTTGGCGTTGGTCAGCGGCACCAGCAGGCGCTCGCTGTCGAGCTGGCCGTCGTCGAGCCAGTGCACGCGACCCAGGGCGTAGGTCCTGAGACGGCGCATCAGCGGTGCGGGCAATTCGATGCGCGAGCCGGAGTCGTGGTTGCCGGCGATCATCACGATGTTCAGCCTGGGCTGCTGTTCGTGGGCCTGGACGATGAAGTCGTAGAGGCGCTCCTGGGCTTTGACCGGCGGGTTGACGGTGTCGAAGATGTCGCCGGCAATCAGCAGCGCGTCAGGCTGGCGCAGCTTGAGCTGGCCGAGCAGCCAGTCGAGAAAGCAGGCATGTTCGAAGTCGCGCTCCTGGCCATGCAGGGTTTGCCCCAGGTGCCAGTCGGAGGTGTGAAACAGACGCATTGGAAGTCCCGTGAAGGTCGAGCCGGTAGCCGGCTATGGTAACGCGGGTGGCAGGTTTTGGGGGCTGTGATAACCCCTGCGCAGGCGCCGCGTTATTTGGGATAGAGCGGCGGCAGGCTGCCGTTCTCGGCGGCGCTCGGCTGCGCCTGCTCGGCCGCGGGAATGGTGCCGATCGCCCGCCACAGTTCATCGCCCTGCCAGTATTGCCCGCTCTCGCTGTACAGCGCGCCGTTGAGCCCGTCCAGCGCATCCGACAGCGGCACGAAGCGCGCCGCCATCTCGGCCAGGGTCTCGGGCTGCTGGCGGGCCCAGGCATCCAGCGCCTGGCGGGTGGCCTGCGGGTCGTTGGCCTGACAGGCACGCTTGAGGTCGTCGAGCAGGGTGCGCGGGCTCGGCCCGCTCTGCGCCGCACGCAATACCGCCGGCTGCGAGCGTGCGCGCCACCACAGGGCGAAGCCGAGCAGGGTGGTCAGGGCCAGCAGCAGCGTGCTCAGTTGCCACGGCCATAGCGGCCGGTTCTCGAGGTTGACGACGCTGGCCGGGGTGTCTGCCGTGAGGGCGGGGTTGTCTTCGATCTTCAACCCGCGCGCCGGCAGGCTGGTGCGCTCCACGTGCTGTTCGCGGGTGTTCCACCACACCACCTCGAGGCTCGGCAGTTCCAGTGCGCCACTGTGGGTCGGCACCAGCGCCTCGCGTTCCTCGCGCAGGCCTACCAGCCCGCGTTCGCTGACCTCTTCACGCAGTTGCGGCTGATCCGGGTAACGGCGCAGGCCGTTGACTTCGGTGGCGGGCAGCGGTGGCAGTTGCGCACTGGACAGCCCGTCGGCGCTGAGGATCACGCTGCGCGTCAGCGAATCGCCGATCTGGGTCGGGGTCTGCGCAGGGTCCGGGCTCCAGCGTTCCTCAAGGCTCAGGCTGCGTGCCGGCAGCCACGGCTGGTCGGCGGGGTACTCGGCCGGTATCGGCAGCACCTGCAAGGGCAGCGGCGTGGAACTGACCCGTACTTGCTTGCCACGTGCCGCGCCGCTGTCGCCCTGGGCCGGCTCGTCGGCGCTGGTGGCGCTGAAGGTCAGGGCGGGTATGCTCAGTGCGCCGCTTTGCTGGGGGAAGATCGCGTAGCGCATCTCGATCACGCCAAAGCGCACGCCGTTGATCAGTTTTTCATAGGTGCGCGACTCGCCCAGCGGTTCGACCCGGGCATTGGCGATCACCAGCGGGCTGAGGCTGCTGTCATCGTAAAGCGACACCGAGTGGTAGATGCGCAGGGTCAGTACGGCCTGGGCCTGCACGTACACGCTGTCTGCGTCCAGGCTGGCATCGATGCTCACCGGCGCCTGGCTGATGTCGCTGGCCGCCTCGGCCGGCAGTACCTGCAACGTCACCGGCTGGCTCTGCGCCTCGCCCAGGTGCAGCACCGGCACCTGGACCGTGCCGCTCTGGCGCGGGCGCAGGGTGATGATCCAGCGGGTATTGGCCTGGGTCTGGCCGTCGAGGCTCTTGAGGCTGTTGACCTGGCGCGTGTCGCGCACTTCGAAGTCGGCCTGCAGCGGGGTCAGGTCGGGCTTGCCGAACTGGGTCACGTCTTCGATTTCCAGGGTCAGCTCCAGGGTTTCGCCCGCGATCAGGCGGCTGCGGTCGACGCTGGCGAGCAGCGTCGCCGCCTGCACCTGCAGGGCGAACAAGAAGCTGAAAACCAGGGCGCAGACGCGGATCATTTGGGGCTTTCCTGATGCAGTTGCTGTTCGTACCAGAACTTGCGGCGCAACAGCTCGGACGGGTTGTCCGGGATCTGGCGCAGCCATTGTTCCAGGGCCTGGCGCTGCTCGGCATCCAGGGTGCTGTCGACGGGGCGCTGCGGTGGCCGGGTGGTGTCTTCGTCCGGCGGCTCGCTGGCGTTGTGCGCGTGCTCTGGCGCGGTGGCGGTGTCTTCGCCGGCGCCGGCCTTGGCATCGCCCTGGCTGCTGTCGCTGCTGTTCGATTGCTGGCCGTTGCTGGCCGAATCGGTCGGCAGGTCGGGCCGGCCCTGAGGCGGGTCTTCGGTGGCCGGCGGTTGCTGGGGCTGTTCGGGCTGGCGGCGCAGCAGCTGCTCGACCAGGTCCTTGTTGGCCTGGGCCGCTTCCAGCTCGGGCTCCAGCTCCAGGGCCTGCTCCCAGGCATCCACGGCCGCCTCCAGTTCGCCACTGCGGGCCAGGGCATTGCCGCGATTGTAATGGGCGCTGGCGCTGCTGGCCCGTGCGAATTCACGGGCGGCGCCAGCATAGTCACCAGCCTGGTACAGCGCCATGCCTTTCCATTGCGGGTCTTCGAAGTGGCGGGCGGCCTCGGCCGGACGCTGCTGTTCGAGCAGGCGCTGGCCCTGCTGGTCGGGACGCAGCCACAGGTCGTTGAAGGTGAAGGCATGGCTCGGTTGCGGCAGCAGGCCGAGCAGCAGCGGCAGGCAGAACAGCCAGCCACGCCGGCCAGCGCACGCGGCCAGCAGCAGTAGCGGGATCAGCAGCCAGTAGCCCTGGTCGGCCCAGCTGTCCAGTTGCAGGGTCTGGCCGTCGGCGCGCAGCGCCTGGGGATTGTCGAACAGGCCCAGGCCGCGCAGGTCGAGGTCGTCGATGCGCGCCTTGCGGTAACGCCCGCCGGTACTGTTGATGAAGGCCTTGAGCTCGGCGCTGTCCAGGCGCGGAACCAGGATTGCCCCGTCCGCGTCCTTGAGGTATTCGCCGTTGGTCTGCCTGACCGGCGCGCCTTCGGGGGTGCCCACGCCCAGCATCAGCAGCTTGGGACCATGACGCCCCAGTGCCTGGGTGATGCCCTGACGTTCCTGCGGGCTGAGCGAGGAGCCGATCAGCAGCAGGCGCCCCTGGCCCAGCGCGCCCTGGGCCAGCAGTGCCAGCGCCTTGCGTACCGCCAGGTCGGCGCGCTGACCGGGTTGCGGCATGATGGCGGGGTCCAGGGCGTCGAGCAGGTTGCGGCTGGTGGCCAGGTCGTCGGACAGCGGCACCAGGGTGTGTGCGCTGCCGGCATACACGATGATCGCGGTCTGGCTGTCGCGGCGGTGTTCGAGCAGGTCGAGCAGCTTGCGCCTGGCCTGCTGCAGGCGGTTGGGCGGGGTGTCGTCGGCGAGCATCTGCGGGGTCAGTTCGAGCATGACCACCAGCGGGTCGGCGGCGCGCTGGCGGGTCTCTTCCAGGCGCTCCCAGCTGGGGCCGACGAGGGCCAGCACGGCCAGCAGCCAGGCCAGGCCCAGGGCGATCCACGGCAGCTTGCTGTCGCGGCCATTGCCGCCGCCCAGCAGCACGGCATGGAACGCCGCGGGCAGGATCATCTGCCAGCGTCCGGCGCGCTTTTGTCGGTGCCACAGCTTCCACAGCAGCCAGCCGAGCAGCGGCAGCAGCAACAGCCAGGCCGGGCGCAACCATTGGGGCCAGAGCTCGATCATCGACGCCTCCGCAGGCGCAGGCGCTTGAGGCGCTCGCGCCATTCGGGGTGCGGCTGCAGAAAGTGCGGCCGGCGCAGCAGGCGTTGCAGCAGATTGTCGGGCCAGCGATCGCGCACCACCAGCAGTACGCTCAGGCCCAGCGCCAGGGCCAGCGGCCAGCTGTACAGGGCATGCGCGGTACGCGCCTGGGTCGGTTGCTGGGCTACCGGCTCGAGGCGGTCGAGGGTCTGGCCGATGGCGTTGAGTTCGTTGCCGTCGCGGGCGCGGAAGTAGGCGCCGTGGGTGACCTCGGCGATCTCCCTGAGCGAGGCTTCGTCCAGGTCCAGGCTCGGGTTGAGCCCGAGCATGCCGGCGGTGCCGGTTTCGTCTGGGTCGGCGCCGATGCCGATGGTGTAGATCCTGATGCTTTCCTGGGCGGCCAGGCGCGCGGCGGTCAGCGGATGGATCTGCCCGCCGTTGTTGGCGCCATCGGTCAGCAGAATCAGCACGCGGCTTTGCGCAGGGCGCATGCGCAGGCGCTTGACCGCCAGGCCGATGGCATCGCCAATGGCGGTGTTCTTGCCGGCGATACCGATCTGCGCCTCGTCGAGAAAGCTGCGCACGGTGCGTCGGTCGAACGTCAGCGGGGCCTGCAGGTAGGCCTGGCTGCCGAACAGGATGAGCCCCACGCGGTCGCCTTCACGCGCTTGCAGAAAGTCGCCCATCAGTTGCTTGACCAGGGTCAGGCGGCTGACGTCCTCGTCGTCCCAGCGCATGTCGGGGAAGTCCATCGAGCCGGATACATCCACCGCCACCAGCAGGTCGCGCCCACTGGCGGCCACCGGCAGCGGCTCGCCCAGCCATTGTGGGCGCGCGGCGGCGCACAGCAACAGCAGCCACACCAGCACGAACGGCGCCTGCTGGCGCCAGGTCGGCAGGTTGAGCCGCGCGCGACGCCCGGCCAGGCCTTCGAGTTCGTCCAGAAAGCTCACCTTGAGCACCGGTTCGCCGCTGTCGGCGGCCGGCAGCAGCAGACGGGCCAGCCACGGCAGCGGCAACAGCGCGAAGACCCACGGCCAGGCCAGTTCAAACATGTTTGCGAATCCAGGTGTCGACCGCCTGGTTGAGCCCGGCGATGGCCTTGTCGTCAAGCCGGCACTCGGGCTTGTAGGCGCCTTCCACCAGTACCATCCAGCGGGTCAGGCCGGCGGCCGGGCAGCGGTTGTCGAGAAACGCCAACCACTTGCGCCCGTTGAGGGTGTGACTGTGGCTGTCGGGGTAGTGGTTGCGGCACAGGCGTTTGAGCAGGGCGTTGATCTGCTGCAGCCAGGCACCGGCCGGTGCGCCGTCGTAGGGCTTGGGCAGCGCCGCCAGCTCTGCCAGGGCGGCGATGCGGATCGGTTCCAGCGGTTGTTCGGCGCGTGGCAGCGGGGCCTTGCGCGGGCGCCAGTGACGCAGCCGCCACAGGCCCCAGGCGAGCACGGGCAGCAATGCCAGCAGCACCCACCAGCCCGGCGCGGGCGGCCACGCGCCGATGGGGGCGGGGGCGATCAGCGGTTGCAGTGCGTCCAGTGGGTTCATCGGCTTTTACCCGAGCGTTGCGGGTCGAGGTATTCGCGCAGTTGCTCGATCATTTCGCTCTGGGTGCTCAAGGGCATCAGCACCACGCGCAGTTTCTGGGCCAGCAGTTCCCAGCGTTCGATGCGTGCCTCGCTCTGCTGGCGATAGCTCTTGCGCAGGTTGGCATCCAGGGTATCGAGCTCCAGCTGTGCGCCGCGCTGGGCAAAGCGCAACAAGCCGGCGGCGGGCAGGGCGTGGTCGAGTGGGTCGGACACCGGCAGCAGCAGCAGGTCGCAGTGGCGCGCCAGCAGGCTCATCTGTTGCTCCACCCCGGGGGTGAGCGCGCGTTCGTCGCAGATCACGATGGCCAGGCTGCCCGGGCGCAGCACTTCGCGGGCGCGGCGCAGGGCGATGTTGAGGTTGTCGCCCTGGGGCTGGGCCTCGGTGTGCAGCGACTGGTTGACCCGCGCCAGGCGGTTGAGCAGTTGCAGCAGGCTCTGCTTGCTGCGCCGTGGCTTGATTTCATAGTGCTCGTTATCGCCGAACACCAGGCCGCCGATGCGGTCGTTGTGGCCCAGCGCGGCCCAGCCGATCAGGGCGGCGGCCTGGGCGGCAAGTACCGACTTGAACATCAGCCCGGAGCCGAAGAACAGGCGTCGGCTCTGTTCGACCAAAATGAAGATAGGCCGCTCGCGCTCTTCGTGGAACAGCTTGGTGTGGGGTTCCTGGGTGCGGGCGGTGACTCGCCAGTCGATGTTGCGCACATCGTCGCCGGCCTGGTAAACGCGCACCTGGTCGAAGTCCACGCCGCGCCCGCGCAGGCGCGAGTGATGCAGGCCCACCAGCGGGCTGCGTTGCCCAGGGGCGGAGAACAGCTGCACCTCGCGCACGCGATGACGCATCTCGATCAGCTCGGAAAGGCCGATGCGGATGCCGGGCTCGGCCTGCGCTGAAAGAGGCATGGCTTCAGGCCACGGCGACGACGTCGAGGATGCGCTGGATCACCCGGTCCTGGTCGATACCGGCCGCTTCGGCCTCGAACGAAAGAATGATGCGGTGGCGCAGCACGTCGAACAGCACCGCCTGGATGTCTTCGGGGCTCACGAAGTCGCGTCCGGCCAGCCAGGCGTGGGCGCGTGCGCAGCGGTCCAGGGCAATGGAGCCGCGCGGGCTGGCGCCGTAGGCGATCCAGTCGCCGAGTTCGGCGTCGTACTTGGCACCGGTGCGGGTGGCCATCACCAGTTGCACCAGGTACTCCTCCACTGCGTCGGCCATGTACAGGCCGAGGATCTCCTTGCGTGCGGCGAAGATCGCCTGCTGGCTGACCCGGCGTTCGGGCTTGGTTTCGCCGTTGAGCGCCTCGCCGCGCGCCTGCTGCAGGATGCGCCGCTCCACGGCGGCATCGGGAAAGCCGATTTTCACGTGCATCAGGAAACGGTCGAGCTGGGCTTCGGGCAGCGGGTAGGTGCCTTCCTGCTCGATGGGGTTCTGCGTGGCCATCACCAGGAACAGGGGCGACAGCTCGTAGGTGCTGCGCCCCACGCTGACCTGGCGCTCGGCCATGGCCTCGAGCAGGGCCGACTGGACCTTGGCCGGGGCGCGGTTGATTTCGTCGGCCAGCACCAGGTTGTGGAAGATCGGACCCTGCTGGAACACGAAGCTGCCGGTTTCAGGGCGATAGATTTCGGTGCCGGTGATGTCGGCGGGCAGCAGGTCGGGGGTGAACTGGATGCGGTGGAACTGCGCCTCGACGCCTTCGGCGAGTTCCTTGATGGCCTTGGTCTTGGCCAGGCCCGGCGCACCCTCCACCAGCATATGACCATCGGCGAGCAGCACGATGAGCAGGCGCTCGACCAGTTTTTCCTGGCCAAGAATCTGGGTGGAGAGAAAGGTGCGCAGCGCGATGAGCGCTTCACGATGTTCCATCGGGACGGTTCCTGGGCGTGCGCCCGGGGGGAGGGCAACAACGCCCGGGCAGGGGCTGATACTTTAATCCATCCGGGGGTGCGGCGACTAATGGTGGGTGGGTAAATTTGAGCGCAGATCACAAATCATCGGTGCCGCCATCGCGGGTCAAGCCCGCTCCCACAAGGTCGGCGCTGTTCTTGTGGGAGCGGGCTTGACCCGCGATGATTAGCCAGGCGAGTCAGTTCTTGAAGCTGGAGTGCTTGCGCCCCTGGTCACACAGGGCGAACACCACCACGAACACTGCGGCAATCGCCAGGATCGCCACCACGCCGTCGGTCGAATGGGTCGGCGAGCTGGCCACCAGTGCCAGGCCGCCCAGTGGCGCCAGGCCACCGGCCACCGCGGTGCCGATCTCGCGCCCGGTGCCAAAGCCCGATGAGCGCGTGGCCGTGGGGAACTGGCGGCTGAGGAACGAACCCTGCGGGGCGAACATCATCGGCGCCAGCAGGCCGGTACCAATGGCGATGGCGATGTAGATCATCAGCGGCTCGGCGGTGTTGAGCAGGGCCATGAACGGGTACGCGAACAGTACCGAGAACAGACCGCCCATGATCAGCACGGCCTTGCTGCTCCATTTGTCGCACAACCAGCCGAAGCATGGCACCGCCACGATCGCCACCAGGCTGGCAATGGTCACCGACAGCGAGGTCACGTGGGCCTCCACACCCTTGAACTGGGTCAGGTAGGCCAGCGAGAAGGTCTTGAAGATATAGCTCAGGGCGTTGTAGCCGATGGCCACGAAGAACACCACGGCCAGGCCCTTGAGGTCGTTCTTGAACAGCGCCTTGAGCGGCGACACCTTGGCTTTTTTCGGCGCCTGCTCGAGTTCGGCGAACTGCGGGGTTTCCGGAATGCTGCGGCGTACCCAGAAGCCCACGCCCACCAGCACGATGCTGCAGATGAACGGGATGCGCCAGCCGCCCGAGAGCAGGAAGTCGTTGCCGTTCATGGTCAGCAGGTACACGGTCAGCGACGACAGCAGCAGGCCCAGGTTGAGCCCCAGCGCAGGCCAGGCACCCTGACTGCCGCGCTTGCCTTCGCTGGCATGTTCGTAGCTGGTCACGGCCGCGGCGGACAGCTCGGCGCCCGCGCCCAGGCCCTGGATGATGCGCACCAGCACCAGGATGATCGGCGCCCAGATGCCAATGCTGGCGTAGCTGGGGATCAGGCCGATCAGCGTGGTGCACAGGCCCATCATGCAGAAGGTCACCACCAGTACCTGCTTGCGCCCGAAACGGTCGCCCAGGTAGCCGAACAGCACGCCGCCGAACGGACGGGCGATAAAGCCGATGGCAAAGGTGGAGAAGGCCAGCAGCGAGGCAACCTGAGGGTTGCTGGCGTCGAAGAAGATCTTCGAGAACACGATGGCCGCCATGGTGGCGTACAGGTAGAAGTCGTACCACTCCAGCATCGAGCCGAAGATGGTGGCCGCCGCGACCTTGCGCAGGCGCTTCCTGTTCTGTTCCGGGGTTTCGGTTGCGGAGGTGACCGCTTCATGTACCGACATCGAGAGATTCCTTGTTGGTCTTTGTAGTTATTTTCAAGCGGGCGGCGGGCGCCCGTGCAGCAATGCGGATCAGCGTGGTGTGAGCAGGCGGTCGGCGATCATTTCGCCGATCGGGATGGCCGAGGTGGCTGCCGGCGACGGTGCGTTGCACACGTGGACCATGCGCGGGGTCTCGGCGAACAGGAAGTCGTGCACCAGGGTGCCGTCACGCATCACTGCCTGGGCGCGGATGCCCGCCTCGTAGGGCAGCAGGTCGTCGACCTCGAGCGAAGGGCAGTATTTGCGGCACTGTTCCAGGTAGCCGCGCTTGAACAGCGAGTTCTTCATCTCGGTGGTGCCCGAACCGAGGTTGTTCCACAGGGTTTTCCAGAAGCCGGGGAAGCGGGCGTACTGCGCCACGTCGCGCCAGTTGATCGAGAACTTGCCGTAGTTCTCGCGGCCCAGGCCCAGCACCGCATTCGGCCCGACAGTGACGCTGCCGTCGATCATGCGGGTGAGGTGCACGCCCAGAAACGGCAGCTCCGGGTCGGGGATCGGGTAGATCAGGTGATTGACGATCTGGTTCTTGGTGGCTGGCAGGCGGAAGTATTCGCCGCGAAACGGGATGATCTGGTGGTCGATCCTGACCCCGGCCAGCGCCGCCAGGCGGTCCGACTGCAGGCCGGCGCAGGCGACCAGCTGCCTGGCGCGCCATACGCGGTCTTCGCTGCTGATGGTGACGCTGTCGCCGCTTTCGGCGATCGCCGCCACGCGGGTGTCCAGGCAGATCTCGCCGCCGGCGGCCTGGATGACCTTGGCCATGGCCTGGCACACCTGCTTGTAGTCGACGATGCCGGTGGCATCGAGGAACAGCCCGCCCAGGCCGACGATGTTCGGCTCACGACGGCGCAGTTCGGCGGCATCCAGGCGCTCGACCTTCAGCCCGTTCTGCTGCGAGCGCTCGTACAGCGCCTGCATGCGTTGCACCTCGAGCGGGTTGGACGCCACCAGCAGCTTGCCGCACACCTCGTACTTGATGGCGTGGGTGTCGCAGAAGTCCTTGGTGGCCTGGGCGCCGCGCTTGCACAGGTCGGCCTTGAGGCTGCCGGGTGCGTAGTAGATGCCGGCGTGGATGACCCCGCTGTTGTGGCCGGTCTGGTGCCGGGCCAGTGTGGTTTCCTTCTCCAGGATGACCAGCGAGGCGCCAGGCTGGCGCTTGAGCAGCGCCATGGCGGTGGCGAGGCCGACGATGCCGCCGCCGATGATGCAGTAGTCGTAAATCATGCAGGGGTCACCTTGGTATTCTTATCTGGTTATCAGGTTGTCAGACTAAGTAGTGCGAAGAAAAGGGCGCTGACCGGCAGCGCCCGTCACGTGATGTTCATTCCATGGCTGGCAGGTCCAGCTTCAGGCGCTTGGCCGAGGCCCGCAGGTGCGCTTCGGCGCAGGCCGCGGCGCGCTGGCGGTCGCCGTCGGCAATCGCCTGGTATAGCGCCTGGTGTTCGCGATTGGCGTCGGCCGAGCCGCCCACCGAATGCGCCGCCGAGTTCTCCCACGCGGTCTTGCGCGCGGCAGCCAGCTGGCCGCGCAGAAAGTCATGGAAGGCGACGAAGTAGTCGTTCTTGCTGGCTTCGGCAATTGCGCGGTGAAACTCCACGTCGGCAGCCGCCGCCACGTCGAACTGGCTGCGCTTGTCGATCATTTCCTGCAGGGCCTTGGCCATGCGCGCCAGGTCTGCCTGGTCGCGGCGCTGGGCGGCAATCGAAGCGGCCTGGGTTTCGATCCACAGGCGCACTTCGAACATCTGCACCAGGTCGGCACTGCGCCCGTTGTTGCTGGGGAAGCGGAACACCGTGCCGGTCGGATTCTGCGAAATGTACGAGCCCAGCCCGCGCCGGGCGATCAGTACACCATCGGCCTTGAGCTGGGAGATCGCCTCGCGCACCACCGAGCGGCTGACATTCAGCTGTTCGGCCAGTTGCTGCTCGGTGGGCAGGCGTGCTTCGGCAGCCAGGCGCCCCGAGTCGATCTCGGTGCGGATGGCGCTGACGACGCGTTCCACCAGGGTGTCGGGGCGTTGAAGCTCGAGCATGAAGGATAAAGCCAGTAGGTCAGGTTGTCAGACAATGCCCGTGCAGTTGCATGTTGTCAAGAATGTGCCTGGGGTTGCAGGCGATAGAACGCCCGTGCGTTACCCCACAGCACGCGCTCGACACTGGTGCTGCCCAGCGTGTGGCGGATCAGCTGGATATCGGCCGGGTCGAACGGGCGCGGTGCGCGGGTGGAGGGCAGGTCGCTGCCGAACATCAGGGCGTGGGGGTTGGCGGCATCGATGTCGCGCAAGGCAGCGGCCACATCGAAATCGACCCGGCCAAAGCCGCAGGCCTTGATGCGCACACCTGCCTCGGCCAGTTGCAGCAGCGCCGGCAGGCCGTCGCGGCGCAGGCCCAGGTGATCGATGCTCACCGCCGGCAAGCGGCGCAGCAGCGGGGTCAGCTCGCCCAGCTCGCGCGAATCGACGTACAGCTCGACGTGCCAGCCGGCCAGCTCGAACACGCGCAGGGCCATGGCTTCGAGCTGATCGGCCTGCGCCGAGCCGCCGCGCTTGAGGTTGAAGCGCAGCGCACGCACGCCGGCGGCATCCAGCGCGAGCAGCTCGGCATCGCTGATGCCGGCCGGCACCTGGGTCACCCCCACGTAGCCTGGGCCCAGCTGTTTCAAGGCGGCCAGCAGGTAGCCCTGGTCGAAGGCCTGGAACGAGCCCGACACCACCGCGCCGCCGCAGATGCCCAGCGGCGTGACGACCGCCAGGTAGTCTTCGGTGGTGAAGGCCTCGGGCAGGTAGCCGTTGTTGGGCACCAGCGCGAAGCGCGGGTCGATGATGTGGCAGTGGGCGTCGAAGATCGGCTGGGGCATGGGGGCTCCTTGACGGGGTTACAGCTCGCTGACGTAGGTGCCGGTGCCCTTGAGGATGTTCTGCAGGGTCTGCTCGACTTCGGCGAGGTCGGTGCCGTCGCTGCTGAGGGTGATTTCCAGATGATCGGCGCCGTTGAACACGTCGGCGTCTCCCGGCGCCACTTCGATCAGCAGGCGCCTGGCACTGAGGGTGACCTTGATGCCGTCCAGTGTGCTCGGTTCGTCATCCAGGGTGATGTCCACCGTGTCTTCGTCCGGGTAGCGGGTCATGAGGAACATCTGGCCCTTGTCGCTGTGGCAGCACAGGGTGGCCATGTTGTCTTCTTCATCATCGCAGGGGGTGGCGAAGAGCAGGGGGGTGGTCAGTTGCATGGACGGCTCGGTGGTCAAGAAGTGAAACGCGAGTGTGCCAGTCTTCGGTCAATGGATAAATCGCCGCCTGCCGCTGATTGACCGAATATGTCGCAGCATCGCAAGCAGGGGTGACCGGCCAGTCGTTAAGCTGCCCTGTCGATGGACAACCCGACGACACCCAGCGTGTGGTTGGCTATGGTTGATCCGAGCATGACGGCATGTGCGCGACGCTTCACTCAATAACAAGCCCAAGCGGAGTACCACAGATGGCGTTTTTCACCGCAGCCAGCAAAGCCGACTTCCAGCATCAACTGCAGGCGGCCCTGGCGCAGCACATCGGGGAACAGGCACTGCCACAAGTGGCGCTGTTTGCCGAGCAGTTCTTTGGCATCATCTCTCTTGACGAATTGACCCAGCGTCGCCTCTCCGACCTGGCCGGCTGCACCCTCTCGGCCTGGCGCATCATCGAACGCTTCGACCACACCGAACCCCAGGTTCGGGTCTACAACCCCGATTACGAACGCCACGGCTGGCAGTCCACCCACACGGCCGTGGAAGTGCTGCACCATGACCTGCCGTTTCTGGTCGACTCGGTGCGTACCGAGCTCAACCGCCGCGGCTACAGCATCCATACCCTGCAGACCACCGTGCTCAGCGTGCGTCGCGGGGCCAAGGGCGAGCTGCTGGAGATTCTGCCCAAGGGCACCCAGGGTGAGGGCATCCTGCAGGAATCGCTGATGTACCTGGAGATCGACCGCTGCGCCAATGCCGCCGAGCTCAACCTGCTGGCCCGCGAGTTGGAGCAGGTGCTGGCCGAAGTGCGCGTGGTGGTGGCCGATTTCGAGCCGATGAAGGCCAAGGTGCGCGAGCTGCTCGAGCTGATCGACCACACGGCCTACGCCCCGGCCGCTGCCGAGAAGGACGAGGTCAAGAGCTTCCTGCAATGGCTGGTGAGCAACCATTTCACCTTCCTGGGCTACGAAGAGTTCGTGGTCAAGGCCGACGCCCAGGGCGGCCAGCTGGAGTATGACGAGCAGTCCTTCCTCGGCCTGACCCGCCGCCTGCGCAGCGGCCTAAGCGCCGACGACCTGCGCATCGAAGACTACGCCGTCAATTACCTCAACGAGCCGCTGCTGCTGTCGTTCGCCAAGGCCGCGCACCCCAGCCGCGTGCACCGCCCGGCCTACCCGGACTACGTGTCGATCCGCCAGCTGGACGCCGACGGCAAGGTGATCAAGGAATGCCGCTTCATGGGCCTGTACACCTCGTCGGTGTATGGCGAAAGTGTGCGGGTGATCCCGTACATTCGCGGCAAGGTCGCCGAAGTGGAGCGCCGTTCGGGCTTCGACGCCAAGGCCCACCTGGGCAAGGAGCTGGCCCAGGTACTCGAGGTGCTGCCGCGCGACGACCTGTTCCAGACCCCGGTGGATGAGCTGTTCAGCACCGTGATGTCGATCGTGCAGATCCAGGAGCGCAACAAGATTCGCGTGTTCCTGCGCAAGGACCCCTACGGGCGCTTCTGCTATTGCCTGGCCTATGTGCCGCGCGACATCTATTCCACCGAGGTGCGCCAGAAGATCCAGCAGGTGCTGATGGAGCGCCTGAAGGCCAGCGACTGCGAGTTCTGGACCTTCTTCTCCGAGTCGGTGCTGGCCCGCGTGCAACTGATTCTGCGGGTCGATCCGAAAAACCGCATCGACATCGACCCCCAGCAGCTGGAAAACGAAGTGGTGCAGGCCTGCCGTTCGTGGCAGGACGACTATGCCAGCCTGACCGTCGAGAGCTTCGGCGAGGCCCAGGGCACCAATGTGCTGGCCGACTTCCCCAAAGGCTTCCCGGCCGGCTACCGCGAGCGCTTTGCCGCGCATTCGGCGGTGGTGGACATGCAGCACCTGCTGACCCTGTCCGACAGCAAGCCGCTGGTGATGAGCTTCTACCAGCCGCTGACCCAGGCCGGCAAACAGCAGCTGCACTGCAAGCTGTACCACGCCGACACCCCGCTGGCGCTGTCGGACGTGCTGCCGATCCTGGAAAACCTGGGCCTGCGCGTACTGGGCGAGTTCCCGTACCGCCTTCGCCACAGCAATGGCCGCGAATTCTGGATTCATGACTTTGCCTTCACCTACAGCGAAGGCCTGAACCTGGATATCCAGCAGCTCAACGACACCCTGCAGGATGCCTTCGTGCACATCGTCAACGGCGACGCCGAAAACGATGCGTTCAACCGTCTGGTGCTGACCGCCGGCCTTCCGTGGCGCGACGTGGCGCTGCTGCGCGCCTATGCCCGCTACCTCAAGCAGATTCGCCTGGGCTTCGACCTGGGCTACATCGCCAGCACCCTGAACAACCATACCGACATCGCCCGCGAGCTGACCCGGCTGTTCAAGACCCGCTTCTACCTGGCGCGCAAGCTGGCCGGGGATGACCTGGACGACAAACAGCAACGCCTGGAACAGGCGATCCTGAGCGCGCTGGACGATGTGCAGGTGCTCAACGAAGACCGCATCCTGCGTCGCTACCTGGACCTGATCAAGGCCACCCTGCGCACCAACTTCTACCAGACCGACGCCAATGGCCAGGCCAAGTCGTACTTCAGCTTCAAGTTCAACCCAAGGCTGATTCCCGAGCTGCCCAAGCCGGTGCCCAAGTTCGAGATCTTCGTGTATTCGCCGCGGGTCGAGGGCGTGCACCTGCGCTTTGGCAACGTGGCACGCGGCGGGCTGCGCTGGTCGGACCGCGAAGAGGACTTCCGTACCGAAGTGCTGGGCCTGGTGAAGGCGCAGCAGGTGAAGAACTCGGTGATCGTGCCGGTGGGCGCCAAGGGTGGCTTCCTGCCGCGCCGCCTGCCGCTGGGCGGCAGCCGCGACGATATCCAGGCCGAAGGCATCGCCTGCTACCGCATCTTCATTTCCGGCCTGCTGGACATTACCGACAACCTCAAGGACGGCGTGCTGGTGCCGCCGGTCAACGTGGTGCGTCACGACGATGACGACCCGTACCTGGTGGTCGCGGCCGACAAGGGCACCGCGACCTTCTCGGATATCGCCAACGGCATCGCCATCGACTACGGCTTCTGGCTGGGCGACGCCTTTGCCTCGGGCGGTTCGGCCGGCTACGACCACAAGAAGATGGGGATTACCGCCCGTGGTGCGTGGGTTGGCGTGCAGCGCCATTTCCGCGAGCGTGGCATCAACGTGCAGCAGGACCCGATCACCGTGGTCGGTGTGGGCGACATGGCCGGCGACGTGTTCGGCAACGGCCTGCTGATGTCCGACAAGCTGCAACTGGTGGCTGCCTTCAACCACCTGCATATCTTCATCGACCCAAACCCGGAGCCTGCCAGCAGCTTTGCCGAGCGCAAGCGCCTGTTCGACCTGCCGCGGTCGGCCTGGAGCGACTACGACACCAGCATCATGTCCGAAGGTGGCGGGATCTTCTCGCGCAGTGCCAAGAGTATCGCCATCAGCCCGCAGATGAAGGAACGCTTTGCCATCGAGGCCGACAAGCTGACCCCGACCGAGCTGCTCAATGCGCTGCTCAAGGCGCCGGTCGACCTGCTGTGGAACGGCGGTATCGGCACCTACGTCAAGTCCAGCGAAGAGAGCCACGCCGATGTGGGCGACAAGGCCAACGACGCGTTGCGCGTGGACGGCAACGAGCTGCGCTGCAAGGTGGTGGGCGAGGGCGGCAACCTGGGCATGACCCAGCTGGGTCGGGTCGAGTTCGGCCTCAACGGCGGCGCGACCAACACCGACTTCATCGACAACGCCGGTGGCGTGGACTGCTCCGACCACGAGGTCAACATCAAGATCCTGCTCAACGAGGTGGTGCAGGCCGGTGACATGACCGAGAAGCAGCGCAACCAGTTGCTGGGCAGCATGACCGACGAAGTGTCTGCGCTGGTGCTGGGCAACAACTACAAGCAGACCCAGGCACTGTCGCTGGCGGCGCGCCGGGCGCGTGAGCGGATTTCCGAGTACAAGCGCCTGATGGCCGACCTGGAAAGTCGCGGCAAGCTGGACCGGGCCATCGAGTTCCTGCCTACCGAAGAGCAACTGGCCGAGCGCATTGCGGCCAACCAGGGCCTGACCCGGGCCGAGCTGTCGGTGCTGATCTCGTACAGCAAGATCGACCTCAAGGAAGCCCTGCTGCAGTCGCTGGTGCCGGATGACGACTACCTGACCCGCGACATGGAGACGGCCTTCCCGCCGTCGCTGGTGAACAAGTTCGCCGAGGCCATGCGCCGCCATCGCCTCAAGCGCGAGATCGTCAGCACCCAGATCGCCAACGACCTGGTCAACAACATGGGCATCACCTTCGTGCAGCGGCTCAAGGAGTCCACGGGCATGAGCCCGGCGAACGTGGCCGGTGCCTACGTGATCGTGCGCGACATCTTCCACCTGCCGCACTGGTTCCGCCAGATCGAGGCGCTGGACTACCTGGTGCCCGCCGAAGTGCAGCTGACGCTGATGGACGAGCTGATGCGCCTGGGCCGCCGGGCCACGCGCTGGTTCCTGCGCAGCCGTCGCAACGAGCAGGATGCCGGGCGTGACGTGGCCCACTTCGGGCCCAAGATCGCGGCGCTGGGGCTCAAGCTGGACGAACTGCTGGAGGGGCCGACCCGCGAGCGCTGGATGACCCGCTACCAGGGCTTCGTCGAAGCCGGCGTGCCGGAGCTGCTGGCGCGCATGGTGGCTGGCACTACGCACCTGTACACCCTGTTGCCGATCATCGAGGCTTCCGATGTGACCGGCCAGGACCCGGCCGAGGTGGCCAAGGCGTTCTTCGCCGTCGGCAGCGCGTTGGACCTGACCTGGTACCTGCAGGAAATCAGCAACCTGCCGGTGGAGAACAACTGGCAGGCACTGGCACGTGAAGCGTTTCGCGATGACATCGACCTGCAGCAGCGCGCCATCACCATCTCCGTGTTGCAGATGGTCGATGCGCCTGCCGACATGGATGCGCGGGTAGCCTTGTGGCTGGCGCAGCATGCGGTGATGGTGGAGCGCTGGCGCGCGATGCTCGATGAGCTGCGTGCGGCCACCGGCACCGATTACGCCATGTACGCGGTGGCCAACCGCGAGCTGGTTGACCTGGCGCTGAGCGGGCAGTCGGCGGCGGTGCCGTCGTGAGTGTGTAGCAGGTAAAAAGAAGCCCCGGCCTGTGCCGGGGCTTTCTTTTGGCGGGGTGGGCCGCTGCGCCGGCAAGGCCGGCCGGGCGGCTTACTTGAAGCGCCGCTCCACGCCTTTCTCCACCAGGATCTTGGCGGATATCTCTTCCACCGAAAAATGCGTGGAGTTGATGTTGGGAATGTTCTCGCGCCGGAACAGGTTCTCCACTTCGCGCACCTCGAACTCGCACTGGGCAAAGCTGGCGTAGCGGCTGTTGGGCTTGCGCTCGTGGCGAATGGCAGTGAGGCGGTCGGGGTCGATGGTCAGGCCGAACAGCTTGTGCTGGTGGTTCTTCAAGGCCGGTGGCAGCTGCAGGCGCTCCATGTCGTCTTCGGTCAGCGGGTAGTTGGCTGCGCGAATGCCGAACTGCATGGCCATGTACAGGCAGGTGGGGGTCTTGCCGCAGCGCGATACGCCCACCAGGATCAGGTCGGCCTTGTCGTAGTAGTGGGTGCGCGCACCGTCGTCGTTGTCCAGGGCGAAGTTCACCGCCTCGATGCGCTCCATGTAGTTGGAGTTGCCGCCGATCGAGTGCGATTTGCCCACCGAATACGACGAATGGGCGGTCAGCTCCTGTTCCAGCGGCGCCAGGAAGGTCGAGAAGATGTCGATCATGAAGCCGTTGGAGGTAGCCAGGATCTCGCGGATATCCTGGTTGACGATGGTGTCGAAGATGATCGGGCGCACGCCGTCGCGTTCTGCGGCGGTATTGATTTGCTGTACCATGGTGCGCGCTTTGTCCACGGTGTCGATGTACGGTCGCGTGAACTTGTTGAACCCGATGCTCTCGAATTGTGCCAACAAGCTTTGTCCCAGCGTTTCGGCAGTGATGCCGGTGCCGTCGGAAATAAAGAAAGCAGATCGTTTCATTTGCGCCTTGGGCCTTAAGCTGGTGACGATTCTTGGATATGATACGTTCGGTTTGCCGAACATCCCTGGTCGGCATTCTCACTTATTTTCCAGGTCCAGGCCACAAACGCCCGGTACGGTCACAGCGAACTGACCGGCGTCATGAGCTTTTCCAACACAGTTAGTGGAGAGATCACCTTGGTAGAGTACGTAGTTTCCCTCGATAAGCTCGGCGTCCATGATGTAGAGCATGTGGGGGGCAAGAACGCATCCCTCGGAGAGATGATCAGTAATCTCGCGGGCGCCGGTGTATCGGTCCCCGGCGGCTTTGCCACTACGGCTCAGGCGTATCGTGACTTTCTCGAGCAGAGCGGCCTGAACGCCCAGATCCATGCCGCCCTCGACGCGCTGGATGTGGATGACGTCAATGCCCTGGCCCGCACCGGCGCACAGATCCGCCAGTGGATCATGGAAGCCGAATTCCCCGAGCGGCTGAACACCGAAATCCGTACCGCCTTCGCCGAAATGTCCCAGGGCAACCCGAACATGGCTGTCGCCGTGCGTTCCTCGGCCACTGCCGAAGACCTGCCGGATGCCTCGTTTGCCGGGCAGCAGGAAACCTTCCTGAACATCCGCGGCGTGGACAACGTGATCCGCGCGGCCAAGGAAGTGTTCGCCTCGCTGTTCAATGACCGCGCCATTTCCTACCGCGTGCACCAGGGCTTCGACCACAAGCTGGTGGCCCTGTCGGCCGGCGTGCAGCGCATGGTGCGTTCCGAAACCGGCACCGCCGGCGTGATGTTCACCCTGGACACCGAGTCGGGTTTCCGTGACGTGGTGTTCATCACCGGCGCCTACGGCCTGGGCGAAACCGTCGTGCAGGGCGCAGTCAACCCCGACGAATTCTACGTGCACAAGGGCACCCTGCAAGCCGGGCGCCCGGCCATCCTGCGCCGCAACCTGGGCAGCAAGGCCATCAAGATGATCTACGGCGACGAGGCCAAGGCCGGTCGTTCGGTCAAGACCGTCGATGTCGACAAGGCTGACCGCACCCGTTTCTGCCTGAGCGACGAAGAAGTCAGCGAGCTGGCCAAGCAGGCCATGATCATCGAGCAGCACTACAAGTGCCCGATGGACATCGAGTGGGCCAAGGACGGTGACGACGGCAAGCTGTACATCGTGCAGGCGCGCCCTGAAACCGTGAAGAGCCGCGCCCAGGCCAACGTCATGGAGCGCTACCTGCTCAAGGAAACCGGCACCGTGCTGGTGGAAGGCCGTGCCATCGGCCAGCGCATCGGTGCCGGCAAGGTGCGGATCATCAAGGACGTGTCGGAGATGGACAAGGTCCAGCCAGGCGACGTGCTGGTGTCCGACATGACCGACCCGGACTGGGAACCGGTGATGAAGCGCGCCAGCGCCATTGTCACCAACCGTGGCGGGCGTACCTGCCACGCCGCGATCATTGCCCGTGAACTGGGCATTCCAGCGGTGGTCGGGTGCGGCAACGCCACCCAGCTGCTCAAGGATGGCCAGGGCGTGACCGTGTCGTGCGCCGAAGGCGATACCGGCTTCATCTTCGAAGGCGAGCTGGGCTTCGACATTCGCCAGAACTCGGTAGATGCCATGCCCGACCTGCCGTTCAAGATCATGATGAACGTCGGCAACCCGGATCGCGCATTCGATTTTGCCCAGCTGCCCAACGCCGGTGTCGGCCTGGCGCGCCTGGAATTCATCATCAACCGCATGATCGGCGTGCACCCCAAGGCACTGCTCAACTATGCCGGCCTGCCGGCCGAGCTCAAGGAAAGCGTCGACAAGCGCATTGCCGGCTACGGCGATCCGGTCGGTTTCTACGTCGAGAAGCTGGTCGAGGGCATCAGCACCCTGGCCGCAGCGTTCTGGCCGAAGAAGGTCATCGTGCGCCTGTCGGACTTCAAGTCCAACGAGTACGCCAACCTGATCGGCGGCAAGCTGTACGAGCCGGAAGAAGAAAACCCGATGCTGGGCTTCCGTGGCGCCTCGCGCTACATCAGCGAATCGTTCCGTGACTGCTTCGAGCTCGAGTGCCGTGCACTCAAGCGCGTGCGCGACGAAATGGGCCTGACCAACGTCGAGATCATGGTGCCGTTCGTACGCACCCTGGGCGAAGCCAGCCAGGTGGTCGACCTGCTGGCCGAGAACGGCCTGGGCCGTGGCGTCAACGGCCTGCGTGTGATCATGATGTGCGAGCTGCCCTCCAACGCGATCCTGGCCGATGAGTTCCTCGAGTACTTCGACGGGTTCTCCATCGGGTCCAACGACCTGACCCAGCTGACCCTGGGCCTGGACCGCGACTCCGGCATCATTGCGCACCTGTTCGACGAGCGTAACCCTGCGGTCAAGAAGCTGCTGGCCAACGCCATCCAGGCCTGCAACAAGGCCGGCAAGTACATCGGTATCTGCGGCCAGGGCCCGTCCGATCACCCTGACCTGGCCAAGTGGCTGATGGAGCAGGGCATCGAAAGCGTCTCGCTGAACCCTGACTCGGTGCTCGAAACCTGGTTCTTCCTGGCCGAGGGCCAGGCCCAGGCCTGATGCGCTGAAGAGGAGCGGCCGCCAGCCAGGAGGCGTCGGGCGGCCGCTTCAACGGATTTTCAGGGCGTGATCCAGTGATGGGCTCGCCCTTTTTTGTGCAAGTAACCTATGCAAAGCAGCAGTACTCTTTTTCCCGTTGCCCTGCTCAGTGCCGAGCGGCGCGGCGACCTCAGCGAAGACGTGTATCGGCTCAAGGCCGGCAACAGCCCCGACCGTACGGTCGAGCTGGCGCTGACACGCCTTGGCATGGCCGACCAGAGCGAGGTGCGCGGTGCCCCGGTCATCCTGTTGCATGGCAGCTTTTCCAACCGGCGCTTCTGGTTCTCGCCGCGCGGTATCGGCCTGGGCGCGACCCTGGCACGCGCCGGTTTCGACGTGTGGATACCGGAAATGCGCGGCCATGGGCTGTCACCCCGCAACCGCGACTACCGCCACAACCGTGTGGCGGACTATGCCCGTTACGATCTGCCGGCAATTGCCGCGTTCGTGTGCGAGGTGAGCGGGCGCACCCCGCACTGGCTTGGCCACTCGCTGGGCGGTACCACGCTGGCGGCAGCATTGGGCGGGGCTTACCTGGCCCAGGAGCAGGTCGCCAGTGTGGCCTTTTTCGGCACCCAGGTCAGCCGAACCTACTGGCCATTGAAAATCCCACCGGTGGAGTGGGGCGGGCGCCTGCTGCTCAGGCGCTTTGCACACCTGTCAGGTTCGCGGCTCAAGCGCGGGCCCGAAGATGAGCCCATCGGCCTGGCGCTGGAAAGCATGCGCTGGTTCGGCCTGTTCGGACGCTTTGGCGACAAGCAGAGCGACTGGTGGGCCGGGCTTGCCGAGGTGCGCGTGCCGGTGCTGGCGGTGGCTGGGGCCGGAGATCACCAGGACCCGGTGTGGGCCTGTCGCAAGTTGTTCGAGCAAATAGGCAGCGAGCACAAGCGTTTCGTGCGGCTGGGGCGCGAGGAAGGCTTCGACAATTTCGGTCATGTCGATATGCTGGTCAGCAAACCGGCCCAGGCCCAGGTGTGGCCGCTGGTGGAGCGCTGGCTGAGCGACCCGCAGGCCATGCTGGCCCCGGCCGAGACAGGTGACCCGCAGCCCGTCGGCGTGTAGCCTTGGTTAAACGCCGGTGCGCCGGCTTCGTCTTTTCAGTGAACGTGTGAAATCCGCTTTCCATTCAATTGGCCATCGACAGGAGTTTCCCATGCATTACCTTACCCCCGACTTGTGTGACGCCTACCCGGACCTGGTGCAGGTGCTGGAGCCGATGTTCAGCAACTTCGGCGGCCGCGATTCGTTCGGCGGTCAGATCGTCACCGTCAAGTGCTTCGAGGACAACTCGCTGGTAAAGGCGCAAGCCGACCTGGATGGCAAGGGCAAGGTGCTGGTGGTCGACGGCGGCGGTTCGCTGCGCCGGGCACTGCTGGGTGACATGATTGCCGAGAAGGCCGCCAAGAATGGCTGGGAAGGGCTGGTGATCTACGGTTGCGTGCGTGACGTGGATGCGCTGGCGCAAACCAATCTGGGTGTGCAGGCGCTGGCCAGCCACCCGATGAAGACCGACAAGCGCGGCATTGGTGACCTGAATGTGGTGGTCACGTTCGCTGGTGTGACCTTCCGGCCGGGGGAGTACGTGTACGCTGACAACAACGGTGTCATCGTGTCGCCCAGCCCGTTGAAGATGCCCGAGTAATTTTCGCTGACGGTGCGTGGGGTAGGGATGTTCGAGGAAGAAAACGCGCAGTGGGGGCTGGTGCATGCCCTGGTACTCGATGGCAAGGGCGGTGCGCGTTCGATCGCTCGAACCGAACTGGACGATCTGCAGTTGCAGCCGGAGCAGAGCCTGTGGCTGCACTGGGATCGCAGCCACCCGCAAACCCAGACCTGGCTGCGCCATGACAGCGGCCTGAGCCCCTTCGCCTGTGACCTGCTGCTGGAGGAAAACACCCGGCCGCGCCTGGTGCCTTTACCGGACGCGCAGATGTTGCTGTTTCTGCGCGGGGTCAACCTCAACCCGGGCGCCGAACCCGAAGACATGGTGTCGGTGCGTATCTTCGCCCAGGCGCAGCGGGTGATTTCGCTGCGCCTGCGGCCGCTGCGGGCCACCGACGAGCTGCTTCAGCAACTGGACGAGGGGCGTGGCCCGACCACGGCCTCCGAGCTGTTGCTGAGCCTGGCCCAGTTGCTGACCGAAAAGGTCCAGGCGCTGGTGTCGGACCTGTCCGAAGTGGTGGATGAAGAGGAAGAAAAACTCGAATCCGACGAACGGTATACGCCTGAGCACGGCAGCCTGCAGCAGATGCGGCGGCGCGCCGCCGGCCTGCGTCGGTTCCTGGCGCCGCAGCGGGAAATCTATGCGCAGCTGGCGCGCAACAAATGGCCATGGTTCGCGCCGGACGATGCCGACTACTGGAACGAGCTCAACAACAGCCTGATCCGCTACCTTGAAGAGCTGGAACTGACCCGCGAGCGCGTGGCGCTGGTGCTTGAAAGCGAGGACCGGCGCCTGAGCGAACGCATGAACAAGACCATGTACCGCTTCGGAATCATCACCTGTATCTTCCTGCCCATGAGCTTTTTGACCGGCTTGCTGGGCATCAACGTGGGGGGCATTCCGGGTTCGGAAAATCCCTATGGTTTCCTTTATGCCAGCTTGCTGGTGCTCGTGCTGGCCCTGGGCCAATGGTGGCTGTTTCGCCGTCTTCGCTGGGTATAGGGGCACTTTCTTGAAATTTCCTACAACATTTGCGCAGATTGTTCATGTGACCCGCCCTATGAGCGTCTCGTCTTTGACAGACATTGCGCGAGGTGCCCATGCACGATCCGTTTGAAGAATCCCTGCGGGACCTGCTCAAGGCCTCGCCGTCCGGCAAAGACCGCGACGACGACGCCTGCCTGGGCCGGGTCCTCAAGACCGCCAACCGTCAGGTAGGCGCGGGCGATCTGTTCAGCCTGCTCGGCCGTTGGAGCCAGGCGCTGATGATCGCAGTGAACAATGGCTCGGCGCATGTCGCGCCGGTGCGTCGTAACGCTTCTGCCCGTAAAGCTGATAAGGCTGATTGATTATGGAACTTGATCTCTGGACCCAGAGCCTGGTGGCGGCGATGACCGCCTTGTGGACCAAAGTCGCCAACTTCATCCCCAACCTGTTTGGGGCGCTGGTGGTGGTGCTGCTGGGCTTTGTGGTTGCCAAGCTGCTCGATACCCTGTTGTCCAAGCTGCTGGCCAAGCTTGGCCTGGATCGCCTGATGGGCGGCACCGGCCTGACCAAGATGCTCAGCCGGGTGGGCATCCAGGTGCCGATCTCGACGCTGATCGGCAAGATCGTCTACTGGTTCGTGCTGCTGATCTTCCTGGTTTCGGCCGCCGAATCCCTGGGGCTTGAACGTGTTTCGGCGACCCTGGACATGCTGGCGCTGTACCTGCCCAAGGTGTTTGGCGGTGCGCTGGTGCTGCTGGCCGGTGTGCTGCTGGCCCAGATCGTCAACGGCCTGGTGCGCGGTGCCGCCGAGGGCATCGGCCTGGAATACGCCGCAGGGGTCGGGCGTATCGCCCAGGGCCTGGTCATCATCATCAGCATTTCGGTGGCCATCAGCCAGTTGGAGGTCAAGACCGACCTGCTCAACCACGTGATTGTCATCGGGTTGATTACCGTTGGTCTGGCAGTTGCGCTGGCCATGGGCCTGGGCAGCCGTGAAATCGCCGGGCAGATCCTGGCTGGAATTTACGTACGTGAGCTCTATCAGGTCGGCCAGCAGGTCCAGATTGGCGAGGTCGAGGGGCAGATCGAAGAGATCGGCACGGTCAAGACGACCGTGCTCACCGACGAGGGTGAACTGGTATCGCTGTCGAACCGGATCCTCCTGGAGCAGCGGGTCAGTAGCCGCTAACCGGGCAAATCCTGCTAATGTATGCCGCCGCAAAATCGCCCAGGCAGGGCGAGCGGCGACAATGACCTGACTGTCGGCCAGATTTGTTTTGAATAAAGTTCACTCGCTGCCCATGCGTTACGACCCCCGCGAGCTCACTGATGAGGAGTTGGTGGCGCGTTCGCATGAGGAGCTTTTTCATGTTACTCGCGCCTATGAAGAGCTCATGCGGCGCTACCAGCGGACCCTTTTTAACGTGTGTGCACGTTATCTGGGGAACGATCGGGATGCTGACGATGTCTGTCAGGAGGTGATGTTGAAGGTGCTGTACGGCCTGAAGAATTTCGAAGGCAAGTCGAAATTCAAGACCTGGCTCTACAGCATCACCTACAACGAATGCATCACCCAGTACCGCAAGGAGCGGCGCAAACGTCGTTTGATGGATGCGCTAAGTCTCGATCCGCTCGAGGAGGCCTCTGAAGAGAAGGCCCCCAAACCGGAAGAGAAAGGCGGGCTGGATAAATGGCTGGTTCATGTGAACCCGATCGACCGCGAAATCCTGGTGCTACGATTTGTCGCAGAGCTGGAGTTCCAGGAGATCGCCGACATCATGCACATGGGCCTGAGCGCCACGAAAATGCGCTACAAGCGTGCGCTCGACAAGCTACGCGAGAAATTTGCGGGCCTCACCGAAACTTAGTGAGTCGCAAATATCTCTAACGTATCGACAAGGTCTGCTAAACTTGTCGACGAGTTGTCCCCCGGGTTTGGTGGGACTACTTAACAATCACCAGATGGGGATTTAACGGATGAAATTGAAAAACACCTTGGGCTTGGCCATTGGTTCTTTTGTTGCCGCAACTTCCTTCGGCGCTCTGGCACAAGGCCAAGGCGCAGTCGAAATTGAAGGCAACGTCACCAAGCAGTACTACGACAGCGAGCGTAACTTCAAGAACGACGGCACCAATCCTGGTGTTCGCCTCGGTTACTTCCTGACCGACGACGTGTCCTTGGACCTGGGCTACAACGAGACTCACAACGCTCGTGGCGACGTGTTCAACAAGGACATCAAAGGTTCCAAGGCCAAGCTGGACGCCACCTACCACCTGGGTACCGTTGGTGACGCAATCCGTCCTTACGTATCGGCTGGTTTCGCTCACGAGAGCCTGGGCCAAGCTACCCGTAACGGTCGCGATCACTCCACCTTCGCCAACCTGGGCGCTGGCGCCAAGTGGTACATCACCGACAACCTGTTCGCCCGTGCTGGCGTTGAAGCGATGTACAACATCGACAACGGCAACACCGAGTGGGGCCCATCCCTGGGTCTGGGTCTGAACTTCGGTGGTAGCGGTGGCAAGGTTGCACCGACTCCTGCGCCAGCTCCAGTAGCTGAAGTCTGCTCCGACAGCGACAACGATGGCGTGTGCGACAACGTCGACAAGTGCCCTGACACCCCAGCCAACGTCACCGTTGACGCTGATGGCTGCCCGGCTGTTGCTGAAGTCGTTCGTGTAGAGCTGGACGTCAAGTTCGACTTCGACAAGTCGGTCGTCAAGCCAAACAGCTACGGCGACATCAAGAACCTGGCTGACTTCATGAAGCAGTACCCATCCACCACCACCACTGTTGAAGGTCACACTGACTCCGTCGGTCCTGACGCTTACAACCAGAAGCTGTCCGAGCGTCGTGCAAACGCCGTGAAGCAGGTTCTGACCAACCAGTACGGTGTTGAGTCGAACCGCGTTGAATCGGTTGGCTACGGTGAGACCCGTCCGGTAGCTGACAACGCCACCGAAGCTGGTCGCGCTGTCAACCGTCGCGTTGAAGCTCAAGTAGAAGCCCAAGCCAAGTAATTGGTCTGACGCTTGAGAAAAGCCCGGCTCCGGCCGGGCTTTTCTTTGCCTGCGATTTGATCGGGCGGTGGGTGCAAGGCGTACGCGGGCCTGTCTTCGTGGCGGCTGCACCGCTATAATCGCTGCCTTCCCACACCTCGAGCTAAGCCTGCCCATGTATACCCTGGCCCGCCAGCTGCTGTTCAAACTGTCCCCGGAAACCTCCCACGACCTGTCGCTGGACCTGATCGGTGCAGGTGGGCGCCTGGGCCTCAACGGGCTGTTGACCAAGGCGCCGGCGCAGTTGCCGGTAACCGTCATGGGCTTGCAGTTCGCCAACCCGGTCGGGCTGGCAGCGGGGCTGGACAAGAACGGTGCCGCAATCGACGGCTTTGCTCAACTGGGCTTCGGTTTCGTCGAGATCGGCACCGTGACCCCGCGCCCGCAGCCAGGCAATCCCAAGCCGCGGCTGTTCCGCCTGCCTGAAGCCGAGGCGATCATCAACCGCATGGGCTTCAACAACCTGGGCGTCGACCATCTGCTCGAGCGTGTGCGTGCGGCCAATTACCATGGCGTGCTGGGCATCAATATCGGCAAGAACTTCGATACCCCGGTGGAGCGGGCAGTGGACGATTACCTGATCTGCCTGGAGAAGGTCTACGGTCACGCCAGCTACGTCACCGTCAACGTCAGTTCGCCCAACACCCCGGGCCTGCGCAGCCTGCAGTTTGGCGATTCGCTCAAGCAACTGCTCCAGGCCCTGGCCGAGCGCCGTGAGGCGTTGGCCCTGACCCATGCCAAGCGCGTACCACTGGCCATCAAGATTGCCCCGGACATGAGCGATGAGGAAACCGCACAGGTGGCGTCGGCTTTGCTGGCCACTGGCATGGACGCAGTGATCGCGACCAACACCACCCTCAGCCGCGAAGGCGTGGAAGGCCTGGCGCATGCTGACGAGGCCGGTGGGCTGTCGGGCGCCCCGGTACGCGACAAGAGTACACACACGGTGCGCATGCTGGCCGCCGAACTGGGTGGCAAGCTGCCGATTATCGCAGCAGGCGGTATCACCGAAGGCAAGCACGCTGCCGAGAAGATCGCGGCCGGCGCAAGCCTAGTGCAGATCTACTCCGGGTTCATCTACAAGGGGCCTGCGCTGATTCGCGAGTCGGTGGACGCCATCGCCGCCATGGGGCCACGCTGAGCGGGCATAAAAAAGGGCCCCTCAAAAGGGGCCCCTGGGCCGCAGCCCGCCGCTCGGATAGAGCGTGCATGGTGACTAGAATTCAGATCCTCGTTCAGCCAACGGCGTGAAGTTCGTTGAGTCTATGGATACCCGCAGTGCCGGTCATACCGTCCCAGTTGTCGCCACGTCCCTCGCGCCAGCCGTTGACCCAGGCTTGGCGTACTGACGGTAGAGTAAAAGGGCAAAGCTCGCGGGATTTGCCGGTGACCCCATATTGGTAGCCACGTAAAAATGCTCTTTCCAACGGATCACGCTTAAGTCTTCTCATAGGGTGTTGCCCTCACTTGTTGACTGTAATGTCCCGTCGGCCTCGGCTGAGGCCGGGCAGAATCGTTCTGCCGGTTATGCGCTCGCTGCCGGCGTGGCGAGCTGGAAGTGTTGCCCCGTTGCAGGACAACCTGATACGAGTTCTAACCAATGCAGGTCACAGTGTGAATGATCGTTTTGTCATAAGGACGTAACCTTTCCAAGGGTCAGGGGATAAGTAAAAAATTGCTTCAGCGGCGAAATGAAGGCAAAGCCAGCTATGATCAGGCTTTGCTCATGGCTCAGGTCAGAACGCCATCGTTGAGAATCACTTCCAACGCAGGGGCTCAAAACGACGAAGGGTCATAAAAAGTCGCAGTTTTACTAGAATTTTTCATTCTGCCGGACGATCAAAGCCTTTTTACCCTGGGGTAAATGGCCGTTGTCCGGCGGCCCGGCGCCATGTCAGCGCCATTCGAACGCCTGCTGGAAGGCGTTCGATCAAACAGCGAAGGGGCGATGCGCTTGCCTTTTCACCTATTGCTCAAGGCTTGGATTACTCATGTCGGACCGTTTCGAACTCTATCTCACCTGCCCCAAGGGCCTGGAAGGCCTGCTTGCCGAAGAAGCCCGTGGGCTGGGCCTGGAGGATGTGCGAGAGCACACCTCGGCCATTCGCGGCGAAGCCGACATGGAAACCGCCTATCGCCTGTGCCTCTGGTCGCGTCTGGGCAACCGCGTACTGCTGGTGCTCAAGCGCTTCAACATGAAGAACGCCGATGACCTGTATGACGGGGTCAACGCCGTCGACTGGCAGGATCACCTGGAAGCCACCGGCAGCCTGGCCGTGGAGTTCAGCGGACACGGCTCGGGCATCGACAACACCCACTTCGGCGCGCTCAAGGTCAAGGATGCCATCGTCGACAAGCTGCGCAATGCGGCGGGCGAGCGGCCTTCGGTAGACAAGCTCAACCCCGATCTGCGTGTGCACCTGCGCCTGGAACGCGGCGAGGCGATTCTGTCCCTGGACCTGTCCGGCCACAGCCTGCACCAGCGAGGCTACCGTCTGCAGCAGGGGGCTGCGCCACTGAAGGAAAACCTTGCCGCTGCCGTGCTGATCCGTGCTGGCTGGCCGCGTATTGCCGCCCAGGGCGGCGCGCTGGCCGACCCGATGTGCGGTGTGGGTACCTTCCTGGTGGAGGCGGCGATGATTGCCGCCGATATCGCGCCGAACCTGCGCCGCGAGCGCTGGGGCTTCAGCGCCTGGCTGGGTCACGTGCCGGCGCTGTGGCGCAAGCTGCACGACGAGGCCAAGGCGCGCGCCGAAGCCGGGCTGGCACGTCCGCCGCTGTGGATCCGCGGCTACGAGGCCGATCCGCGGCTGATCCAGCCAGGGCGCAACAACGTCGAGCGTGCGGGCCTGAGCGACTGGATCAAGATCTACCAGGGCGAAGTGGGCAGCTTCGAGCCGCGTCCCGACCAGAACCAGAAGGGCCTGGTAATCTGCAACCCGCCCTACGGTGAGCGTCTGGGTGATGAAGCCAGCCTGCTGTATCTCTACCAGAACCTGGGTGAACGCCTGCGCCAGGCCTGCCTGAACTGGGAGGCGGCGGTATTCACCGGCGCGCCCGATCTGGGCAAGCGCATGGGTATTCGCAGCCACAAGCAGTACGCCTTCTGGAACGGCGCGCTGCCGTGCAAGCTGCTGCTGATCAGGGTGCAGCCCGATCAGTTCGTCACTGGCGAGCGTCGTCAGCCAGAGCGCGAGCGGGGCAGCGAGCCGAGCGAGCCCGTGGTTTCAGTCGCCAGCGAGCCGGCGCGTCTGAGCGAAGGCGGGCAGATGTTCGCCAACCGCCTGCAGAAGAACCTCAAGCAGCTGGGCAAGTGGGCCAAGCGCGAGAGCATCACCTGCTATCGCGTCTACGATGCCGACATGCCGGAATACGCGCTGGCCATCGACCTCTACCATGACTGGGTGCATGTTCAGGAGTACGCCGCGCCGCGCTCGATCGACCCGGAAAAAGCCCAGGCGCGCCTGTTCGATGCCCTGGCGGCGATCCCCCAGGCGCTGAACATCGACCAGAGCCGCGTGGTGATCAAGCGGCGCGAGCGGCAATCCGGCACCAAGCAGTACGAGCGCCAGAGCAGCCAGGGTCAGTTCACCGAGGTGAGCGAAGGCGGCGTCAAGCTGCTGGTCAACCTGACCGACTACCTCGATACCGGGCTGTTCCTCGACCATCGCCCGATGCGCATGCGCATCCAGCGCGAGGCGGCCGGCAAACGCTTCCTCAACCTGTTCTGCTATACCGCCACGGCCAGCGTGCATGCGGCCAAGGGTGGCGCACGCAGCACCACCAGTGTCGACCTGTCGAAAACCTACCTGGATTGGGCGCGGCGCAACTTCTCGCTCAACGGCTTCTCGGACAAGAACCGCCTGGAGCAGGGCGACGTGATGGCGTGGCTGCAGGCCTGCCGCGAGGAGTACGAGCTGATCTTCATCGACCCGCCGACCTTCTCCAACTCCAAGCGCATGGAAGGGGTGTTCGACGTGCAGCGTGACCATGTGGAGCTACTTGACCTGGCCGTTGCGCGCCTGGCACCGGGTGGCGTGCTGTATTTCTCCAACAACTTCCGCAAGTTCCAGCTCGACGAACACCTGCAGGAGCGTTACGCGGTCGAGGAGATCACCGCCCAGACCCTGGACCCGGACTTCGCGCGCAACAGCAAGATCCACCGCGCATGGCGCATCCAGGCGCGCTGATGGCGCGCAGGATGTGATCAGGCGTGTGGGGGGTGGCTACCTTGCAGCCACCGCCTACATGCCCGGGTGGAGCCCTGAGCCCGGCTCAGGGTTGCAGCGCTGCGGTACTGCTGTTGAGCTTTGGCTGGCGGTACAGGTCCAGCAGCACCTGGTCGAGCACTGCCGAGGCGCCCCAGGGTTTGGGGTCGTTGAGAATTGCCACCACCGCCCAGGTGTTGCCGTTGCTGTCGCGGCTGAAGCCGGCGATGGCACGCACCGTATTCAGGGTGCCGGTCTTGATGTGTGCTTCACCGGTCATGGCGGTGCGCTTGAGGCGCTTGCGCATGGTGCCGTCCATGCCGGTCAGCGGCATCGAACTGATGAATTCGGCAGCGTAGGGGCTCTTCCAGGCTGCCTGCAGCAGGGTGGCCATTTCCCTGGCGCTGACACGCTCGGCACGCGACAGCCCTGAACCGTTCTCCATGACCAGATGCGGCGCGGTGATGCCTTTCTTCGCCAGCCACTGGCGCACCACGCGCTGTGCGGCACGGGCATCGTCGCCGTCGGCATCGGTGCGGTACTGCGCGCCCAGGCTCAGGAACAGTTGCTGGGCCATGGTGTTGTTGCTGTATTTGTTGATGTCGCGGATCACCTCCACCAGGTCCGGGGAGAACGCGCGGGCCAGCAGGCGTGCACTCTTGGGAACTTCGGCAACCCGGTCAGCCCCCATGATGCGCCCGCCCAGTTCGTTCCAGATGGCACGTACCGCGCCGGCGGCGTAGGTCTGGTGGTCGAGCAGTGCCAGGTAGGTCTGGGAGTTGCAACCGTCAGCCAACTGGCCGCTGACCACCACGCTGACGCCGTCGGCCTGGGTCACCGGGTTGTAGCGCACTTCGCCCTTGCACTGGTTGCCCGGTACCGCCTTGACCTGGTTGTCGATGCGGATGCTGGCGATGGGCGGCTCTACCGATACCAGGACCTTGCCGCCATCGTTGCGTGCCACGAAGCGCAAGGCCTTGAGGTTGACCAGCAGGGAGTCGGGCTTGACCAGGAACGGCTTGTTTTCATCGCCGCCGTCGTCGTTGAACTGGGGAAGCTGGGGCTGCACGAAGTGGCTGCGGTCCAGCACCAGGTCGCCATTGATGGTCTGTACGCCGTTGGCGCGCAGGTCGCGCATCAGCAACCAGAGTTTTTCCATGTTCAGCTTGGGGTCGCCGCCGCCCTTGAGGTACAGGTTGCCGTTGAGGGTGCCGTTGCTCAGGGTGCCGTCGGTGTAGAACTCGGTTTTCCACTGGTGGGTCGGACCGAGCATTTCCAGCGCGGCATAAGTGGTGACCAGTTTCATGGTCGAGGCCGGGTTGACCGACACATCGGCGTTGAACACCGTGGGTGTGCCCGGGCCATTGAGCGGCAGCATCACCAGCGACAGCGCGGAGCCGTCGAGCTTGTTGGTCTTGAGGGCCTGTTGCACCTTGGGCGAAAGGGTGGTGTTGACGGGGGCGGCGTGGGCCGGCATGGCCAGTGGCAGCAGCAGGCCGGCGAACAGCAGTGAACGTAGAGATGTGGTCATTTGCACTGAAACCCTGCAGGCGAGGGGTGAAAAAAACCAGAGCGCAATAGGGTGACGGCCCCGGTATGGAAAAATATAGCGCGCATTATGCACCACGCATGCTGCCCATGTGCCTAACAATGCCTGTCAGTGCGGCGATTTTTCGGGTTTTATTCAGGCAGTTTCGCGGTGGAACTGGTAAAGTGCCGCGCGTTATTACTTAAGAGGATTGTTTCATGGCGACCAACCGTTCCCGCCGTCTGCGTAAAAAACTGTGTGTAGACGAGTTCCAGGAGCTGGGTTTCGAACTGAACCTGGAGTTCAAGGAAGACCTGTCCGACGAAGCCATTGACGCTTTCCTCGACGCCTTCCTGGATGAAGCCATGGATGCCAACGGCCTGGACTACGTCGGCGGCGACGACTTCGGTCTGGTCTGCAAGGCAGATCGTGGCTCGGTCACCGAAGAGCAGCGTGCTGCAGTGCAGGCATGGCTCAAAGGCCGCAGCGAGCTGACCAAGATCGAAGTCAGCCCGTTGCTGGATGCCTGGTATCCGGAAAAGCCGGTCAACCCGGCTAGCTGATACCTCGTCAAAGCGGCAGCCCTGGTGGCTGCCGCTTGCGTTCTACCCCTGCATCGGCCCCGCTCCCGTGGGCTGCGACAGCGCCTCCAGCGTATCGCGCAACGCCTGATCCACCTCGTTCATTGCCCTTAGCACCTGCCGTTTGCGTCGCCTGAGCACAGGTTCTGGCGCAGCGTCCTCGCACGCCGCTTCCAGCCGTTCGCAGGCCAGCATCAGCGCCTCGGACTGCACCATGCGCGCCACCCCCAGCACCTTGTGTGCAGCGTCCCTGAGTATTGCCGGCGAGCCGCGAGTATCGGCGTCGAGCAGCTGCTGACGGTCGATCGGGGCGCAACTGAGCAACTGTTCGAGCAGGCGGCGCAGTTCGCCTGGGTCGTTGCCGATGATCGGCCCCAGCCCCATCAGGTCGATCAGGGGCATGTCACCACGGGCGCGGCCTGCCGACAGGGGAGCGTCGTTCAGGCGCTGGCTGAGTTCATGCAGGGTGATGGGTTTGAGCAGACAGTCGTTCATGCCAGCGGCGTGGCAGCGATCACGCACTTCAGGTTGGGTGTTGGCGGTGTAGGCCAGGATGGTGCAGGGCGCGCGCCCGAGTATGCGCTCTTCCTCGCGTACGGCCTGGGCCAACTGGTAGCCGTCCATCTGCGGCATGTTGCAGTCCACGATCAACACGTCGAAAGGCTCCAGGCGCCATGCCTGCAGCGCACTCAGGCCGCTGTCGGCATTGGTGTGCTGCACGCCGAGAAAGTCCAGCTGCTGGCCCATCAGCAGCAGGTTGGCCGGGTGGTCGTCGACCACCAGCACCTTCACCGCCGGCGCCGGCAAGGTCGGCTGGGGCACGGGGTCGGCGAGCTTCTCGCAGGCTGCCAGCCCCGTCAGCGGCATGCTGATCTTCACCTCGGTCCCGGTGCCCGGTTCGCTGTGCAGCGTCAGCTGGCCGCCCATCATGGCGCACAGGCTGCGGCTGATGACCAGGCCCAGGCCGGTGCCGCTGCGTGCCAGCGGGCTGTCGGGGGCGACCTGGGCGAAGGGCTGGAACAGGTACTGCTGGTCGGTCGCGCTGATGCCGATACCGCTGTCGCTGACCGAGAGCAGCAGTTGCAGGGTATCGGGCCCGGCCCCCGGTTGCAGGGCCAGGTCCACGCGTACCTGGCCCTGGTCGGTGAACTTGATCGCGTTGCTGACCAGGTTCGAGAGGATCTGCTTGAAGCGCAGCGGGTCGAGCAGCACGTCGCGGCAGGCGCTCTCGTCGATGACCAGGCTCAGGCTGAGGTCCTTCTGCCGGGCCAGGGCCTCGAACACCCGACCCACCGACTCCACCAGCTCACCCAGGTTGACGCGCTGGGGGCTCAGGCTCATGTGGCCGGACTCGATACGCGCGATGTCGAGGATATCGCCGATCAGCGACAGCAGGTCCCTGGCCGAGCTGTAGGCCACCTCGATGGCGGGACGGTCGAGGTGCCCGGCATCGGCGCGCTTGAGTGCCAGCTCGAGCATGCCGATCACCGCGCTCATGGGGGTACGGATCTCGTGGCTCATGGTGGCCAGGAACTTGCTTTTTGCACGGTTGGCATTGTCGGCCTGCTCCTTGGCCTGGCGCAGTTCCTGGATCAGCTGGCGGCGGTCGCTGATGTCCAGCCAGCCGCCGATGATGCCCTGTACCTCGCCCAGCGAGTCGCGGTACGGCAGTACCCAGTGGTAGATGGTCAGCTCGCGGTTCTTCAGCATCATGGGGCGGTCGACGATCAATGGCAGGCCTTCGTTCATCACCTGCTGGTAGTCCGCCTGAAACTGACTGGCATTGTCGGCATCGGTGAGCGGCGCATCGTGGATGGACTTGCCCAGTACCTCTTCGGCGCGCGCCTCAACGGCCTGCAGGTAGCTGTCGTTGCAGCTCTTGAGCAGGCCTTGGCGGTCACGCACGTAGATCGGGTGCGGCGTGCCGTTGACCAGCGCCCGCATGAACTCGAGCTGGTCGCCCAGGGCGCGCTCGATCTGCTCGCGCTTCTTGATCTGGCGACGCATCCAGCCGTTCCAGGCCAGCGACAGGATCAGCAGCAGGCCAGTGCCCAGCACCAGTTGAATGATGAAGCGCTGGTGGCTTTGCCAGTAGGAGCTGGGTTCGCCGCTGAAATCGCGCCAGCGGCCATTGATTGCGCCCAGCTCCTGGGGCGGGATGCTAAGCAGGGCCTTGTCGAGGATGGAGGTCAGTTCGTCGGCGCCCTGGGCGGTGGCCATGGAGTAGGTCGCCGGCTCGTCGCCGATGTTGGCGCGGATGATCAGCTGCTTTTGGGTGGTGAGCCTGAAATTGGCATTGATCAGCGCGGTGACCATGCCGTCGACCTGGTGACGCGACAGCAGTTCGGCGGAGGCTGCGGGGCTTTCCGTTTCAACCAGCTCGATGCCGCCATGGCGAATGCGCAGCCCGTCGTTGAGCGTACTGCCGCGGGTCACGGCCAGGCGCTTGCCATACAGCTGGCGCAGCGAGGCAGGTTCGTCCTCGCCCTTGCGCGTGACCAGCACGTAGGCGTTCTCCAGGTAGGGCCGGCTGATGTTCAGGGTGGCTTCGCGCTGTGTGCTGGGGGTGATGGTGGCGATGACGTCGGCGCGACCCTGGTGCAACTGGTCGATCATGTCGCTGATGCCGGCGCTGCGATGGATCTCGAAGCGCAGGCCGGTGCGCAGACGGATCAGCTCGAGCAGGTCGGCAACGATACCTCGCAGGTTGTTGGCACTGTCGTAGAACGACAGCGGCGCGGCGTTTTCGTCCACCACCACGCGCACCACCGGGTGTGCCGCCAGCCAGCGTTGTTCGCGTGGGGAAAGTTGCAGCTTGCGATCAGTCAGCAGCATGCCGTCGCCGATGCTCCAGCGCTGGAAGATACTGGTGCGCATGGCGCTGGTGACCGCGTCCAGGGTGGTATTGACCAGCTCGAGCAGCAGCGGGTTGTCGGCGCGCAGGGCGAAGCTGAAGCCCACAGGCTCGTGTTTGCCGAAGTTCACCATCTTGAGGTTTTTCAGGTAGCCCTGGTTGATCTGGTAATAGGTCGACAAGGCGTCCCCCAGGAACACGTCGGCCTGTTCGAAGGCCACCGCGTTGAGGGCATTGTGGTAGGAGCTGTAGGTCTGCACCGTGGCGTTGGGGTAGGTGGCGCGAACCTCGCTCAATGGCAGGTAATGGGCAACCACGCTCAGGCGCAGCCCCTTGAGGCCGTTGTCCAGTGCCCGGGTTTCATTTTCGCGGGTGACCAGCACCGGCAGGTCTTCGGCATAGGGGCGCGACAGGGCCACCTCGGGGAGGGCGGCATCGTAGCCATTGGCACTTCCCAGCAGGTCGATGTGCCCGTCTATCAGGGCTTGCAGGGCCTTGTCGCGGTTGGCGAAGCGCTTGACCCGAATGGGCCGGTTCAAGGTATTGCCGATCAGGCCGGCGTAGTCGGCGGTCAGGCCCTCGTAATCGCGGCCACTGGCGGTGATGTCGAACGGCGCGTAGTCCGGTGCCGAAGTGCCCAGTACCAGCACGTCATGCTTGTCGAGCCAGTCGGCCTGGGCCGGTGTGGGGGTTACAGCCATGGCCGCCAGGCCGCTGCGGCTGAGCAGCTCGTAGCTGCGCTCGCCGGGTTCGTTGGCGCAGAGCGAAGGGGCGAGACAGGCCCCGGCGAACAGCAGGCAGAACAACAGAAGACGTTTGGCCATGCTCGCACTCATACCAGCGCGTTGCGTTTGGCCATCTCGATCAGTTCCACCAGCGAGTTGGCCTTGAGTTTCTGCATCAGGCGTTTTTTATAGGTGCTCACGGTTTTATTGCTGAGAAACATGCCGGACGCAATTTCCTTGTTGCTCTTGCCCTGGGCAAACAGTTGCAGAACCATCAGTTCGCGATCATTGACGGTCTTGAACAGTTCCATCTCGCTGTCGCCGCTGTCCTGATGGCGAAGTGGGTTTATTGCCTGGCTGGGGAAATAGTTGTAACCGGAAAGTACCGCCTTGATGGCACTGAGCAACTCGCTGAGGTCCTCCTGCTTGCATACATAACCGCAGGCCCCCGACAACATGCAGCGTGTTGCAAACAGTACGGGTGATTGCGCAGTCAGCACCAGAACCTTCATCGGCACGGCCATGCTGTTGAAGCGTGACAGCACTTCCAGGCCATCCAGCTTGGGGATGCCGATGTCGAGGATGATCAGGTCGGGCACGGTTTCGCGGGTCATCTGCATGGCGTCCACGCCATTGTCGGATTCGCCGGTGACCCGATAACCCTCGTTCTCCAGCAACATGCGTACAGCCAGGCGAATGACGGGATGATCGTCGACAATAAATACGGAGTGCATAATCACCTTCCAGGTAGGGGCCATAAAGAAGCCGCACCATAGCCCAGTTGGAAGGCGTGCACGTAAATAGAGTTGCGCTCAAACTTAATATGGGAAAATTCCTACAATAAGTTGGGCGCAAGGCTACAAATAGTTGATTTTCAAGCGCGCCATATCGTTTTGCGCACTAATCAATACGGCTGCAATCGCCTACGTTACATACGTGGAAGTTGCAGCGTATTGATCGGGTCAACTGCATCAGACCGGGCTTGAACGCCCGGTCATTTCGCGGGCCATTTCGCTGGCATAGCTGTCGGTCATGCCGGCAATGAAGTCGATCATGCGCAGGAAGGCGCTGTGCAATGTGCTGTTGGGGTCGGGTGCATTGTTGCCCAGCAGGTCAAGGATGCGCCGGTGCTTGAACGAGGGCGTGCGTCCGCCGTGCTGTTCCAGCGCTGCGCCGCAAAATGCATTGAGCAGAATCTCCAGCGTGGTGTAGGCACCGATTTCATGCAGTGTCTTGCGCTTGTCCTGGAAGATCTTCTTGCGCGCCATGTCCTTGGCCTGCAGCACACAGCGCTTGGCCGGGCCGTGCATGTGCTCGACCAGGTCGCCGTGCAGGGTGCCGGCCAGCAAGGCTTGCTGCTGCTCGACGAATGCCCGTGCGGCGGCGTTGGTCAGGTGCTCGATCGCCTTGCCGCGCAGGATCGCCAGCTTGCGCCGGCGCGAATCCCCGGGGCCCAGCTGGCGGTAGGTTTGCGGCAGGTCGTCACCCACCAGCCCCAGCAGCAGCGCTTCTACCTCGGCGTAGTCGAGCAGCTCCATTTCCAGGCCGTCTTCCAGGTCGATCAGCGCATAGCAGATATCGTCGGCGGCCTCCATCAGGTACACAAGCGGGTGCCGGGCCCAGCGTTGCGGCTCGAGTTGCGGCATGCCCAGCTTGCGTGCGATCTGCTCCAGCAGCGGCAACTCGCTCTGGTAGCAGCCGAACTTGTGCTTCTTGTAGCCCAGGGCATCGGCGTGGCGGGCGCTCCAGGGGTACTTGAGGTAGGTGCCCAGGGTGGCGTAGGTGAGGCGCGTGCCGCCATCGAACTGGTGATACTCCAGTTGGGTCAACACGCGAAAGCCCTGGGCATTGCCTTCGAAATTGAGGAAGTCGCCCCGTTCGGCATCGCTCATCGCATCCAGCCAGCCGCGTCCGGCGGCCTGCTGGAACCAGTGCCGGATTGCGTCCTCGCCGGAGTGGCCGAACGGCGGGTTGCCGATATCGTGGGCCAGGCAGGCAGACTGCACCACCATGCCCAGGTCGCTGGGCGCGCACCAGTCCGGCAGGCTGTCGCGCAGTGTCTCGCCCACCCGCATGCCCAGCGAGCGGCCCACGCAACTGACCTCCAGCGAGTGGGTCAGGCGCGTGTGGATGTGATCGTTGCTGGTGACCGGGTGTACCTGGGTCTTGCGCCCCAGGCGGCGAAAGGCACCCGAGAAGATGATCCGGTCGTGGTCCTTGTGGAAGGGGCTGCGCCCGAGTTCTTCGGGGCTGTGCAGGGTTTTGCCGAGGCGTTCGCGGGTAAGCAGTGTGTGCCAGTCCAAGGCCGGTTCTCCAGTGCGGGGCAGGCCCCTAGCTTCCCGTGTCCCGGACGTGGCCGCAACCCTCAGAGGCCATCGGCATCCAGGTCGATCAGCAGCAGGCGGCGCCCGTCGTCGAAGAACTGGCCGGCGGTCATGCAGTACTGGTTGGTGGTGGCGTCGCGGTAGGTGCTGGACAGAATCAACCGGCGCTCATCCCAGCCCTCGGCCAGCAGGTGATAAAAGTAGGGCCGCCATGACCAGTTGTGGCCCTGGTAGCCGTTGTTCACGTGCCAGTGCTGGCCGTGCCATTCCAGATTGGGGGTGAGCTGGGTGCCGTGCCGGTCACACAGAAAAAACCGCAGCACCCAAGGGTAGGCGTGCAGGTTCGGCAACTGTTCGACCGAGGCCTGGGCCTGCGCCCAGGCCTGCAGCCGTGGCATCAGTTCGGCCAGTTGCTGGCGGCGTTGCATCAGCCGTGCGCGCTCGTCCAGCTTGCCCTGCACGTAGCGCTCGCGCAGGTGGCCGAAGCGGGTGACGAATGCATCGCTGGCGAAAAAACCGGCCTGGGCCTGGGCGAACAGGTGGCCCTGCAGATAACGCGCGCCACATTCCAGGGCGAAGTCAAGCTCGGCCTCGTTCTCGACGCCTTCGGCAATGATCCAGCACCCGGTCTTCTCGGCCATCTGGGCCAGGGCCTTGACCACTTCGCTGCTGGGCCCGCCGCGGGCGGCGGCCTGGAACAGGCGCATGTCGAGCTTGAGAATGTCTGGCTGCAGCGCCAGCACCCGGTCCAGCTGCGAGTAGCCGGCGCCGAAATCATCGATTGCGATGCGCGCGCCGGCCTGGCGATAGCGCGTGACCACATCGGCCAGGCGCTGCAGGTCGCCGCCCTGTTCGGTGATCTCGAAGACCACCCGGCGTGCATCGATGCCGTGCTGTCGTACCTGCATCAGGCTGGGCAAGGGCTCGTCGGCAGCCAACTCGCTGATCCAGCGGGGCGAGATGTTCAGGCTCAGAAACCAGTCGCCCGGTGCCTGGCTGAAGGTTGCCAGGGCCTGGCCACGCAGCGTGCGATCGAGGGTGCGCAGGGCTGCGGTGGGCATTTGCGGGTCAATGAACAGCGGGCCGACCGAGCGCAGCTGGCCGTCGGCCTGAACCAGTCGGCCAAGGGCTTCGATACCGGCGATGCGGCCAGTGGCCGTATCGATGAAGGGTTGATAGCAGGCGAGCGGGTGCCCGTCGTACACGGCGGCTCCTTGTTTTTACGAGACGGCTGGCCGGATGCTCAGCACGGCAAGCCTGCGGCCCGCCGCCTCGTATTGCAAGAATGCAGCCAGTTTGCGTTCAGCGCCTTGACTGCATGAACAGGCGTATCAGCGGCGTCAGGCTGCTGCCCACGCCGGCCAGCCGTGTCAGGCTGCCGTTGCGTGCGCCCTTGCCGGTCAGAAAGCCCAGCAGCACCACGGCGCCGATACCCCAGAGGGGTGCGTGCTTGATGCCCAGGCCGCCCTGCAGCCCGCCTTGCAGGGAGTCGCCCACCCCGCGCAGGCGTGTCAGCGGCTTGAGCAGTTGCCCGGATTCGTGGCGGATTTCCTGGCGACGCATTTCCAGGCGCAGGCGTACCAGGGCCTTGCGCAGTTCGCGGCGGTCGGTGGTTTGCGGCAATTCAGGCAGGCTCATGGCAACAGGCGCTCCCGGTCCTTGGCAAGTTCTTCGAGGGTGGCATGGAACGGCGAGGACTCGTCGAACACCGCTGCCTTGAGGCGCAGCCCGCAGAATACCGCCGCCAGGCTGTAGAACACGCACAGGCCGATGATGCCGGCCAGGCGATAACTGTCCCACAGCAGAATCAGCAGCAGCGCCGACAAGGCCGTCAGCAACAGCAGGGCGAACACCAGGGCCAGCCCGGCGAACAGCAGCAGGCTCAGGGTGCGCGCCTTCTGTTCCTGCAGTTCGATGCCGAACAGTTCGACGTGGCCGTGCAGCAGACCAAGGATGGCGGCGCCAAGGCGCCGTGAAGACGAGCCGGTGGTTTCGGTTTCCATACCCCGTACCTCAGCGACGACTGGCCAGCAGGCCGATCAGAAAGCCCACGCCAGCGGCAATGCCGACGGATTGCCAGGGGTTGGACTGCACGTAGTCCTCGGTGGCGCTGAGTGCAGCCTGGCTGCGTTCACGTACCGAGTCCTGGGTCTGCTTGAGGGTCTCGCGGGCACGCGACACGCTTTCCTCGATCTGCCTGCGCAACTCGTCGGCCTGATCGCCGGCCAGGGTCGCGGAGTGCTCCAGCAGTTTTTCGGCATCCTGTACCAGGATTTCGAAGTCTGCCTGAAGGATGTCTTTTGCAGTTTTGCGGGCCATGGGTCTCTCCGTGTCAAGTGGGCGTCTGGCATTTCGAGTGCCGAGCGCTGCGTAAGGTTCAGTGCAATCGGCAGTGGTACAGCATTTGCCTTGCCTTGGTGCAGCAGGCCGGGCGGCCGCGCCAGATCAGGGCGCGAAACGACGGCCGGTCGATAAACCATAACCCAATCCACGACAAACCCCGGAAAAAACTCCACGTCAGCGCTGCATTCGCGCCCCCGGCCCCCACATCGCGGGCCAGGGTAGTGCGCACGGCAGCCGCTAGCGCCCGGTCAGCAGGCGGGCCTGGCAGGCATCGATGGCGTTGGAGGGGCCGCTCAGCAGCACCGCGTCACCGGCATGCAGGCAGGTATCGGTGGCCAGGGCCACTTCCTCGCCATCGCGCTGCACGGCCTGTACTTCCACCCCGAGCAGGTCCAGGCCCAGCTCGGTCAGCGGGCGTCCGCAGGCATAGGCATCGCCCAGGTTGACCGCATGCAGCATGACCTTGGGCAGGCCTTCGCTGTCGACCGGGCTGGTCTGCGCCCCTTGGTAGAACCCGTGCAGCAGGCGATAGCGGCTCTGGCGCACCTCGTCGATACGCTGCTGTACACGCTCCTGGGGTACGCCGAGCATCACCAGGGCATGGGAGGCGAGCATCAGGCTGGACTCCAGCAACTCCGGTACCACCGCCGTGGCACCTGCGGCGCGCAGTTCGTCGCGCAGGCTGTCGTCGCGGGTGCGCACCAGGATCGGCACCTGGGTGTTGAAGTGACGGGCGGCCTTGAGCACGCTCATGGCGACATCGGTCTTGTCTACCGCGATCACCAGCAGCCGGGCACGCTCCAGGCCGATGGCCGCCAGCAGTTCACCGCGCCGCGAGTCGCCGTAGTGCACGCGCTGCTCGCCGGCGGCGGCCTCCTGCACCCTGACCGGGTCGTCGTCCAGGGCAATGAAGGCCAGCTGTTCGCGCCGCAGGAAGCGCCCGATGGACTGGCCTACCCGGCCATAACCACAGATCAGCACGTGCCCGCTGAGCGAGGCGCTTTGTGCCTGGATCTCTTCGAGCTGCACCTCCTGGTTGGGTTTGCGATGCAGGCGGGCGGCCAGCGCCGGAGCGCCGCGCAGCATCAGCGGGGTGACCAGCATCGAACAGAAGGTGGCGGCCAGCAGCAGGTGCCCGAGGTCTTCGGGCAGCAGGCGGGTCTGTTGCATCTGCGCCATCAGTGCGAAGCAGAACTCGCCGCCCTGGGCCAGGGCCACGCCACTGCGCCAGGCGGTTTCGCTGTCGCTGCCGCGCAGCTTGACCAGCACCGCCACCACCACGCCCTTGATGGCCAGCAGGGCCAGGGTCAGGCCGAGGATTTCCAGGCCGTGGCTGGCAAACAGTTGCAGGTCGATGAGCATGCCGATACTGACAAAGAACAGCCCCAGCAGGATGTCGCGGAAGGGGCGGATATCGGCTTCGATCTGGTGGCGATAGTTGCTTTCGCCCAGCAGCATCCCGGCGAGGAACGCCCCCAGTGCCGGAGACAGGCCCAGCAGGTGGGTAAGCCAGGCGGTCAGCAGCACGATCACCAGTGCCAGCAGCACGAACAGCTCGGCCGAGTGCGAGCGGGCCACCTCGTGGAACAGGCGCGGCAGCAGCCAGCGGTTGGCCAGCAGCAGGCCGATGAACAGGATCACGGTCTTGCCCAGGGTCAGCGGCAGTGCCCAGTACCAGGCCTGGCCGCCCTGGCCGGCGAACACCGGCACCAGGGTCAGCAGCAGTACCGCAATCACGTCCTGGAACAGCAGCACGCCAATGGCGTTCTGGCCGTGGCTGCTGAAGATTTCGCCGAGGCTGGTGAGTTCCTTGCTGACGATGGCGGTGGACGACAGCGCCAGGCCGCCACCCAGCAGCAGGGCGGCCCCGGCCGGCATGCCAAGCAGCCCCAGCAGGCCGGCCAGCAGCAGCGCCGAGCAGATCACCTGCAGGCTGCCCAGGCCGAAGACCACGCGGCGCAGGGCGAGCATCTTGCTCAGAGAGAATTCAAGGCCCAGGGAAAACAGCAGGAACACCACGCCCATTTCGGCGAGGTCGGGCAGTTCTTCGCTTTCATTGACCCAGTCCAGGGCGGTGGGGCCGACGAACAGGCCGACGCACAGGTAGCCCAGCACGGGGGGCAATTGCAGGCGCCGGAAAATGGCGATGACCACCAGTGACGAGGCCAGGATGATCAGCAGGTTGGCAAACACTCAATACACTCCATTGCAATGCCGACGGGCGCGAAAAAATTTGTCAGTTTACAGCGCTCGAGGCCACGCAGGCTGACCCAGGTCAGTCGTTGGTGTCTCGACCCGCCAGGTGTACGGGCCTAGAATACGGGTCCGCTTTTCACGTTTCACGGTACTTCCCATGCTTCCTGAAACTCAACTGCTCGGCACCCTGGGCTGTCACCTGTGCGAGGTGGCCGAGGCCATTCTGATGCCGCTTGTCGAGCACGGGCTGCTGGTCGAGCTGGTCGATATTGCCGATGATCCGGCCGATGTCGAGCGCTACGGCCTGCTGATTCCGGTGCTGCGTCGCTGTGACTCCGGTGCCGAGCTGCTCTGGCCGTTCGATACCGAGCAGGTGGTCGCGTTTCTGAGCTGAGCGTCGCCAGCGGGGTGTTCACATGCCGATGCACAATCTGTGATGCAACGGCGCAGGTGCTGTTGGAGAATCGCCAGCGCAGCATACACCCGTGACGAAGTCTCATCCGCCAAGGAGTGGCGAACCATGCACCTGAGTCCGCATTTCACACTGGAAGAACTGACTGCTTCCGAAACTGCCCGGCGTGAAGGCCTGACCAACCAGCCCGGCCCCGATGCCCTGGCCAACCTGCGCCGTCTGAGCCAGACCCTGGAGCAGGTACGCAGCCTGCTCGGGCATCCCATCCGCGTCAACAGTGCCTACCGCAGCAACGAGCTCAACCGTCGTGTCGGCGGGGTGAGCGGCAGTGCGCATACCCTCGGGCTGGCAGCCGATATCAGCGTGGCGGCGCTTTCACCCCTGGTGGTGGCGCAACGTATCCTGGACAGCGGTCTGGCGTTCGACCAGCTCATTCTGGAGTTCGACCGCTGGGTTCACCTGGCCATCGCCGAAGGGGCAGGGCGCAAGCAGGTGCTGACGGTGCGCGAGGGTACCGGCTACCTGCCGGGGTTGCAGTGAGTACTGTTCATTCATACACTGTATGCAAATACAGTAATCGGGTGAGCGCTTGCGCCAGAGGGGCCGGACGATGGTCAACGTCGAACAATTGAAATACAGCGTCAACCGCATGGCTGTCGAACAGGTGCGCGAGGCCGTGCTCGAATTGCGCCTCGATGGCCTGGTCACCGAGGGCAAGACCCCTTTCAGCAAGATCCACTTCAACACCTGCTTTGCTGAGATCGAGGCATTGTTCCAGCGCGCCGGTTACCACCGGGCGCTGGATGTGGTCGGTTACCAGGGCCTGATGTATGCGTTGTACGATCCGGGCCGCTGGGAGGCGGTGGATGTGCTGCGCTGGCTCAAGGAGTTTACCGAGGCTGCGGCAACCCGGGCTGGCTGAGCCGGCAGGCATGCCGGATAATGGACGGCCCCCAACTGGCGAGCATGTCCATGAGTGTCCCTTTCGATCCGGCCCAGCACCAGGCCAGCACCGTCTGCCTGCCACCGGGCAGTTGGGCCACCGTGCTCGACTGCCTGTGCGACCACTTCAAGGCGATCAGCCGTGAACAATGGCTCGATCGCATCGCCCGTGGGCGGGTGCTGGATGCCCAGGGCGCGCCGATTGACGTGGGCCTTGCCTACAAGCCAGGCCTGCGTATCCACTATTTTCGCGAAGTACCCAACGAAAAGCCGATCCCGGTGCAGGAGCATATCCTGCACGTCGACGAGCACCTGGTGGTGGCCGACAAACCGCACTTTCTGCCGGTGACGCCCACTGGCGAATATGTCGAACACACGTTGCTGCGCCGTTTGATTCGCCGGCTCGACAACCCGCACCTGGTGCCATTGCACCGCATCGACCGGCACACGGCGGGCCTGGTGCTGTTCTCGGCCAACCCGCAAAGCCGTTCGGCCTATCAGCAGCTGTTTCCCACCCGACAGATCGACAAGCACTACCAGGCCATTGCCCGCGCCTTGCCGCAGCTGGAGTTCCCGCGGGTGCACAAGAGCCGGCTGGTCAATGGCGAGCCGTTCTTTCGCATGCAGGAGGTGCCCGGCGTCAGCAACAGCGAAACCATTGCCCGGGTTCTGGAAAAAAACGGCGAGTGGTGGCGCTACGGCCTGTCACCGGTCACTGGCAAGACCCACCAGTTGCGGGTGCACATGACGGCGCTGGGGGCGAGTATCTGCAATGATCCGTTCTACCCGCAGATCGTGCAGGGCCCCGATGACTACGCAAGGCCACTCAAGCTGCTGGCCCACAACCTGCGCTTCAACGACCCGCTCGATGGGCAGGAGCGCTATTTCGAAAGCCGGCTGACACTGGACTGGTAGACCGCTGTGGGCGCACAACCAGAGGTTGTGCGCCACCGGGTCAACGGTTGAAGCGCTCCACCAGGGAATACTGGGTGGTGGCGGTGAGGGTCAGTTCCTCGCTGAGCAGCGCCGAATGCTGGGCCTGCTCGGAGGTCTGGTCGGCAAGCTGGGCGATGGTGCTGATGTTGCGGCTGATTTCATCGGCCACTGCGGTCTGCTCTTCGGTAGCGGCGGCAATCTGCGTGGTCATGTCGGTGATGTTGGCCACCGCCTCGCTGATGCCCACCAGCGCCTGGTCGGCTTCCATCACCCGTGCCACACCTTCCTCGGCCTGGCGATGGCCGGTTTCCATGGTCTGTACGGCATTGCTGGCGGTTTGCTGGAGCTTGGCGATCAGGCCGTGGATCTGCCCGGTCGATTCACTGGTGCGCTGCGCCAGCTGACGCACTTCGTCGGCCACCACGGCGAAGCCGCGGCCCATTTCACCGGCGCGTGCCGCTTCGATGGCGGCGTTGAGCGCCAGCAGGTTGGTCTGGTCGGCAATGCCCTTGATCACATCGACCACGCCACCAATCTCGTCGCTGTCGCGGGCCAGCTGGGTCACGGTCAGGCCGGTTTCGCCCACGGCAGCCGACAGACGCTGGATCGCATCGCGGGTTTCGCCGGCGATGTCGCGGCCGCGCCCGGTCAGGCGGTTGGCTTCCTGGGTGGCATCGGCGGTGCGCTGCACGTGGTTGGCCACTTCCTGGGTGGTGGCGGCCATCTGGTTGACGGCAGCGGCCACCTGCTCGGTCTCCACGCGCTGGCGCTCCAGGCCCGAGGAGCTGTTGTGGGCCAGGGTGTCGGACTGGCGCGCCTGCTCGTTGAGGTGCTCGGCGGTGTCCTGCAGGCGGGTCAGGCAGGTCTTGAGGCGCGCGTCCTGGCTGAGCATGGCCATTTCCAGGCGAGCCTGCACGCCGCGGCTGTCGGTGTACATCTGCGCGATCAGCGGGTCGGAGGTGGTCTGTTCGGCCAGGCGCAGCAGGCGCTTGAGGCCACGCTGCTGCCAGCTCAGGCCCAGCAGCCCCAGCGGTACCGACAGGGCGGCCGCCACGGCGAAGCCCCAGGAGTGGCCCAGCCAGCTGCCGATCAGGAAGCCGACCTGGCTGACCAGGATGAACGGCAGCCAGTCCTGCAGTACCGGCAGCCAGCGGTCGCGACGCGGAATGGGTGGCTTGCCCTGATTGATGCGGTGATACAGCGCCTCGGCGCGACGGATCTGTTCGGCGCTGGGCTTGACCCGCACCGACTTGTAGCCGACTACCTGGTTGTTCTCGAAGATGGGGGTGACATAGGCGTTGACCCAGTAATGATCACCCGACTTGCATCGGTTCTTGACGATGCCCATCCACGGCAGGCCCTGCTTGAGCGTACTCCACATATGCGCAAACACAGCCGGCGGCACATCCGGGTGCCGGACCAGGTTGTGTGGCGCACGAATGAGCTCCTCCCGCGAAAAGCCGCTGATCTCGACGAAGGCATCGTTGCAGTAGGTGATCACACCCTTGGCATCGGTGGTCGATATCAGACGTTGTTGGGCAGGGAAAGTCCGTTCGCGCTGGGTAATCGGCTGATTGTTACGCATAAGCTGTTCTATCCGGAAGGCTTTCGTGGTGTATCGGCAGACAGGCGTTTTTATTGAATGGATATTTAAAGAATATTGATCCGGCTCAAGGTGCCTTAGCTGTTCGTGTTGTAGTTGAAAGGCTGCAAAGTCAAGCAACTTGTTTGCATTCTTTCATATATTTGTCATGTTAGTCAGCTAGTGACCTGGTGTTCACGCGGGGGCAGGTAGCAGGCGGGCAACGCCGCACAGTGCCTCTGGTTCAGGTCGAACTCAGTGGCCACACGGCGGGCCAATGCAGGCCCGGCGCAACGGCGCCGGGCCTGCTTCAGGCTAGCTCGCGATCAACTGGCGCAGCACGTAGTGCAGAATGCCGCCAGCCTTGAAGTACTCCACTTCGTTGAGCGTATCGATGCGGCACAGTACCTGGATCTGCTGCGTCGATGCGTCTTCGCGGGTGATGCGCAGGGTCAGCGTCATGCGTGGCTGCACCTGGGTCTGGCTGAGGCCGAGAATGTCGATGCGCTCATGGCCGGTCAGCCCCAGGGTCTTGCGCGTCTGGCCCTCGGCGAACTGCAGGGGCAGCACGCCCATGCCCACCAGGTTGGAGCGGTGGATACGCTCGAAGCTTTCGGCCAGTACCGCCTTGACCCCCAGCAGGTTGGTGCCCTTGGCGGCCCAGTCGCGGCTGGAACCGGTGCCGTATTCCTGCCCGGCGATCACCACCAGTGGTGTACCTTCGGCCTTGTAGCGCATGGCCGCGTCATAGATCGCCAGCTTCTCGGCGCTGGGCACATGCACCGTGTTGCCGCCTTCCTCGCCACCGAGCATCTCGTTGCGGATGCGGATGTTGGCGAAGGTGCCGCGCATCATGACCTCATGGTTGCCGCGACGCGAGCCGTAGGAGTTGAAGTCCCGCGGCTCCACGCCCTTGTCGCGCAGGTAGCGTCCGGCCGGGCTGTCGGCCTTGATGTTGCCGGCGGGCGAGATGTGGTCGGTGGTCACCGAATCGCCCAGCAGCGCGAGTATCCGGGCGCCGTGGATGTCTTCGATGACCGGCAGCGGGCCGGTGATGTCGTCGAAGAAGGGCGGATGCTGGATGTAGGTGGAGTCCTCCTGCCACACATAGGTCGCTGCCTGCGGCACCTCGATGGCCTGCCACTGTGCGTCGCCGGCAAATACCTCGGCATACTCCTTGTGGAACATCGCGGTATCGACCTTGGCCACGGCTTCGGCGATTTCCTGCTGGCTGGGCCAGATATCGCGCAGGTACACCGGCTTGCCGTCCTTGCCCAGGCCCAGGGCCTCGCTGGACAGGTCGACGCGCACGCTGCCGGCCAGGGCGTAGGCCACCACCAGCGGCGGCGACGCCAGCCAGTTGGTCTTGACCAGCGGGTGTACCCGGCCTTCGAAGTTGCGGTTGCCCGACAGTACCGAGGCGACGGTAAGGTCGGCCTGGGTGATGGCCTTTTCGATCGGCTCGGCCAGCGGGCCGGAGTTGCCGATGCAGGTGGTGCAGCCGTAGCCGACCAGGTCGAAGCCCAGGGCATCCAGATAAGGGGTCAGCCCGGCCGCCTTGTAGTAGTCGGTCACCACCTTGGAGCCGGGGGCCAGTGAGGTCTTGACCCAGGGCTTGCGCTGCAGGCCCTTTTCCACGGCCTTCTTGGCCACCAGCCCGGCAGCCATCATCACGCTGGGGTTGGAGGTGTTGGTGCAGGAGGTGATCGCGGCGATCACCACGGCACCGTCCTTGAGCAGGTGATTGGCGCCCTCGTGCTCGTATTCGATTTCGCCGGCCTGGTCGGCATTGCCCACCGCGACGCCGCCGCCCCCTTCACTTTCCAGGCGCCCAACCTCCTTGGTCGACACCTTCAGTTGCAAGCCGATGAAGTTGTTGAATGCCTGGGCCACCTGGGACAGCGCCACACGGTCCTGCGGGCGCTTGGGCCCGGCCAGGCTGGCTTCGACTTCGTCCATGTCCAGTGCCAGGGTGTCGGTGAACACCGGCTCCTGGCCCGCCTCGCGCCACAGACCCTGGGCCTTGCAGTAGGCCTCCACCAGTTGCACGGTGGCGGCGGGGCGACCGGACAGGCGCAGGTAATCCAGGGTCACGTCGTCCACCGGGAAGAAACCGCACGTGGCGCCGTACTCCGGCGCCATGTTGGCAATGGTCGCGCGGTCGGCCAGGGGCAACTGGGCCAGGCCGTCGCCGTAGAACTCGACGAACTTGCCCACCACGCCCTTCTTGCGCAGCATCTGCGTCACGGTCAGCACCAGGTCGGTGGCGGTGATGCCTTCGCGCAGCTTGCCGGTCAGCTTGAACCCGATCACCTCGGGGATCAGCATCGACACCGGCTGGCCGAGCATGGCCGCCTCTGCCTCGATGCCGCCCACGCCCCAGCCCAGCACGCCCAGGCCGTTGATCATGGTGGTGTGCGAGTCGGTGCCGACCAGGGTGTCGGGGAAGGCATAGGTGCGTCCGTCTTCCTCGCGGGTCCACACGGTGCGGCCCAGGTACTCCAGGTTGACCTGGTGACAGATGCCAGTGCCCGGCGGCACTACGCTGAAGTTGTCGAAGGCGTTCTGGCCCCAGCGCAGGAACGCATAGCGTTCGCCGTTGCGCTGCATCTCGATGTCGACGTTCTCGCCGAAGGCCTGCGCGGTGGCGTAGCGATCGACCATCACCGAGTGGTCGATCACCAGGTCGACCGGGGAAAGCGGGTTGATGCGCTGCGGATCGCCGCCGGCCTTGGCCATGGCGGCGCGCATGGCGGCCAGGTCGACCACGGCGGGCACGCCGGTGAAGTCTTGCATCAGCACCCGTGCCGGGCGGTACTGGATCTCGCGGTCCGAGCGGCGCTGCTGCAGCCACTCGGCCAGGGCGTGCAGGTCCTGGCCGGTGACGGTCTTGCCGTCTTCCCAGCGCAGCAGGTTTTCCAGCAGCACCTTGAGCGACATCGGCAGGCGCTGCAGGTCGCCGAGGCTGCGGGCGGCCTCGGTCAGGCTGTAGTAATGGTATTCACGGTTCTCCACCGTCAGGGTCTTGAGGGTTTTCAGGCTGTCGAGCGAGGGCATCTGCCAACTCCTTCTGCGTCGGTGCCTGGCAATCATCCTTGCAGTCGCCAGTTCACCGCCTCTGTGACGGTCCGCACGGCACGGACCTGGCTAAGCGGTCAGGTTAGCCCTGTTTGGCGGACCTGACCATGTACTGGACCGGCGGGGCGTGTCGCCAGTTCCTAAACTGCTTTATCATTCGCCGATTTGCCGTGTGCAGGTGTTGCGCCCGGTCAGGGTTGGCGTGCAGGCCAGCCGTTCTGGAGTAGTTGATGAATACCCTGTTTATGCATTGCCGGCCCGGTTTCGAGGGTGAAGTGTGCGCCGAGATCGCCGAGCATGCCGCACGCCTGGGGGTTGCCGGTTATGCCAAGGGCAAGCCGCAGAGCGCCTGTGCCGAGTTCGTGTGCAACGACGCCGAGGGCGCCGAGCGCCTGATGCGCGAGCTGCGTTTCAAGCAGCTGATCTTCCCGCGCCAGTGGGCCCGCGGCAGCTTCGTCGAGTTGCCCGAAACCGACCGTATCAGCGTGCTGCTCGAGCACCTGGCCGCCTACCCGGTGTGTGGCAGCGTGTGGCTGGAGGTGATGGACACCAATGACGGCAAAGAGCTGTCTACCTTCTGCCGCAAGTTCGAGGCGCCGTTGTGCAAGGCCTTGAGCAAGGCTGGCCGGCTGGTTGACGACCCGGCCAGGCCGCGTCTGCTGCTGACCTTCGTCAGCGGCCGGCGGGTGTTCGTGGGGCTGGCCGCAGCGGACAACTCGGCGATGTGGCCGATGGGCATCCCGCGCCTGAAGTTTCCGCGCGAGGCGCCGAGCCGTTCGACCCTCAAGCTCGAGGAGGCCTGGCACCACTTCATCCCGCGTGAGCAGTGGGAGCAGCGCCTGTCGGGCGACATGACCGGGGTCGACCTGGGCGCCGCACCGGGTGGCTGGACCTACCAGCTGGTCAAGCGCGGCATGCTGGTGACCGCGATCGACAACGGGCCGATGGCCGAGAGCCTGATGGATACCGGGCTGGTGCAGCACCTGATGGCCGACGGGTTTACCTACAAGCCCAGGCAGACCGTGGACTGGATGGTGTGCGACATTGTCGAGAAGCCGGCGCGCAGCGCGGCGCTGCTGGAAACCTGGCTGGGGGAAGGGCTGTGCCGCGAGGCGGTGGTCAACCTCAAGCTGCCGATGAAGCAGCGCTATGCCGAGGTGCGGCGGCTGCTCGAGCGTATCGAGGACGGATTCAAGGCGCGCAAGGTCAAGGTGTCGATCGGCTGCAAGCAGCTGTATCACGACCGTGAAGAGGTGACGTGTCACCTGCGTCGTCTGGATCTGAAACCGCGTTGAGACCCTCGCCGGCAAGGCCTTCAATCAACACCGAACAACCGCTGACCCCGGAGTACCTGATGACCGACCTCACCCCCGACGCCACCCTGGATGCCACCGGCCTCAACTGCCCCGAGCCGGTCATGATGCTGCACCAGCACATCCGCGACCTGGCGCCCGGCGGCCTGCTCAAGGTGATTGCCACCGACCCCTCGACCCGCCGCGACATCCCCAAGTTCTGTGTGTTTCTGGACCATGAACTGGTGCAGCAGCAGGAAGATGCCGGCACCTACCTGTACTGGATCCGCAAGAAACTCGCCTAACCCCGGCGCTGCTGGCGGATGCGCTTGCGTGCGCTGCGCGCCAGGCGCACCGACAGCATCAGCGCCGCACAGGTCAGCCCCACGATAAGGCCTTCCCATAGCCCGCTGGGGCCGCTGGCCGGCCCGAAGTGGTCGGTAAGCCCCAGCAGGTAGCCCACCGGCAGGCCGATGCCCCAATAGGCGAACAGGGTCAGGATCATGGTCACGCGGGTGTCCTGATAGCCGCGCAAGGCGCCGGCCGCAGTCACCTGGATCGCGTCCGAGAACTGGAACAGCGCCGAATACACGATCAGCATCGAGGCGATCTGGATCACCGCCAGGTCCGTGGTGTAGATGCTGGCGATAGGCTCGCGCAGCAACAGCATCAGGCTGGCCGAAAAGCAGGCGTAGGCCAGCGCCGTACCCATGCCCACCCCGGCGGCAAAGCGCGCCTGGCGCGGGTCGCCGGCACCGATGGCCTGGCCGACCCGCACGGTTACCGCCATGCCCAGCGAGTACGGGATCATGAACACCAGCGAACTCACGTTCAGGGCGATCTGGTGCCCGGCCACCACGGTGGAGCCCAGGCTGCCGATCAACAGGGCGATCACGCCGAAGATGCTCGATTCGGCGAACACCGCGATGCCGATCGGCAGGCCGACCGTGAGCAGGCGCTTGATCACCGACCATTGCGGCCAGTCGAAACGGGCGAACACCTGGGCCTGGCGATAGGCCGCTGCACGGCCGACCCACAGCGCCATGGCCAGGGCCATGAACCACATCACGATGCCGCTGGCCCAGCCGCAGCCCACGCCGCCCATGGCTGGCACGCCCAGGTGGCCGTAGATGAACACGTAGTTCAGCGGGATGTTCAGCATCAGCCCGCTCAGCCCGATCACCATGCTCGGCCGGGTGCGGCCCAGGCCGTCGCTGCTGCAGCGCAGCACGTAGTACAGCGCCACCGCCGGCAGGCCGAAGGCGATGCCTTGCAGGTAGCCCATGCACGGTGCGATCAGTTCCGGGTCGACCTTCATCAGGTGCAGTACCGGCTCGGCGCTGAGCAGCAGGCCGCAACCGCCCAGGCCGACCACGCCGGCCAGCCACAGGGCCTGGCGCACCAGCGGGCCGATCTCGGCATGCTGACCGGCACCGAAGCGCTGCGCCACCTTGGGCGTGGTGGCCAGCAGGATGCCGGTCATCAGCAAAAACACCGGTACCCAGATCGAGTTGCCCAGGGCAACCGCTGCCAGGTCGCGCGGGCCGACCCGGCCAGCCATCACGGCATCCACGAAGCCCATGGCGGTGGTGGCCAGCTGGGCGATGATGATCGGCGTGGCCAACTGCAGCAGGCTGCGTACTTCAGTGCCGACCCTGGCTGGGCGGGAGAGGCGGGTGGTAGCGGTGTTCGACTGTGTCACGGGGCGGATGTCCACAATAAAGGCGCGGAAAACCGCCTAGTCTACGCCTTGACGCATGGGTCAGGAAATACACCGGCGGGCTTTATCTCGGCTGGATCGAGCCGGGTGTATGGGCCTACACTGCGCTCCCTTACAGGAGAGCGCCATGCTGATTGTTGCCGACGAGAATATACCGCTGCTCGATGCCTTCTTCGCAGGCTTCGGCGAGATCCGCCGTTACCCGGGCCGCAGCATCGACCGCGCCTGCGTGCAGGACGCCGATGTATTGCTGGTGCGCTCGGTGACAAACGTCGACCAGGCCCTGCTCGAAGGCAGCAAGGTGCGCTTCGTCGGCACCTGCACCATCGGCACCGATCACCTGGCCCTGGACTACTTTGCCCAGGCCGGTATCCAGTGGTCCAGCGCGCCGGGCTGCAATGCGCGGGGCGTGGTGGATTATGTGCTGGGCAGCCTGCTGACCCTGGCCGAGCTGGATGGCGCAGACCTGGCGCGGCGCACCTACGGGGTGGTTGGCGCCGGTGAAGTCGGCGGGCGCCTGGTGGAGGTGCTGCGCGGGCTGGGCTGGACGGTGCGGGTATGCGATCCGCTGCGCCAGGCGCAGGAGGGGGGGGACTACGTGAACCTGGAGCAGGTGCTGGCCGAGTGCGATGTGATCAGCCTGCACACGCCCTTGACCAAGGGCGGCGAGCATTCGACCTGGCACCTGCTGGACGCCGAGCGCTTGGCGCAACTGCGCCCCGGCGCCTGGCTTATCAACGCCAGCCGCGGCCCGGTGGTCGACAATGCGGCATTGCGCAGCCTGCTGCAGGCGCGTGACGATGTGCAGGCGGTGCTGGATGTGTGGGAGGGCGAGCCGCAGGTCGATCAGGCGCTGGCCGACCTGTGCGTGATTGCCACCCCGCATATCGCCGGCTACAGCCTGGATGGCAAGCAGCGCGGCACGGCGCAGATCTACCAGGCGTTCTGCGCCTGGCGGGGCGAGGCCGAAACGGTGCGCCTGGCCGACCTGCTGCCGCGCCCATGGCTGGCGCAGCTCAGCCTGCAGGCCGAAACCGATCCGGCCTGGGCTCTGGCCACACTGTGCCGTGCGGTGTACGACCCGCGCCGCGACGATGCGGATTTTCGTCGCAGCCTTGACCGTGATCCGCAGGCCCAGCGCGCGGCCTTCGATGTGTTGCGCAAACAGTACCCGCCGCGGCGCGAGATCGAGGGGCTGATGGTGCGCATCGAGGGTGATGCGCCGCAGTTGCAGCAGATGGTCAAGGCGTTGGGTGGCCTGTTGGTGTGAGGTACTGCTTTCGCCGGCCGGCAACGGGTCTCCCTGCAGGCGCCGGCCTTGCCGGCGAAGCGGGCTTTACACCAGGCATAAAAAACCCGGCACCAGGGCCGGGTTGATTTGAATAGGGGTCAGGCTTTCTTGGCGAGCTCTACCCGGCTTTTCTCCAGGTCCTCGCAGGCTTTTCTGATCATGTCTTCGGTGATCTCGATTTCCCGACCCTGGGCATCGATGATCGACCCGCACGCCGGGTTCGGATGGCTTGGGCGTTGCGCTTGGGTATTGCTGTTTTGCAAGCTCATTTCCTGTCTCCTCATCAGGTTGCAAGCTCAGACTAGATCCGCGACATGACCGCACCATGACAGCCCTGTCACACCTCCAGTCCAACAGAAAGTCAGACAAATCTCCAGCGGCACTTTAGAACGAAACGCTCTAGTGAACTTGTTGCCTGGTCTTGTCAGTGATGCCCCACGCGCTGCAGAGTTCCTTGGCGCCTGACCGGTGGTCGGGTGTAGGCTGACCTGCATACTCCGGATAAACGAAGACCTTCATGCCCAGCCTTCTTTCTGCTCGCCAGCGCCAGGCCCTGCGCCTGGCCTGGCGTTTCATTCGCCCTTACCGCAAACAGGCCATGGCCGCACTGCTGGCGCTGGTGGTCACTGCGGGTATCACGCTGTCCATGGGCCAGGGCATTCGCCTGCTGGTGGACCAGGGTTTCATGACCCAGTCGCCACACCTGCTCAACCAGTCCATTGGCCTGTTCATGTTGCTGGTGCTGGCACTGGCGGTGGGTACCTTCAGTCGTTTCTACCTGGTGTCGTGGATCGGCGAGCGGTGCGTGGCGGATATACGCCAGCAGGTGTTCGACCACCTGGTTTATCTGCACCCGGGCTTTTTCGAAAGCAACCGCAGTTCGGAGATCCAGTCGCGCCTGACCACCGACACCACGCTGCTGCAATCGGTGATCGGCTCGTCGCTCTCGCTGTTCCTGCGCAATGCCCTGATGGTGCTGGGCGGCATCGTGCTGCTGTTTGTCACCAACCCCAAGCTCACCAGTATCGTGGTGCTGGCCTTGCCGCTGGTGCTGGCGCCGATCCTGATCTTCGGCCGGCGGGTGCGCGGCCTGTCGCGCCAGAGTCAGGATCGCATCGCCGACGTGGGCAGCTACGTGGCCGAAACCCTCGGCCAGATCAAGACCGTGCAGGCCTACAACCACCAGGCCCGTGACCAGCAGCGTTTCGGCCTGACCGTGGAGGCTGCCTTTACCACCGCTCGCCAGCGAATCGTGCAGCGCGCCTGGCTGATCACCCTGGTGATCGTGCTGGTGCTCGGGGCGGTCGGTGTGATGCTGTGGGTCGGTGGCATGGACGTGATCGCCGGGCGTATTTCCGGCGGCGAGCTGGCGGCGTTCGTGTTCTACAGCCTGATCGTCGGCAGCGCCTTCGGCACCCTCAGCGAAGTGATCGGCGAGCTGCAACGGGCCGCGGGCGCAGCCGAGCGGATCGCCGAGCTGCTGGCGGCACGCAGCGAGATCCACGCCCCCGACGAAGGGCTGGAGCGCCTGCCTCCCAGGGTCAGTGGCCGCCTCGAACTGCAGGAGGTGCATTTTGCCTACCCCTCGCGGCCCACCCCAGCGGCTATCGACGGCCTGAGCCTGACGGTGGTGCCTGGCGAGACCCTGGCCCTGGTCGGGCCTTCGGGGGCGGGCAAGTCGACGCTGTTCGACCTGCTGCTGCGCTTCTACGACCCGCAGCAGGGGCAGATACTGCTCGACGGCCAGCCACTGACCCGGCTCGACCCGCAGGACCTGCGTCGGCATTTCGCACTGGTTGCGCAGAACCCGGCGCTGTTCTTCGGCACGGTCGAAGACAACATCCGCTACGGGCGTGCCGAGGCTACCAGTGCCGAGGTCGAGGCAGCGGCGCGCAGCGCGCATGCCCATGAATTCATCCTGCAGTTGCCGCAGGGCTACCAGACGCACCTGGGCGATGCCGGGCTTGGGCTTTCCGGTGGTCAGCGCCAGCGCCTGGCCATTGCCCGGGCGCTGCTGGTGGACGCGCCGATCCTGCTGCTGGACGAGGCCACCAGTGCCCTCGACGCACAAAGCGAGCACCTGATCCAGCAGGCCTTGCCAGCCCTCATGGCCGGGCGCACCACGCTGGTCATCGCCCATCGCCTGGCCACGGTGCAGCACGCCGACCGTATCGCCGTGATCGACCAGGGCCGGCTGGTCGCGGTGGGCACCCATCGCCAGCTGATTGCCGAGAACCCGCTGTATGCGCGGCTTGCCGCCTTGCAGTTCAACAGCGCATGAAGGAAATGTTACAGATTTTGTACGTCTGTAACATTTCTGTAGCAATCCCCTGAGAGTATCGGATCAGCTGTTGCGTAATGCTCAATGCAGTTTGCTGCCATCGCTCGATGGCAGCTTTTTTTTGCCCGGTGAACGAGGACAAGGACGTCTTTGACTGGTGCGGCAGGTGGCGCGCCAGCTTTCCTATCCTCTTGTTCCGAGACCCTTGCGATGTTCGTGCGTAAATCCCTGCGGCTGCAAATTCTCGCCCTGCTGGCTGGCAGCCTGCTGGCGATGTTGCTGATCGCCCTGGTGTGCTTTCAGTTCCTGTCGGCCAGCGTGCGTGGCTACGGCCAGCTGGTGGAGGGGCCGATACTGGCTTCGCAACTGATCGACGAAGCCAACCTGCAGTTCAAGGTGCAGGTGCAGGAATGGAAGAACGTATTGCTGCGCGGCAAGCAGCCGGTCGAGCGGGACAAGTACTGGCAGCAGTTTTCGGCGCGTGAACAGCAGGTGCAGGCGCTGCTGGCCCAGCTGGTGCGGGCCAACGCCGACGATGCGGGGCTCAGAACGCGCCTGCAGGCGCTCAAGGACAGCCACGCGCAACTGGGTGCTGCCTATGCCCGCGGTCGCGATGCGTTCATCGCGGCAGGGGCCGACCCCGCTGTCGGGGACCAGGCAGTGAAGGGCGTGGACCGCGCGGCCAGCGAACAGATGAGCGAACTGGTAAGCCAGTTGCGTGCCGATGCCCAGGTGCAGGCGGCGGCCATCGATGCCCGCGCGCAGCGTACGGTGTGGCTGGGGCTGCTGGTGATGCTCGGCTCGGCGCTGCTGATTGCGCTGCTGAGCCTGTGGCTGGTTGATCGCAGCCTGATCGAGCCGATTCGACGCCTGATCGAATACGTGGCACACCTGAGCCAGGGCCGCTTCGATGCCCGCGTGGCCTGCGGGCGCCATGACGAGCTGGGGCGCCTGGCGGTGGCTGCCAATACCCTGCGCGATTTTCTGGCCGACACGGTAGGGCGCCTGCAGGATAACGCCCGGGAGCTGGAGTCCGCCAGCGGCGAGCTGCGCAGCCTGGCCGGCGGCATGGCGCGGGGCACCGAAGACCAGTTCCAGCGGACCGACCAGGTGGCCACGGCCATGCAGGAAATGTCCGCCACTGCCCAGGAGGTGGCCCGCCATGCAGCGGACGCGGCGCGCGCCGCGGATGATGCCGACCACAGTGCCCAGTCCGGCGAGCAGGTGATGCAGTCGACCATTGCCACCATCGACGCGGTCAACCGGGACATCGCCGGCACGGCGGCGGTGATTCGCCATCTGGAACAGGACAGCGCCCGTATCGGCAAGGTGCTGGAGGTGATCCGCGCTATCGCCGAGCAGACCAACCTGCTGGCGCTCAATGCTGCCATCGAGGCGGCCCGTGCCGGCCAGGCCGGGCGCGGGTTCGCGGTGGTGGCCGACGAGGTGCGCAACCTGGCCCAGCGCACGGCGGCGTCCACCGCTGAGATCAACCAGATCATCAGCGCCGTGCAGTCGGGCGCGCTGGAGGCGGTCAAGGCCATCGAGAACGGCCAGGCCCGCAGCGAGGAGGGGGCCGAACAGGTACAGCGTGCCGGTGCCATGTTGCAGCGCATCACCCAGGCGGTGGAGGCCATCCGCGACATGAACCGCCAGATCGCCACCGCCGCCGAGGAACAGACCAGCGTGGCCGAAGACATGTCCTGCAACCTGGTGGAGATCACCCGCATCGCCACCGCCAATCAGGGCGCCGTGCAGCGGACCGAGCAGGCCGGGCAGCACTTGCACGACCTGTCGGGTCGGTTGGGCGAGGTGACGGCGCGCCTGCGGGCCTGACCGGGGGAAATCCGCCACCTGCCGGCCTTTATGTCGGGCAATGTGGCGGATTGTCGCCAGCAAAACCATCAACGATGGGGTGCGACCACAGGTCCTAGCTATTAGCCGTTGGTCTTGTGCAAGTTGGCCCGCTTTCTGCTTAAGGCGACCCAGGCTTAAGCCTTGCGAAACATTCAGGGCTGCTACGGCAGCCATGGCGTCAGACCGTTCCCCGCACCCTCGATACCCCAGCCGCCAGCCAGCCTCGAAGGCCTGGACGCCATGCCTTGAGCCATGGCCTGCGCGCGCAGAACCACAAGAGACGGGCGTGCACTGCGGGCGTGATGGTCATTGCCAATCACTTCACTTCAATTGGATTGAACTATGAAAAAAATCCTGCTGACGCTCCTGTGCCTGAGCGTCATGGGTTGCTCCAAGCCCAGTGAACCGGAAAAGACCGTCGACGTGCTGCTGATCGGCGGCGGCATCATGAGTGCAAGCCTGGGGACCTACCTCAACGAGTTGGAGCCGGATTGGTCCATCGACGTGTACGAGCGCATGGACAAGGTGGCCGAGGAAAGCTCCAACGCCTGGAACAACGCCGGTACCGGCCACTCTGCGTTCTGCGAGCTGAACTACACCAGCGAAGCGGCTGACGGTTCGATGGACATCAGCAAGGCGGTGGGCGTCAACGAGCAGTTCGAGATCTCCAAGCAGTTCTGGGCCTACCAGGTCGAGCAGAAGGTGCTGAACAACCCGACCTCGTTCATCAACAACGTGCCGCACATGAGCTTTGTGTGGGGCGACAAGAACGTCGAGTTCCTCAAGAAACGTCATGCGGCCCTGCAGCACAGTTCGCTGTTCCGTGGCATGGAGTACTCCGAAGACCATGCGCAGATCCAGAAGTGGGTGCCGATCGTGATGGAAGGCCGTGCCGCCGACCAGAAGATTGCCGCAACGCGCATGCCGATCGGTACCGACGTGAACTTCGGCGAGATCACCCGCCAGCTGTTCGCTTCGCTGACCCAGCATGACAACGTCAAGCTGCACACCTCGCACGAAGTGCGCGACATCGTGCGCAACGCCGACAACACCTGGACCGTGGTGGTCGCCGACCTCGCCAACAAGGGCGTCGAAACCAGCGTCAAGGCCAAGTTCGTGTTCATCGGTGCCGGTGGTGGCGCGCTCAAGCTGTTGCAGAAGTCCGGCATCCCGGAAGCTGACGGCTATGCCGGCTTCCCGGTGGGCGGCCAGTTCCTGATGACCGACAACCAGGACATCGTCAAACGCCACAAGGCCAAGCTGTACGGCAAGGCCTCGGTCGGTGCGCCGCCGATGTCTGTACCGCACCTGGACACCCGTGTCATCGACGGTAAGGAAGTGCTGCTGTTCGGCCCGTTCGCGACCTTCTCCACCAAGTTCCTGAAAAACGGTTCGCTGCTGGACATGTTCTCGGCACTGACCACCCACAACATCATGCCGATGACCCATGCCGGTATCGACAACATCGACCTGAGCACCTACCTGATGGGCCAGTTGATGCTGAGCTTCGAAGACCGCATGCATGCCCTGCGCGAGTACTTCCCCAACGCCAGGAACGAAGACTGGAAACTGCTGCAGGCCGGCCAGCGCGTCCAGGTGATCAAGAAGGATCCCGAGCACGGTGGCATCCTGCAGTTCGGTACCGAGGTGGTGGCTTCGCAGGACGGTACCATCGCTGCGCTGCTGGGCGCCTCGCCAGGTGCCTCCACCGCCGCACCGATCATGCTGACCGTGCTGGAAAAGACCTTCAAGGACCGTATCAAGACCCCTGAATGGCAGGCCAAGCTGAAGCAGATCGTGCCGACCTATGGTCAGAAGCTCAACAACAACCTCGAGCTGACCAACAAGACCCGTGAGTGGAGCAGCTCGCGCCTGAACCTGCTGTTCGTGCCGGTGCTGCCGGACGAGACGGCGGTGGCCGCGCAGTAACGTCGGGTTGACGCTTCGCGGATCGAGCCCGCCCCCACCGGATGATTGACATCCTTGTGGGGGCGGGTTTGAGCCACAGCGGATGCAGTACAGCCAGAAACCACAAAGCCCGCAAAAGCGGGCTTTGTGGTTTTTGCCGATCTGGTCGGAGAGACAGGATTCGAACCTGCGGCCTTCTCGTCCCGAACGAGACGCGCTACCTGGCTGCGCTACACTCCGATGACAAAATTCTACTCAAAAAAAAACGCGACCGGCAAGCCCCGGCGAGGGGCCTGAAGCTTGCCGTCTGTACTGCCTTTTACAGCTCTTTCACGGTGCGGACCTGGTCCTTGTTGATCCGGGTGCTCTTGCCGTCGAGCTGTTCGATTTCATAGAAGCCCGAATCTTCATCGTACTTGGGGGTGTCGACCGCCTGGATCTCACGTCCGTCATTCAGCGTGATCACGGTAGGCGAAGCACACCCGGCGAGGGTGCCCAGGCCCAGGGCGAGCAGGAAAGCGGGGAGGGTCCGTTGAATCATATTCTTTCTCCATTGAGGGGGAAGTTGCGGGTCATGTCATTGAGACGCATCGCGTCCCAGCAAGTTCCTCGCAACTTGAGCATAGCGGCTGAACCGCGTCATTGATCGGGAACAATGCAATCGGCCGCTGGCGGGCGGGCGCGGGGAGGGCTGTGATATAACTGGCGGCATTCTTTCCCTGTCATGGATTCACCCTCCTCATGAAAGCCAAGGCTGATGTACCGTTCGTGCCGCTGAACATTGCCGTGCTGACCGTCAGCGATACCCGCACCCTGGAAACCGATACCTCCGGCCAGGTGTTCGTCGACCGCCTGACTGCTGCCGGCCACGCGCTGGCCGCCCGTGTACTGCTCAAGGACGACCTCTACAAGATTCGCGCGCAGGTCGCCACCTGGATCGCCGACGAGCAGGTGCAGGTGGTACTGATCACGGGCGGCACCGGCTTCACCGGCCGCGACAGCACCCCCGAGGCGGTCGGTTGCCTGCTCGACAAGCAGGTCGACGGCTTCGGTGAACTGTTCCGGCATATCTCCCTGGCCGATATCGGCACCTCCACCGTGCAGTCCCGCGCCCTGGCCGGGCTGGCCAACGGTACGCTGGTGTGCTGCCTGCCCGGCTCGACCAACGCGGTACGCACCGGCTGGGACGGGATTCTTGCCGAGCAACTGGATGTACGCCATCGCCCGTGCAATTTCGTCGCGCACCTCAAGCAGGCGGCGCCGTGTGAAAGCCGTGGCTGAGCCTGTTGCGGCAAAGCCGCTGCTGCCCGTGGAGCAGGCACTGGAGCGCTTGCTGGCGCTGGCCGAAGCGGCGCGCATCGAAGACTGCGAAGAGGTGCCACTGGCTGCTGCCGAGGGCCGTGTGCTGGCCACGGCGCTGGTCGCCGGCCTTGATCTGCCGCCCTGGCCCAACAGCGCCATGGACGGCTACGCACTGCACCACGCCGACTGGCAGGGCACGCCGCTGGTGGTGAGCCAGCGCATTCAGGCCGGGCAGGCGCCTGCGCCTCTGGAGCCGGGTACCTGTGCGCGCATCTTTACCGGTGCGCCGCTGCCGGCAGGGGCCGACTGCGTCGAGATGCAGGAGAACGCCGACGTTCAGCCCGATCAATGCGTGTGTTTCACCGAGCCACTCAGTGCCGGGCTCAACGTGCGCCCGCAGGGCCAGGAAACCCGGGCAGGTGAAACCGTGCTGGACGCCGGGACCCGCCTCGGGCCGGTCGAGCTGGGCCTGGCTGCCTCGCTCGGCTGCGCGGCGCTGTCGGTAGTGCGCAAGGTGCGGGTGGCGGTGCTTTCCACCGGCGACGAACTGGTCGAGCCGGGGCTGCCCCTGGGCCCCGGGCAGATCTACAACAGCAACCGGCGCCTGCTGGTCAGCTGGCTGCAGCGCCTGGGCTGCGAGGTGAAGGACGCCGGCATCCTGCCCGATGATCTGGCGTTGACCCGTGAGCGCCTGGGCCAGCTCAAGGACGTCGACCTGATTCTGTCCACCGGTGGTGTATCGGTGGGCGAGGCCGATTACCTGGGTATCGCCCTGCGCGAAGAAGGTGAGCTGTCGCTGTGGAAGCTTGCGATCAAGCCCGGCAAGCCGCTGACATTCGGGCATTTTCGCGGGGTGCCGGTGATCGGCCTGCCAGGCAACCCGGCGTCGACCCTGGTCACCTTCGGCCTGCTCACCCGGCCGTACCTGTTGCGCCGCCAGGGTGTGCAGGACGTGACGCCGCTGCAGTTCAGCGTGCCTGCCGGTTTCGACTGGCCCAAGCCAGGCAATCGCCGCGAATACCTGCGCGCGCGCATGGAGCAGGGCCAGGCGCTGATCTACAAGAACCAGAGCTCGGGTGTGCTGCGCAGCGCCGCGTGGGCCGAGGGCCTGGTGGAGGTGCGCGAGGGCACTGCGCCCGGCAAGGGCGACAGCGTGCAGTTCATCCCCCTCAGCGAGCTACTCGGCTGACGGCAGTAGGCCCCGGGCAACCCGGTCGTTGCCCAGTGGGGCCTGTGCGGCGAGGCGCGCATACACGCTCTCCAGCTGCGCGGCGGCCCTGCTCCAGTCATGCTGCTCGCGCACGAACTGGCGCGCGGCATCGGACAACTGCTGCATGCGCGTCGGGTGGCTCAGCAGGCGGGTGATGATCAGTGCCAGCGTGTCGGTGTCGTCCCCACCCAGGTAATGCTCGCCGTTGCGCACTGCCAACCCCGCTGCGCCTTGGGTGGTGGTGACCACCGGCAGGCCTGCGGCCATGGCCTCGAGCAACTTGATCTTGCACCCGCCGGCATGGCGCAGCGGGGCAAAGAACAGCGCCGAGTGGCGTTGCAGCTCACGCAGGTCGGGCAGGTAGCCGATCCATTCGATGCGCGGGTCGTTCCAGCGCAGCTTCCACTGGGTGGGCAGGGCATGTCCGACCACCGCCAGGCGCACGGCCGGGTTGCTCAGCCATACCTGCGGCAGGATCTCCTCCAGCGCCCACTCCAGCGCCTCCAGGTTGGCGCCGTATTCGAAGTTGCCCACCAGCAGCAGGCGCTGGCTGTGCGGGCAGGCGCTGATGTGCTGGTAGTACTCGTAGTCCACGCCGTTGATCACCACCTCGGCAGGGCGGCCGGTGAACTGGCGGATCTGTTCGGCATCGCGCGGGTTGACGGCCACCACTTCGCTGGCCTGGCGCAGCACCCGCGACTCCCAGCGCCGGTAGCGCCAGCGGTCGAAGCTGTTGAACGGGCGCAGCCACAGGGGCAGGCGGTCCTGGCACACCGCGCCGGTGTCCGACTCCACATGATGCTCGCTGACCATGAAAGGCAGGCCGCTGGCTTGCAGGGCCTTTTCGAAGGGTTGGAAACTGTAGCTGTGCTCGATCTGGATCACATCCCACTGCTCGCGCAGCAACGTTTCGAAGCAGTGGCGCAGGTGGGGCGCCAGGCCGTTGGTGCTGGCCCGCATCGGGTAGCCGACGTACAGCGCCGCCAGCAGGTTGAGCGGGCTGCGCAAAGGCCTTCGCGGCAACACGATCAGGCGCTCGAGCAGTGGCTCCAGTGCCTGTCGGGCTGCCTCGCCAAGCGGAACTTTCGAGTGCACCAGCAGCGTGATCCTGTGCCCGCGTTCAGCCAGGCCACGCAACAGGTGGTATTGCCGGGCCTTGCTGCCGCTGGTGGTGGGCCAGGGCAGGTAAGGCAGTGTCCAGAGTACGCGCATGACCCACTTCCTCTCTTGCCGCAGGGGCGTCGACAGGCTGAATGCGAAAACGCGCCTGGCGGGCCTCAGCCGATCGCTGCTGCCGGGGCGCGTCCATAGATATCAGTAAAGCGCACGATGTCGTCCTCGCCCAGGTATTCGCCGCTTTGCACCTCGATCATTACCAGATCGATCACCCCGGGGTTGCTCAGGCGATGCTCGCGCCCCGGCTTGATGAAGGTCGACTCGTTGGTGTCGAGCAGAAATTCCTCTTCGCCGTTGGTCACGCAGGCCATGCCGCTGACCACGATCCAGTGTTCGCTGCGGTGATGGTGCATCTGCAGGGACAGGCAGGCCTGCGGGCGTACCATGATGCGCTTGATCTTGAAGCGCGGGCCTTCCTCGAGCACGGTGTAGGTGCCCCAGGGGCGCGTCACGGTGCGGTGCAGGCGATAGGCGTCGTGGTCCTGGCGCTTGAGCTGCTGGGCAATCAGCTTGACCTCCTGGCTGCGGCTCGCGTCGGCGATCAGCAGGGCGTCGGGGGTGTCGATGATGATCAGGTTGTCCAGGCCGATGGCGCCCACCAGGCGGCGAGGCGAATCGATGTAGCAGTTGCTCACGTCGTGCAGCACGGTCTCGCCGTTGCACTGGTTGCCCTGGGCATCGCCCTGGGCCAGGCTGCGCACCGCCCGCCAGCAGCCGATGTCACTCCAGCCCAACTGGCTGGGCAGCACTGCCACCTGGGTGGAACGCTCCATCACGGCGTAGTCGATGGAGATGTCGGCAACCTGCGCGAAGCTGGTGGCATCCAGTTCCAGTTGCAGGCTGTTGTTGCCCTGTTTGCTCTGGCTCAGCCCCAGGCATTCGCCGACCGCATCCAGAACCTGCGGTGCGTGCTGCTGCAGCTCGCGCAGGATGGCATCTGCACGCATGCAGAACATGCCGGCGTTCCACAGGTGCTGGCCGCCCTCGACATAGCGCTGGGCGATCTCTGCGTTCGGCTTTTCGACGAAGCGCTCCACGCGATAGCCATGGGCATCCAGGGCCTGGCCCTTCTCGATGTAGCCGAAGCCGGTTTCCGGTTGGGTGGGCACCAGGCCGAAGGTGGTCAGCCAGCCTTGCTCGGCCAGGGCGCGGGCGCGTTCCACGGCCTCTTCGAAGGCTGCCTGGTCGGTGATCAGGTGGTCGGCGGGCAGCACCAGCAGGTGGGCGTCTTCGCCGTATTCACGGGCACAGTGCAGGGCGGCGGCGGCAATCGCCGGGGCCGTGTTGCGCCCGCAGGGCTCGAGAATGAAGTCCAGCGCGATGCCGGGCTGTTTGAGCTGGCGGTATTCATCCTGGGTGCGGAAGAACACTTCGCGATTGGTGACGGTGAGTACGCGGGCCACATCCTTGAGTGCGCAGGCACGCAGGAAGGTTTTCTGCAGCAGGCTCTGGCCATCGGGCATGCGCATGAAGGGCTTGGGCATGGCCTCGCGTGAAACCGGCCACAATCGGGTGCCGGCTCCACCGGCAATGATGCAAGGGATCAGTGTGCTCATTTCACTCAGCCTCGTGTTCTGGGCACCGCTAGGCGGTGTGATAACAGGGAAAAGGTGAACCTGGCAGGCGCTTTGCTCAATGAGTCAAAAAAGTGACTTTTATCACTGGCATCGTCCGTGAAGGCCAAATATTTGTCGAATGATGCACATCGATTGAGAATCTTTCAATGGCAATTGTGTGAAAGCGCTGTTTTTGACGTGGTCCGCATGCAACGGAACCGTGTTGTAATCGGTCGATATACACGGGCGTCATCTGACGCGGCACCGCCGTCGGCGGTGATCAATGCGGGGGAGCAGTTATGGGTGAGCGCAGGGCATTGTTGATTCTGCATGGCAAGCAGGCCATGAACGACGAGGTGCGCGCGGCGGTAATGGGCTTGCGCGAGCGCGGCTGGCAGCTCGATGTTCGACTCACCTGGGAGGGGGGCGATGCCCAGCGCCTGGTGCACGAGGCGCTGGCGGCGGGGTACCCGCATCTGGTGGCCGGTGGTGGCGACGGTACCCTGCGCGATGTGGCAGAGGCGCTGGCCCAGGCCCGGGGTGATGCCAGCCTGGCGCTATTGCCGCTGGGTACCGCCAACGATTTCGCACGGGCTGCCGGTGTGCCGCTGGAGCCGGACCAGGCTCTGAACCTGCTGGAGTTGCCGGCGCGGGCGATCGACCTGGGCGAGGTGGGCGGGCAGGTGTTCCTCAACATGGCCACCGGCGGTTTCGGCAGCCAGGTCACGGCCAGCACTTCCGAGGACCTGAAGAAGGTGATCGGTGCCGCGGCCTATCTGTTCACCGGGCTGTCGCGTTTCAGCGAGCTGCGTGCGGCCTCGGTGGAGCTGCAAGGTCCGGATTTTCACTGGCAAGGTCAGTTGCTGGCCCTGGGAATCGGCAACGGCCGCCAGGCCGGCGGCGGGCATGTGCTGTGCCCGCAGGCGCAGGTGGACGACGGGCTGCTCGATATCAGCATCCTGCCGGCGCCGCAGGAGGTGGTCGGCACTTTGCGTGACCTGCTGAGCGAGGGCCTGGGGCTGGACAATCTGTTTGTTCGCGCGCGCCTGCCGTGGGTCGAGATCAAGAGCGCCGAAGGCCTGGACATCAACCTCGATGGCGAGCCGCTGCAAGGCGACAGCTGGCGCTTCAGTGCGCTGCCGGGGGCGCTGCGCGTGCACCTGCCCGCCGAGTCGCCGCTGCTCAGTCGTCCAGGCTGATGATCTGTTCGCGCACGGCGAACAGCACCAGGCCCGCCACGTCGTAGATCTGCAGGCGTTTCATGATCTGCGAGCGGTGGGTCTCGACGGTCTTGATGCTCAGGCCCAGGCCGTTGGCGATTTCACGGGTGGATTTGCCGCGCACGATCAGGCGCAGGATTTCCAGCTGGCGCGCCGTGAGGTTGTGGTTCTCGACGGCCTCGGGCTTGCTGCTCTGGGCGCGCAGTAACGCCTGGTTGATCACGGTATGCGCGATGGCCGGGCTCAGGTAGCGCTCGTCGCTGCGCAGCGCGGCCAGTGCCTGCTCCAGTTCGGTGGCGGTGGTGTCCTTGAGCAGGTAGCCATGGGCGCCGATTTCCAGTGCGCGCATGATCAGCTCGGGGTCGGTGTGCATCGACAGGATCAGCACCTTGCTGCGACAGCCAGCAGCCTTCAGGCGGCCCAGGGCCTCCAGGCCCCCGGTCGAGCGCATCGAGATGTCCAGCAGCACGATATCCGGGTCCAGGCGCTGCACCAGTTCGAGCAGCTGGCTACCGTCGTTGGCCTCGCCGACCACGGCGTAGCCGGGTATGTCGGCGACCAGGGCGCGTACGCCGGCGCGAATCAGGGAGTGGTCATCCACCAGCAACAGATTACAGATCATGGGGTTTACTTGTATTGGCGCGTTCACGGGCACGCGGTGGCCAGGGGAACAGTACGTCGATGTGGGTGCCCTGGCCGGGTTGGCTGTTCACGCTCAGCCGGCCATTGAGCAGGTTGACCCGTTCGCTCATGCCGGCCATGCCGCGCTGGCCCTCCTCGCCGGGGGCGGCAGCAGGCGTGAAGCCCTGGCCATCGTCGCTGATCGATAGTGCCAGGCCTTCGGGGGTGCGCTCGATGCGCACGCTCAGGTTGCGCGCCCGGGCGTGTCGCAGAATGTTGGTGACGGCTTCCTGGGTAATGCGAAAGGCAGCGATGGCCATGTCTTCCGGAATGCCACCCAGGCGCTGCCTGCACTCCAGGCTCCAGTGCACGTCGGTGTTTTCCAGGGTGCGCAGCAGGTGCGCGCGCAGGCTCGCTTCAAGCCCCAGGCTGGCCAGTTGGCGTGGGTTGAGGATCGCCGACACATCACGCACGTTGGCCAGGGTGTCGTCCAGGGTGCTGCGCAATGTGGCGCAGTGTTCCTGCAGGTCGGCCGGCATGCGCCGTTGCAGCCAGTCTGCCTGCAGCTTGGCGGCTGTCAGCAGTTGGCCGATATCGTCATGCAGTTCGCGGCTCAGACGCTGGCGTTCGCTCTCCTGTACCTCGAGCAGGCGGTGGGCCAGCTCCTGGGGGCGCATGGCGATCGAGCGCGCGGCCTGGCGCAATTGCCAGCCAATTCCGAGCAGGGCGGCCAGCTGCAGTGCCAGCAGGCTGCCGGGCATCGGTGCCGCACGCAGGTACAGGTACAGGTTGGCCGCCGCCGACACCAGGCACAGCAGGGCGCTCAGCCAATGCAGCAGAGAAGCGCCCGGAGGGCCGCGCTTGAGTGTCTTGAGGCTTGAGAGCATAGGGAATGAAGCCACTGAAGTATCGCTGTTGAAAGCCGGTCGAATATCGCCCAACAGGCGTTTGGGGCAACGCCTGGATTTAACTTTGTGCAGTTTTGCCAACACTGGAATCAGACGATTTCAAGTGTGCTGAAAACGCCAAACTTCAGCACCGTGCATTGTCGGTGTGCAATTTGCGTCGGGCATAGTATCACTTCGCTTGGAAATGGTCGCGGGGCGTGAAAGATGTCCGAACTGTCAGTTTTACGGGCTGGTACGGTCGTTCCGGATGGCGCAAAGTCTAGCACTTTGCTATCACTGGTGGCGATACACAACTTGTCCTATATGCGCTGATATTGTTTTTGTATACAGCTGACAGAAACTCGCCGCCCACGCGTAAGTTAATGCTTAGTGTTGTGGGAAAGTGCTTTGAAATGATGTGCGGCGGGGAAATTTCCCACGCCGGTTAGTTGTGCAACTTCATGCGCCCAGGGCGGGTGCAGGGGCGGCGGGTGTGGCGGTCGCCTTGGCCGGTTCTGCGTGCAACTGGCGGAAGGTCTGTTCCAGTTCCTCCAGCAAGGCCAGTTGCTCCTGGGGGTCCAGGTTCAATTGGCCGGTGTGCGGGTCGATCAGTTCAAGCTGCCAGGCCAGCAGGCTCAGGCAGGCTTTCAGCTTGGGCAGTGCAGCGTGAAGGCGCGCGCGGCATTGCTGCGGTTCGAGCACATGACAGAGTTGGCGACAGAAGTCGGCGATCTGCGTCTGGGCCTGCAGGTGGGCACGCTCGGCCAGTGTGCCGAGGGTGTTCAGCAGGCAGTCGCACGCGTCGGTATCGTGGCCGATCAGGTCAAGGTGCGACAGGCACTCCTGAGCGCGGGTCAGCAGTACGTGGGCATCGACCTGAAAGTCGTGTAGGGCGCTGATGTCCGCAGTGGTGTCGGACATCAGTCGTTTCCTGCCAGGCGCAGACTGCGGATGGGGGCTGAAACGCCCTGGAGCCGGTGTTTTGGCAAGACGCTAGCATTGGTTGTGGACAACAAGGCAGTAGCGAGCAAAAGCCTGACTCCATTCATGCAATGAGAATGGCGTCACATTAATGGCTAAAGGATATTGCGAACATCAGGTCTCGCCCGATTGTGGCTAGGGGTTTCCCTGATGGCATTGGCTTGGTGTGATCGCTGATGACCTGCCGCGACTGCAAAACTGTCAGCGCAGTAAACCATGATGCTAAAGTGACATCAATGCCCCCCGCAGCATTTTATTTTGGGGGGTCAAGCCAAGACGAACGCGGCCGATACACGGTTGATAATTCAATTTTTGCGACACGCCTGGGGGTTGTTTAATGGCTGGCATTCTCGACACGGTAGACCAAAGGACGCAGCTGGTAGGCGAGAACCGTCTGGAAATCCTCATGTTTCGCCTGGCCGGGCGCCAACTGTTCGCGATCAACGTGTTCAAGGTGCAGGAAGTGCTGCAGATGCCCAAGTTGACCCTGATGCCGCAACGCCATGCGTATGTGTGCGGCGTGGTCAACCTGCGTGGGCAGACCCTGCCGGTGATCGACCTGTCCCAGGCCATCGGCATGCGCCCACTGGAGCCGGGGCCCAACAGCACCATCATCGTCACCGAGTACAACCGTTCGGTGCAGGCGTTCCTGGTGGGAGGCGTGGACCGTATCGTCAACATGAACTGGGAGGCGATCATGCCGCCGCCCACCAGTGCCGGGCGTCAGCATTACCTGACGGCCATCAGTAAGGTCGACGAGCAACTGGTAGAAATCATCGACGTGGAGAAAGTACTGGCCGAAATCGTGCCGTACAACGCCAAGGTGTCCCGCGACAAGCTGGAAGACCCGGTACTGGCGCAGGCGCGAGGGCGGGAGGTGCTGCTGGTGGACGACTCCACCGTGGCCCTGGCGCAGTTGCGTGAAACCCTGAGCCAGCTGGGGGTGAAGATGCATGTGGCCAGCGATGGCCTCAAGGCACTCAACCTGCTCAAAGGCTGGGCGGATGCCGGTGAGGACGTGTGCTCGAAGTTGCTGATGGTCTTCACCGATGCCGAAATGCCGGAAATGGACGGCTACCGCCTGACCACCGAGATCCGCAACGACCCGCGCCTGCGCAGCCTGTACGTGGTACTGCACACGTCCTTGTCGGGCAGCTTCAACGAGTCGATGGTGAAGAAGGTCGGTTGTGACAACTTTTTGTCCAAGTTCCAGCCCGACAAGCTGGTGGATGTGGTGCGCCAGCGCCTGATGCTGGACGAAGCGACCGTCTGAGCCGGCACCAAGGGCCGGGCAGCGGTTGCCCGGCCTTCGGTGTAAGCTTGCGCCTTTATCATCCGGAGCCGGCCCATGCGTCTGAGCGCGTTGTATCGTTACCCACTCAAGTCGGCCCAGGCGCAAGCCATGGGCCAGTCGCCGTGCGGCCTGCTGGGCTTGCTGGGTGACCGGCGCTGGATGCTGGTGGAGCAGGACAACGGACGTTTCCTGACCCAGCGCGCCTACCCGCAGATGAGCCAGTTATCGGCGCTGTACGACGCCGACGGCGGTCTGGTGCTCAGTGCCCCGGGTTTTGACCCCTTGCAGGTGGCGGTGCCGCAAGCGGACGCCAATCTGCGTGGGGCGACCATCTGGCGCGACACCCTGCGCGTACCGGATGCAGGCGATGCGGCGGCCGACTGGTTGAGTCGCTTCATCGGCAAGCCGGTGCGCCTGGTGCATGTGCCCGAGCCGCGTACCCGCTATCTGCCGGCCGGCTACGGTGAGAACAGTGACCGTGTGGCCTTCGCCGATGGTTTCCCCTTGCTGCTGATCGGCCAGGCGTCGCTCGACGACCTGGTACAGCGGGTTGGGCGCCCCTTGGAGATGCTGCGCTTTCGGCCCAATCTGGTGGTCGAGGGCAGTGCGGCATATGCCGAGGATGGCTGGAAGCGCATTCGCATTGGCCAGCAGACCTTTCGGGTGCTTTCCCCGTGCACGCGCTGCATCCTCACCACCCTCGACCCGCAGACCGGCGAGCGCAGCCCCGATCGCGAACCCTTGACCACGCTCAAGACCTATCGGCAGAAGGAGGGGGATGTGCTGTTCGGCCAGAACCTGGTGGCCGACGGCGAGGGCATGCTGGAGGTGGGCATGGCGGTCGAGGTGCTGGAATAGCGACGGGCCGCTTCGCCAGCAAGGCTGGCCCCTGCACACGCACCGTCGCCTCCACAAGGTTGCGCTTCGACGTTGCCGGCGAAGCGCTGATCACCGCTTACTGATCGTCGAAAAACCGCTCGTGCCAATCCACCAGTGGCTGCGGTGAATTGAGTTTCTGCCCGTAGATCACCGAATACGACAGCACGTTCTGCACGTACTGGCGGGTCTCGTCGAACGGAATCGACTCCACCCATACGTCGAAGCTCAGGTGATCGGCGCCGCGCAGCCACTGGCGCACGCGTCCGGGGCCGGCGTTGTAGGCGGCCGAGGCCAGCACCCGGTTGCCGTTGAACTGGCCGTGCACCTGGCTCAGGTAGGCGGCGCCCAGCTGGATGTTCTTGTCCGGGTTCAGTACCTGCGCCGGCGAAGCCAGCGGGATGTTGAACTTGCGCGCCGTCTCCTTGGCGGTGGCCGGCATCAGCTGCATCAGGCCGCTGGCACCCACGTGGGAACGGGCATCGTCCATGAAGGCGCTTTCCTGGCGGGTGATCGCGAATACCCAGCTCGAGTGCAGGCCGCGTACCTTGGCTTCGCGTACCAGGGTGTCGCGGTGGGCCATCGGGAAGCGGATATCCAGGTCGTCCCAGTACTGGGCCTGGCTGATGGTGCGGATGGCCGGGAAGTACCAGCGCATTTCATAGGCCAGGCGCGCCTGGGCGACCATCTCGTCGCGGCTGAAATGACGGCTGACGTGGTACCACTCGCGGCGCCCGTCAACGATCTGGCCGCGGGCATGGAATTCCAGCGCGCGCCGCACGCCGGGCGTGTTGCGTACCTTGTTGATCAGTTGCTGGCTGAGCACCAGCGGCTTGTTGTTGAGCTGGTAGGGGGTCTGTGCACGATCGGCGGCCAGGAACCCGTAGAAGTCGCGTTCTCGCGCTACCGTCTTGTACAGCAGTGGAATCTGCGGGTTCTTCGGCTGCGCCAGCTCCAGGCTGCGCGCCTGCCAGTAGCGCCAGCGGTTGGTGGTGGCCAGGTCCTGGGGCAGGCGTTTGGTCAGCTCGTAGGCATCTTCCCAGCGGCCCAGGCGCAGCAGCAGGCGCAGGCGCCATTCGGTCACGGTGTTGTCGCGCAGCTCGGGGTCGTACTGGGTCATCAGGCCCAGGGCGCGGGGGTCGTAGCGCCGTGCCAGGGTAAGGCCGATTTCGCGGGCGATCGCCACCTTCTCGTCGCGGGAGAAATGCATGCGATTGGCGTAGTCGTCGAGCAGCGCCATGGCCCGCTCCGGGTCCTGGCGCGCCAGGCGGCGCAGGCCCAGGCTGACCACGTCGGACATCGCTTCGTTGACCGGGGTGAAGCGCCCGGGGTTGTTGAGCAGTTCGGGCTTCTGCGCCACATCCACCAGCAGACGGCCTTGCGGGCCCAGGGTGTTCAGGCCTTTGATCAGGGTGTTGGCCAGGGCGTAGTTGCGCGCCTGGGCCGCGAGTTTGATGCGCTCCCAGCGCTTCTGTTCGGTCAGCTGGCCCTCGGCGGCCCAGCGGTCGAACAGCACGTCACAGGCCGCCGGCTGCGACTTGCCCACCAGCCACAGCTTGTCGGCGGTGGCGTAGCCCTCGGCGCGCAGGTTGTGGCTGAGCTGATACTGGCCGTTGAGGCAGTCGAGCTCGGTGAAGTTCAGCTTGGGGTCGTAGTACTTGACGAAGGGTTGCCAGTCGCCGCGCTCTGCCAGCCAGCGCAACCAGCGCAGTTTCATCCAGTTGGCCTGGGGCAGGTCGCCATGCTCGGCAAGAAACTTCTCGATCTCGGCGTTGCTGGCGCTCTTGAGGCGCGCCGTCAGTTCGTCGTAGGCCAGGTAGGGCTCCAGCGGATAATCACGCAGGGCCTGTTCGTAACGGCGGTAAGGGCCGCTGTCGCCCTTGGCCAGGGCACGCTTGGCTTCATCGTAGTACTGGCGTTGCTGGGTGAGGTCGGCGGCCTGGACGGTGCTGGCCGCGGTGGCGGAAAAAAGCAGACAGGATACGAGGCTGAGCAGGCTGCGGCGCATGATACTTCCGGACAGTTTGACCAAAACGAGTGTCGGCGGCGCCAGCACTGGTGGGATTACGTGCTTAAGCTTAGCCGTTTGCCGGGGGCGGAAGAAAGCATTGTGCTTGTATCGGCATGTAATGCAGGACTGCGGTCGGCACGCCGGTCGCGCTTAATGTGAAGCAGGCGCAACTCAGGTAGAATGCGCCCCCGGTTTTTGGAGAAGATCATGACCCTGCTCAAATTAAGCGATGTGTCCCTTGCGTTCGGCGCCATGCCGTTGCTGGACAAGGTGTCCTGGCAGATCGCCCGTGGTGAGCGGGTCTGCATCATCGGCCGCAACGGCACGGGCAAGTCGAGCATGCTGCGCCTGGTCAAGGGCGACCAGAAGCCCGACGAAGGCGATGTGTGGCGTGCCCCGGGCCTGAAGATCGGCGAGCTGCCGCAGGAACTGCCGGTGGCCGACGGGCGCACCGTGTTCGATGTGGTTGCCGAAGGCCTGGACGGTGTCGGTGCATTGCTCGCCGAGTATCACCACCTGAGCCAGAACATTCACACCGACGCCGACCTGGAAAAGCTCATGCACGTGCAGAGCGACCTTGAGGCGCGCGATGGCTGGCGCTTGCAGCAACTGGTCGACAGCACCCTGAGCCGCCTGCAGCTGCCGGCCGACAAGACCCTGGCCGAGTTGTCCGGTGGTTGGCGTCGGCGTGTGCTGCTGGCCCAGGCGCTGGTGTCCGAGCCCGACCTGCTGCTGCTCGACGAACCGACCAACCACCTGGACATCGGCGCCATCGCCTGGCTTGAAGATGCCCTGAGCGGTTTTGGCGGCGCCGTGCTGTTCATTACCCACGACCGTTCCTTCCTGCAGAACCTGGCCACGCGCATCCTTGAACTGGACCGTGGCGGGTTGATCGACTGGAACGGCGACTACGCCAGCTTCCTGGTGCACAAGGAAGCCGCGCTGGCTGCCGAAGAGACTGCCAACGCGCTGTTCGACAAGAAACTGGCCCAGGAAGAGGTGTGGATCCGCCAGGGCATCAAGGCCCGGCGTACCCGCAACGAAGGCCGCGTGCGCGCCCTGAAGGCACTGCGTGTGGAGCGCAGCGAGCGTCGCGAGCGCCAGGGCAAGGCCAACATCCTGCTCGACGTGGCGGAAAAGTCCGGCAAGCAGGTGATGGTGCTGGAAAACGTCAGCTTCGCACACCCCGATGGCCCTTACCTGGTCAAGGATTTCTCGATGGTCCTGCAGCGCGAGGACCGTATCGGCCTGCTGGGCGCCAACGGTACCGGCAAGACCACGCTGCTCAAGCTGATGCTGGGCGACCTGGAGCCAAGCTCGGGCAAGGTGGAGTCGGGCACGCGTCTCGAAGTGGCCTACTTCGACCAGTTGCGCCATCAGCTTGACCTGGAAAAGACCGTGATCGAGAACATGGCCGAAGGCCGTGACTTCATCGAGATCGATGGGCAGAACCGTCACGTACTGAGCTACCTGGGCGACTTCCTGTTCAGCCCCCAGCGTGCACGCACGCCGGTCAAGGCGTTGTCCGGTGGCGAGCGTGCGCGCCTGCTGCTGGCCAAGCTGTTCAGCAAGCCGGCCAACCTGCTGGTGCTCGACGAGCCGACCAACGACCTGGACGTGGAAACCCTGGAGCTGCTCGAAGAGGTGCTGGCGGGTTTCAAGGGCACCGTGCTGATGGTCAGTCACGACCGGGCGTTCCTCGACAACGTGGTCACCAGCACCCTGGTGTTCGAAGGCGAGGGCAAGGTGCGTGAGTACGTGGGCGGCTATCAGGATTGGATTCGACAGGGCGGTTCGCCCAAGCTGCTCGGCGTGACCGAAAGCAAGTCGGGCAAGTCCGAGCTCAACAGTGCGGTGGTCGAGGCCGTTGCACCCGAGCCTGCGGCAGCGCCGGTGGTCAATGAAGGCAAGAAGAAGCTCAGCTACAAGCTGCAGCGCGAGCTGGAGGCGCTGCCGGGGCAGATCGATGCCTTGGAGCAGAAGATGGCTGCGGTGCAGGCGGAGATTTCCGATGCAGGCTTCTATCAGCGGCCAATCGACCAGACCACCGCCGTGCTGGCCAGCCTCGAGAAGCTGCAGGGCGAGCTGGACACACTGGTGGAGCGTTGGGCCGAGCTCGACAGCTGATATGAAGAAGGCCCGCTGTGTCCAACAGCGGGCCTTCTGGTATCAGTCGGCCTTCTTCTGCAGGCGTACCGCCAGCACATCGCACGGTGCGCCGTGCAGCACGTCATTGGCGGTGGAGCCCAGCAGCAGCGCCAGGCCGTGGCGGCCATGGCTGCCGACCACGATCAGGTCGCACTTTTGGTCCTTGGCCAACTGGTGAATCTCCTGGCGAGGCTGGCCGTAGGTCAGGTGGGAATCGCCGCGGTTGATCTCCGGATACTTGTTGAACAGGCGGTCCATGCGCTCCTTGGCCTGGTCGAACTGTTGCTGCTGCAGTTGCGACAGGTCCATCGGCACGTCGCCGCCGAAGGCCATGGCCATGGGCTCGACGATATGTACCAGGGAAACCTTGGTGCCGTTGGGCGTGGCCAGCTCGCGAGCGCGCTTGATCACAGGGTCGCATTCTTCGGTCAGGTCGACGGCGACCAGAATGTGTTCGTAGGGCATGAGGGCTCTCCTGACAATCGCGATAGTTAAAGTATGGTCGGTTTCAGGCTGATCGCATCGATGTCGGCTAACCAGCTCATTTGCAAAGTCTTTATAGGAATAACAGATATGACGTTCTGGGTAGTAGTGTCAATCCTTGCGCTGATGCTCAGCCCCATGGTCTGGCTGTTGCCCTCGCGTCGCACCAGCGGGCGCATGGCCCTGCGCCTGGAGGCGCGGCGCATGGGGCTGGCCATGCAGCTCACCCCGCAGACCTGGCCGCACTGGCTGCCCGAAGAGCCGCCGCATACCTGCGCGCAGTATCATTGCGCGCGCCGTCGCGGGCATGCCGACAGCTGGAGCTACTGGCAGGTGACACCAGGGGTGTGGCTCAACCAGTGGCGCGAGCCCTGCGAAGATGCGCGCGTGCTCGAGCACCTGTCGCGCCTGCCGGCGAGTGTCTACAAGGTCGAGGCCAACCCGCAGATGATCGCGTTGTGCTGGGGAGAGAAGGGGGATGCCGCAGCGTTGCAGGACATTGCCCGGTTGCTCAAGGCGCTGGCGTGACCCGTGAGTCGTGTGATTGACCGCCAGGGCCAGCCCCATGGCGGGGCCGGCAACTGAATAAAAAAGGCCAGGCAGGCCGGAAACTTCTTCGATGCCCTCAGTGTAGCTGCGCTTTATCCCTTCGCCGCCTCTCTCGTGCGTATCCATGGCCGATCACCTGCATGAATGATGGCCAATCACCTACAGGCTGAACCCGCACCCCTTCGCTCAAAATGACCGTAAAGTCGCGTTTTGCTCGTGCTTTTGGGTATTTGACAACGGCAGGCTTTTCGGTGAATGTGTCCGTACCCAAATCAAACGGGCGTATGAATTGAGCGTTTGTATGTCACATGACGCTCGCAGAATCCCGACTATCGCGCTGACGGGTGTGCCTGGTGCCGAATTTCGTGCCAGCGTTCGGCGTGTACAGTTCAGCTTCCATATCGTGGAGATCAGTTGATGATTTACGAAGGTAAAGCCATCACGGTTAAGGCTCTTGAAAGCGGCATCGTCGAACTGAAGTTCGACCTCAAGGGTGAGTCCGTCAACAAGTTCAACCGTCTTACCCTGAATGAATTGCGTCAGGCCGTAGACACCATCAAGGCAGATGCGTCGATCAAAGGTGTGATCGTCAGCAGCGGCAAGGACGTGTTCATTGTCGGCGCCGACATCACCGAATTCGTCGACAACTTCAAGCTGCCGGATGCGGAGCTGGTTGCAGGCAACCTCGAAGCCAACAGAATCTTCAGCGATTTCGAAGATCTCGATGTACCGACTGTTGCCGCCATCAACGGCATCGCGCTGGGTGGCGGCCTGGAAATGTGCCTGGCGGCCGACTTCCGCGTCATGTCGACCAAGGCCAAGATCGGCCTGCCTGAAGTCAAGCTGGGCATCTACCCGGGCTTCGGCGGTACCGTACGCCTGCCGCGCCTGATCGGCGCCGACAATGCCATCGAATGGATTGCCGCCGGCAAGGAGAACCGCCCTGAAGACGCACTGAAAGTCGGTGCCGTCGATGCAGTGGTGGTCCCGGAGAAACTTCAGGAAGCTGCCCTGGAACTGATCAAGCGCGCCATCAGCGGCGAGCTCGACCACAAGGCCAAGCGCCAGCCGAAGCTGGAAAAGCTCAAGCTCAACGCCATCGAGCAGATGATGGCCTTCGAGACCGCCAAGGGTTTCGTGGCAGGTCAGGCAGGCCCGAACTATCCGGCGCCGGTCGAAGCCATCAAGACCATTCAGAAAGCCGCCAACTTCGGGCGTGACAAAGCGCTGGAAGTCGAAGCCGCCGGCTTCGTCAAGCTGGCCAAGACCTCGGCAGCCCAGAGCCTGATCGGCCTGTTCCTGAACGATCAGGAACTGAAGAAAAAGGCCAAGGCCTACGACGAGATCGCCCAGGACGTGAAGCAGGCCGCCGTACTCGGTGCCGGCATCATGGGTGGCGGCATCGCCTATCAGTCGGCCTCCAAAGGCACGCCGATCCTGATGAAGGACATCAACGAGCACGGTATCGAGCAGGGCCTGGCCGAAGCCGCCAAGCTGCTGGTCAGCCGCGTCGACAAGGGCCGCATGACCGCCGCGAAAATGGCTGAAGTGCTCAACGGCATCCGTCCGACCCTGTCCTACGGCGACTTCGGTCATGTGGACCTGGTGGTGGAAGCCGTGGTCGAAAACCCCAAGGTCAAGCAGGCCGTGCTGGCCGAGGTCGAAGACCAGGTCAAGGCGGACACCATCCTGGCTTCCAACACCTCGACCATTTCCATCAGCCTGCTGGCCAAGGCCCTCAAGCGTCCGGAAAATTTCGTCGGCATGCACTTCTTCAACCCGGTGCACATGATGCCGCTGGTGGAAGTGATCCGTGGCGAGAAGTCCAGCGAACTGGCGGTGGCCACTACCGTTGCCTACGCCAAGAAGATGGGCAAGAACCCGATCGTGGTCAACGACTGCCCGGGCTTTCTGGTCAACCGCGTGCTGTTCCCGTACTTCGGCGGTTTCGCCAAGCTGGTGAGCGCCGGTGTGGACTTCGTGCGCATCGACAAGATCATGGAAAAATTCGGCTGGCCGATGGGCCCGGCGTACCTGATGGACGTGGTCGGCATCGACACCGGCCACCACGGCCGCGACGTGATGGCCGAGGGCTTCCCGGACCGCATGAAGGATGACCGTCGCTCGGCCATCGACGTGCTCTACGAAGCCAAGCGCCTGGGCCAGAAGAACGGCAAGGGTTTCTATGCCTACGAGGCCGACAAGCGCGGCAAGCAGAAGAAGGTTGCCGACCCGTCGGTGCTCGAAGTGCTCAAGCCGATCGTCTACGAGCAGCGTGAAGTCAGCGACGAGGACATCATCAACTGGATGATGATCCCGCTGTGCCTGGAGACCGTGCGCTGCCTGGAAGACGGCATCGTCGAGACGGCGGCCGAGGCCGACATGGGCCTGGTCTACGGCATCGGTTTCCCTCCGTTCCGTGGCGGTGCACTGCGCTACATCGATTCGATCGGTGTGGCTGCGTTCGTTGCCCTGGCTGACCAGTACGCCGACCTGGGCGCGCTGTACCACCCCACCGAGAAGCTGCGCGAGATGGCCAAGAACGGCCAGAGCTTCTTCGGTTAAGCGCCCAACGACTAGAGCGAGAATATTGTATGAGCTTGAATCCAAGAGACGTCGTGATCGTCGACTTCGGTCGTACGCCGATGGGCCGCTCCAAGGGCGGCATGCACCGCAACACCCGCGCCGAAGACATGTCGGCGCACCTGATCAGCAAGCTGCTGGAGCGCAACGTCAAGGTCGACCCGAGTGAAGTCGAGGACGTGATCTGGGGCTGCGTGAACCAGACCCTGGAGCAGGGCTGGAACATCGCGCGCATGGCTTCGCTGATGACCCAGATCCCGCACACTGCGGCCGGCCAGACTGTCAGCCGCCTGTGCGGTTCGTCGATGAGCGCGCTGCACACGGCCGCCCAGGCGATCATGACCGGCAACGGCGATGTATTCGTGGTCGGCGGTGTCGAGCACATGGGCCACGTGAGCATGATGCACGGCGTGGACCCCAACCCGCACATGTCGCTGTATGCGGCCAAGGCCTCGGGCATGATGGGCCTGACCGCCGAGATGCTGGGCAAGATGCATGGCATCAGCCGTGAGCAGCAGGACGCCTTCGGTCTGCGTTCGCACCAGCTCGCCCACAAGGCGACGGTCGAAGGCAAGTTCAAGGACGAAATCATCCCGATGCAGGGCTATGACGAGAACGGCTTCCTCAAGGTCTTCGACTACGACGAAACCATTCGCCCGGACACCACCCTGGAAAGCCTGGCGGCGTTGAAGCCGGCGTTCAACCCCAAGGGCGGCACCGTGACAGCGGGTACCTCCTCGCAGATCACCGACGGCGCCTCGTGCATGATCGTGATGTCGGCCCAGCGTGCCCAGGACCTGGGCATCCAGCCGCTGGCGGTGATCCGCTCGATGGCGGTGGCCGGCGTGGACCCTGCGATCATGGGCTACGGCCCGGTGCCGGCAACCCAGAAAGCCCTCAAGCGTGCGGGCCTGAGCATTGCCGATATCGACTTCTTCGAGCTCAACGAAGCCTTCGCTGCACAGGCCCTGCCGGTGCTCAAGGATCTGAAAGTGCTCGACAAGATGGATGAGAAGGTTAACCTGCACGGCGGCGCAATCGCCCTGGGTCACCCTTTCGGTTGCTCCGGTGCGCGGATTTCCGGCACTCTGCTCAATGTCATGAAGCAGAATGGCGGTACCCTGGGTGTTTCGACCATGTGCGTCGGCCTTGGTCAGGGGATCACCACCGTCTTCGAACGCATCTAAGCGTTTCGTTGTCGGAAGCCGGGGCCTTGTGCCCCGGTTTTTTGCTTTTTGCAGATTTTTTTTCAAGAGGGTTGGCAGCATGCAGATACAACCAGGCGTATACCGGCATTACAAAGGGCCTGAGTATCGTGTATTCGGTGCCGCGCGCCATTCCGAGACCGAGGAGTGGGTGGTGTTCTACCAGGCCCTGTACGGCGATTTCGGCCTGTGGGTACGCCCGCTTTCGATGTTCACCGAGTCGGTCGAGGTTGACGGCGAGCACGTGCCGCGCTTTGCTTTGGTCGAGGCCGAACCCGAGCGGTTTTCGCGTGCCGATGCGCAAGTGGGCTAACCTTCGGCGCTTGACCTCACTCTGTTGCCACTATATATAGCGGTGCCACGTCAGGTACCTGCCGTGTTTTTATTTTCGTTATTCAGGAATTTTCCGATCCATGGGCAAATCGCTGGTCATTGTGGAATCCCCGGCTAAGGCCAAGACCATCAACAAGTACCTGGGCAACCAGTACGTGGTGAAGTCGAGTATCGGCCATATCCGAGACCTGCCCACCAGCGGTTCCGCCAGCAAGGAGCCTGCTGCCAAGCGCGGCAAGGCTGCTGCCGGCGAGGCACCCGCGCTGTCGCCGAAAGAAAAGGCGCGCAAGCAACTGGTGGCGCGCATGGGCGTCGACCCGGACCACGGCTGGAAGGCCAAGTACGAGATCCTTCCGGGCAAGGAAAAGGTCATCGAGGAGTTGCGCCGCCTGGCCAAGGATGCCGACACCATCTATCTCGCAACCGACTTGGATCGCGAGGGGGAAGCCATTGCCTGGCACCTGCGCGAAGCCATCGGTGGGGATGACAGCCGCTACAAGCGCGTGGTGTTCAACGAAATCACCAAGAAGGCCATCCAGGAGGCCTTCTCCCAGCCGGGCGAGCTGGACATCGACCGTGTCAATGCACAGCAGGCGCGTCGCTTCCTCGACCGCGTGGTGGGCTACATGGTCTCGCCACTGCTGTGGCAGAAGATTGCCCGTGGCCTGTCGGCCGGCCGGGTGCAGTCGGTGGCCGTGAAGCTGGTGGTGGAGCGTGAGCGCGAGATTCGCGCATTCATCCCCGAAGAGTACTGGGAAGTGCACGCCGACCTGGGTACTGCCAAGGAAGCCAAGGTGCGCTTCGAGGTGGCTCGCCAGAACGGCGAGGCCTTCAAGCCGCTCAACGAAGCCCAGGCCATGGCCGCGCTGGAGAAGCTCAAGGCTTCCAGCTACACCATTGCCAAGCGTGAAGACCGCCCGACCAGCAGCAAGCCCTCGGCGCCGTTCATCACCTCGACCCTGCAGCAGGCGGCGAGCAATCGCCTCGGCTTCGGCGTGAAGAAGACCATGATGATGGCCCAGCGTCTGTACGAAGCCGGCTACATCACCTACATGCGTACCGACTCGACCAACCTGTCGGTCGATGCGGTGGAAATGGCGCGCAGCTACATCGAAAGCGAGTTCGGCAAGAAGTACCTGCCAGAAGCGCCGATCGTCTACGGCAGCAAGGAAGGCGCACAGGAAGCGCACGAAGCGATCCGACCTTCGGACGTGGCCACGCACCCGACCAAGCTCAGCGGCATGGAGCGTGATGCCGAGCGCCTGTACGAGCTGATCTGGCGCCAGTTCCTGGCCTGCCAGATGCCGCCGGCGCAGTACCTGTCGACCACCGTCAGCGTCACGGCGGGCGAGTTCGAGTTGCGTGCCAAGGGCCGTATCCTCAAGTTCGACGGTTACACCCGTGTGTTGCCGCAGCAGAGCAAGCCGGGCGATGACGATGTACTGCCGGAAATGAACCAGGGCGAAGTGCTCAAGCTCATCAAGCTCGACCCGAGCCAGCACTTCACCAAGCCGCCGGCACGTTTCTCGGAAGCGAGCCTGGTCAAGGAAATGGAAAAACGCGGTATCGGTCGCCCATCCACCTACGCGGCGATCATCTCCACCATCCAGGACCGTGGCTATGTGACCCTGCACAACCGCCGCTTCTACTCCGAGAAGATGGGCGACATCGTGACCGAGCGTCTGTCCGAGAGCTTTTCCAACCTGATGGACTACGGCTTCACCGCCGGCATGGAAGAGAACCTCGACGATGTGGCCCAGGGCGAGCGCGACTGGAAAAACGTGCTGGACGAGTTCTACGGCGACTTCAGCAAGAAGCTGCAACTGGCTGAAGATGCCGAAAAGGGCATGCGTGCCAACCAGCCGACCCCGACCAACATTGCCTGCAAGGAATGCGGCAGGCACATGATGATCCGCACAGCCTCCACGGGCGTGTTCCTCGGTTGCTCGGGCTACAGCCTGCCGCCCAAAGAGCGTTGCAAGGCCACCGTGAACCTGGTGCCAGGTGACGAGATTGCCGCCGACGACGAGGGCGAGTCCGAGTCGCGCGTGCTGTTGGGCAAGCACCGCTGCCCGATCTGCGCCACGGCGATGGACGCCTATCTGCTCGACGAGAAACACAAGCTGCACATCTGCGGCAACAACCCCGATTGCACGGGCTACGAGATCGAGGAAGGCAGCTACCGCATCAAGGGCTACGAGGGCCCGAGCCTTGAGTGTGACAAGTGCGGCAGCGAGATGCAGCTCAAGACCGGTCGTTTCGGCAAGTTCTTCGGCTGTACCAACCCGGAGTGCAAGAACACCCGCAAGCTGCTCAAGAGCGGCGAGGCGGCGCCGCCGAAGATGGACGCGGTGAAGATGCCCGAGCTCAAGTGCGAGAAGGTCAACGACACCTATGTGTTGCGTGACGGGGCTTCGGGCCTGTTCCTGGCCGCCAGCCAGTTCCCGAAGAACCGCGAGACCCGCGCCCCCCTGGTGATGGAGATCGTGCCGCACAAGGACGAGATCGATCCGAAGTATCACTTCCTCTGTGAGGCGCCGAAGAAGGACCCGGACGGTCGCCCTACGGTGATCCGCTACAGCCGCAAGACCAAGGAGCAGTATGTGCAGACCGAGGTCGACGGCAAGCCGACCGGCTGGCGAGCGTTCTATGACGGCAAGGCGTGGAAGGTGGAAGACAAGCGCTAAGCGATAGAATCGGCTACAAGAGGCTGCATCTGGTGATCCTGGACGCAGCCTTTTTTTTAGTCAGGTCAGCGAACGGTTGTGAGGTTTGATCGGGACGTTTCTCCGCCAGGGCTGTACACCATCGAGCAGAGGCAAGCAGATGAGTCAGGAAATGTTGGAAGCAGGGCCGCAGTCGGCCAGAATCCTGTCGGTGTTCGATTTCGATGGCACGCTGACCCGCCGTGACAGCTTTGTACCTTTTTTGAGGTTCGCTTTCGGCAACGGCTTTTTTGCTCGCCGCATGCTGCGGATGATCTGGCCAAGCCTGCGCTATATGGGGCGGCGGATCAGCCGCGATGAACTCAAGGCCCAGTTGATCCAGACGTTTCTTGCGGGTGTGAAAGAGCAATGGGTCGCGCAGAGGGCGGTGGCGTTCAAGTCGCAGGCGTGGACCCGGCTCATGCGCCCGCAGGGCGTGATTTCGGTGAAACAGGAACTGGCCTCTGGTGCCGAGGTGACGATCTGTTCGGCATCGCCGGCGCTGGTGCTCAAGCCCTTTGCCGAACAGTTGGGCATCAAGCTGATCGGTACCGAGCTGGAAGTGATCGATGGCGTGCTGACCGGCAGGATCAGTGGCGACAATTGCCGCTGCGAAGCCAAGGTTCTGCGCCTGGAGGCGGTTTACGGGGTGCTGACGCAGTACCGCATGCGCGCCTGGGGCGACACGCGGGGCGACCATGAGCTGCTGGCCGCGGCTCAGGACGCACACTGGCGGCACTTTCATCCCGCGTGGCAGCGTGGCCGCCTGCGCGTCGAAAAGATCTACGGCCCGGTCACCCCGGCCACGTCGAAAGAGTCGGCTGCAACCACGGTTGGCGGTTTGCCGCGCAACGATGACCGCAAGGGCGGTTGAGCCTCACGCCTGCGGTGATTCAGCTTGCGTGCCTGCGATCCATCACAGAAACTGAGCCCCCGCCTCACACTCCCTCGGAGCGCGCCTCGATGGCCCAGGAACTCTATACCCGTACCAACCAGAAGATCTATTTCGCCGGTCTGGCCCTGGAGGCACTGGGCAAGGCGCAGGACAGTCGCGCCATGAACGCCCAGGCGCAGACCCAGGCCGAGCGGGAGTCTGCGCTGTTTCACCTGTATGGTGCGCTGTTGGGGCTGTGTCATGAGATCGGTGGCTATTATCGCTTGCCCCAGGCAACCGCGCTGCGTGCCGAGCAACTGCTGAGCCGTGAAGTACTGGCGACCATTGCCATTCCCGAGCTGGCTGAACTGGTCGAACTCGCCGAGCAGCCTGAAACCTGGCTGGCGCAACTGCTCAGGGCTTATGCCGATTTGTTCCGACCACCTGTCGCGACCAAGGCGCCCAAAGGTGATGTGACCCAACCGTTGATTCAGGCCGTGAGCCTGGATGAACCCGAGGCGCCAGCGCTGTCGCGCGAAGAACTGGAGAGCTGGCGGCAGAATCTCAAACGCCTCGTGGTGCGTTTTCGCGAAGGTCTGAGTGAGTGCTGATCCTGCCAGTGGCTGGTACAATGCCGGCCTTTCCTGGAGAACAGTCTTTTATGCCCACGTCCTTTCTAGAAATTGTAGAGTTGCCTGACGGTCGCATCGAGTTGCGCCGCGCCGAGGACGAGGGGTCGTTGGTAACCCTGGATTTTTCGGAAGATGCCAAGGCGTTCCTGCAGGGCCAACACGTCGAGGTGGCCAAGGCCATGCTCAGCGTTGGTGTGCAGATGGCCGGCAAGTTGGTTGAAGGCGAGATCGAACAGGAACATGCAGGCCCACGGGTTCTGCACTGACCGTCAGTATCCGGCTTCCTCGTCCTGAGGAAGCCTGCTGCATACCCTTCGAGCGTTCAGCGAGTATCAGCCCAGGCGGATATTCAGGCTTTGTGCGTCACCCGCACGGGCAGCATTGGTCAGTTGCAGGCGGGCGCCGTTGCTGACCGGATTGAACCAGGTGACCACCGTATGGCTGCGCCCCAGGCGCAGGGCATCACAGGCCAGTTGCAGCGCACTCTGGTTGCCGCGAGGCTGCAGCAGCAGTATGCGTTCGCGGTTGAGCCCTGCGTCCCTCAGCCAGGCCTGGGTAAGGCTGCCGGGCGGGGCGATCAGGGTAAGCCAGCGGGCGTCATGCTCTTCACTCAGTTCGCTCAGGTCGCGTAGCACCGGTGCCAGCAGGCTTTGGCAGTGCTCCAGCGCGCCACGCAAGGACAGCTCGCTGAATGCCTGCGGCTTGTTGCTTTGCCGGGCGGGCTGCCTGGTTTTGACCCGCGGCAGTACCGGCTGGGCCAGGAATGCTTCGAACAAGGGCAACTGTGCTTGCTGTGGTGCGTGGGGGAACTGCATGACGCCTCCTTATTAGCGGCGGATAACGCCGACGCTCAAGCCCTCGATGACCAGGTCCTGCTCTTTCAGGTTGACTTCGATAGGGGCGAATTCGGGGTTCTCGGCGATCAGCCAGACCTTGTTGCCTTCCCGTTTGAAGCGCTTGACCGTGACTTCGTCACCCAGGCGGGCTACGACGATCTGACCATTGCGCGCTTCGCGGCAGGTGTGTACGGCCAGCAGGTCGCCGTCGACGATGCCGACGTCCTTCATGCTCATGCCGTGCACGCGCAGCAGGTAGTCGGCGCGGGGGTGGAAGAAGGCCGGGTTGATGGCGCAGGATTCCTCGATGTGCTGCTGGGCGAGGATAGGGGCACCCGCAGCCACGCGGCCAATGATGGGCAGGGCGTTTTCATCGGGCTTGCTCTCGAGCCCCGGAATGCGGATGCCGCGCGAGGCACCAGGGGTCATCTCGATTGCACCCTTGCGGGCCAGTGCCTTCAGATGCTCTTCGGCGGCGTTGGGGGATTTGAACCCCAGTTCCTGGGCGATTTCCGCGCGGGTGGGCGGGAAGCCGTTGTCTTCGAGGCAGCGCTTGATGAAAGCCAGAATCTCAGCTTGGCGTGGCGTCAGTTTTAGCATGTCGATCGCTCTGTCTTTTTATACAGTGACTGGGATTATATACAGTGATAGCGGCAAGCTACAAGCGGCAAGCTCCAGGCATGCCCGCAGCTGCCTGCCGCTTCCGGCTTGTGGCTTGTCGCTGCCTTCAATACCATGACCGGCCGGGCACAAAACGCCCGTGCGTACTTGACAGAACCCTGCCTTGAAACGTATGTTTCAAACAAGTGTTTGTCTCGCGGAGTAGTCATGGCCCAGTCGGAAACCGTTGAACGCATTCTCGATGCTGCCGAGCAGCTGTTCGCGGAAAAAGGTTTTGCCGAAACCTCATTGCGGCTGATCACCAGCAAGGCCGGCGTCAACCTGGCGGCGGTGAACTACCATTTCGGTTCGAAGAAGGCGCTGATCCAGGCGGTCTTCTCGCGTTTTCTAGGGCCGTTCTGCCAGAGCCTGGAGCGTGAGCTCGAGCGGCGCCAGGCGCGCCCCGAGCACAAGCCCAGCCTTGAAGAACTGCTGGAGATGCTGGTCGAGCAGGCGCTGGTGGTGCAGCCGCGCAGCGGCAATGACCTGTCGATCTTCATGCGCCTGCTGGGCCTGGCCTTCAGCCAGAGCCAGGGCCACCTGCGTCGTTACCTCGAAGACATGTACGGCAAGGTGTTCCGCCGCTACATGCTGCTGGTCAACGAGGCCGCGCCGCAGATTCCTCCCCTCGAACTGTTCTGGCGCGTGCATTTCATGCTCGGCGCTGCAGCGTTCAGCATGTCGGGCATCAAGGCCCTGCGCGCGATTGCCGAGACCGATTTCGGGGTCAATACCTCGATCGAGCAGGTCATGCGCCTGATGGTGCCGTTCCTGGCCGCCGGCATGCGTGCCGACAGCGGGGTCACGGACGAGGCGATGGCGGCGGCGCAGTTGCGTCCGCGCAGCAAGACCAGCCACGCCCCGGTACCGGCAAAGGCCTGATTCCCCGGCTGGGCGGCACAGCCGGCTTCGGCTAAGCTAGCGCCCATGCCTATTCTCGATTTGCTGCACATTTCCATCGCCGACCAGTGCCTTTATGGGTTCGCCCAGGGGCGACTGGCGGTGCGTCTTGCGGTGTCCACCGCACTCAATGGCCCGGGCGAGCACAACGGCTCCGGTTGTACACCGCGCGGGCTGCATCAGGTGCGTGCGAAGATCGGCGCCGGCCTGCCCCAGGGCGCGGTGCTGCGCGGGCGTCGCTGGACCGGCGAGGTCTGGACGCCCGACCTGCACGCGCAGTTCCCTGGGCGCGACTGGATTCTCTCGCGCATTCTCTGGCTCAGCGGTCGCGAGCCGGGGCGCAACCGCCTCGGGCCCGTGGATACGTTCCGCCGCTATATCTACCTGCACGGCACGCCCGACAGCGAACCCATGGGTGTGCCGTTGTCCCACGGCTGCATACGCCTGCGCAACGCCGACCTGGTAGCGCTGTTCGACCGGGTGCCTGTGCATTGCTCGGTACAGATCGAAGAAGCCGCCTGCCCCCAGTGGGCGAGCGCGCCCCTCAACTGAAGGATCATTTATGAGTACCCGCCTGCAAGGCTCCCTGATGGTCGACGTGGCCGGCACCTGGCTGACTGCCGAAGACCGCCACCTGCTGCGTCAGCCCGAAGTGGCCGGCCTGATCATCTTTGCCCGCAACATCGAATGCCCGCGCCAGGTGCGCGAACTGAGTGCGTCTATCCGTGCCGTGCGCCCGGACCTGATCCTGGCCGTGGACCAGGAGGGTGGTCGCGTACAGCGCCTGCGCCAGGGCTTCGTGCGCTTGCCCGCGATGCGTGCGATTGCAGACAACCCCAATGCCGAGCGCCTGGCCGAACACTGCGGCTGGCTGATGGCAACCGAAGTGCTGGCGGTAGGGCTCGACTTGAGCTTTGCCCCGGTGCTGGACCTTGACCACCAGCGCAGCGCGGTGGTTGGCAGTCGCGCCTTCGAGGGTGACCCGCAGCGCGCCACCTTGCTTGCCGGTGCCTTCATTCGCGGCATGAACGCGGCGGGCATGGCGGCCTGCGGCAAGCACTTCCCGGGGCATGGCTGGGCCGAGGCGGATTCGCATGTGGCGATACCCACCGACGAGCGCAGCCTGGAGCAGATCCGCGCAGCCGACCTGGTGCCGTTCACGCGCCTGAGCGGGCAACTGGCGGCAGTGATGCCGGCGCACGTGATCTATCCACAGGTCGATAACCAGCCGGCCGGCTTCTCGCGGCGCTGGCTGCAGGAGATTCTGCGTGGCGAGTTGGGCTTTGATGGGGTGATCTTCAGCGATGACCTGTCGATGGCCGGTGCGCATGTGGTGGGGGACGCCGCCAGCCGTATCGAGGCGGCGCTGAGTGCCGGTTGCGACATGGGCCTGGTGTGCAATGATCGGGCGGCTGCCGAGCTTGCGTTGTCGGCGGCGCAGCGGTTGAGGGTGAGGCCGTCGCCGCGGATCGCGCAGATGCGCGGGCAGGGTTTTGCGCGTACCGACTACCGCCAGCAGCCCCGCTGGCTGGAGGCGCTTGGCGCGCTGAGGGATGCGCAACTGATCGACTGAGGTCCTGCGCCGGCAAGGCCGGCTCCTGCAGGTGCTGCGATACCTGTAGGAGCCGGCCTTGCCGGCGAAAGGCTCAACTGGATTTCGCGGCCTGCCGCTTCCCGGGCAACGGCGCAAACAGCGCATCAATGTCTTCATCCGCCAGCTTCCAGTCCCCCGCCTGACGCCCCTCCAGCAAGCCTGCAGCCAGCGCTGCCTTCTCCTGTTGCAACTTCTGGATCTTCTCTTCCACCGTGCCCCGTGTAATCAGCTTGTAGACGAACACCGGCTTGTCCTGGCCGATGCGGTAGGCGCGGTCCGTGGCCTGGTTTTCGGTGGCCGGGTTCCACCACGGGTCATAGTGGATCACCGTGTCGGCCGCGGTGAGGTTGAGGCCGGTGCCGCCCGCTTTGAGGCTGATCAGAAACAGTGGCGTCTGCAGGCTCTGGAACTGCTGCACCGGGGTGCGCCGGTCGCGGGTTTCACCGGTCAGCAGGCTGTAGCGGACGCCACGCTTGTGCAGCTCCTGCTCGATCAGTTCGAGCATCGAGGTGAACTGCGAGAACAGCAGGATGCGTCGCCCTTCGCTGAGCAGTTCGTCGAGCATCTGCATCAGGCTGCCCAGCTTGCCCTTGTCCGAATGGGTGGTTCTTGGCGCAATGCTTTTGACCAGGCGCAGATCGCAGCACACCTGACGCAGCTTGAGCAACGCATCCAGAATCACGATCTGGCTGCGCGCCGCGCCGTTGCGGGTGATTTCCTCGCGGACCTTCCTGTCCATCGCCACCCGCACCGTTTCGTAGGTGTCGCGCTGCGCGTCGCTCAGCTCCACCCAATGCACGATCTCGGTCTTGGCCGGCAGTTCGCGGGCCACCTGTTCCTTGGTGCGGCGCAGCAGGAATGGCTTGATGCGCGCGGCAAGATGCGCCATGCGCTCGACGTCGCCATGGCGTTCGACAGGGGTGCGGTAATCGCGGCTGAAGGCCTTGCTGTCGCCCAGCCAGCCGGGTAGCAGGAAGTGGAAGATCGACCACAGTTCGCCCAGGTTGTTTTCCATCGGTGTGCCGGTCAGGCACAGGCGCTGGTTGGCCTGGATCTCGCGCGCCGCTTCGGCGGCCTTGCTGTTGGCGTTCTTGATGTTCTGCGCTTCATCCAGAATCAGCAGGTGCCAGGGCTGCGCGGTGAAGTGAGCCAGGTCGCGGGGCAGCAGGGCGTAGGTGGTCAGTACCAGGTCGTACTGGTCAAGGTCGGCGAAGTGTCGGGTGCGGCCGGGGCCATGCAGGGCCAGCACGCGCAGCTGCGGGGTGAAGTGCTGCGCTTCGTCGAGCCAGTTGGGGATCAGGCTGGTCGGCATCACGGCCAGGGCAGGGCGCTGCAGGCGCCCCGCGTTCTTTTCGGTGAGCAGGTGCGCCAGGGTCTGCAGGGTCTTGCCCAGGCCCATGTCATCGCCCAGGATCCCGCCGACCTCCAGTTCGCGCAGGGTCTGCAACCAGTTCAGGCCTTCGAGCTGGTAGGGTCGCAGCGTGGCGTTCAGGCCCTCGGGGGCGGCGATGTCGGTACGCCTGGACTCGCGCAGGCGGCGGGCAAAGTCGCGTACCCGGTCGCCGCCGCGCCAGGTCAGCGCCATGTCGTCGATGCTGCTCAGGCGCGCGGCATCCGGCGCTGCCAGGCGCAGCGAAGGCCCGCTGTCATTGCCCAGGTACAGCTCGCCCAGGGTGGCCATCAGCGGCTTGATGCGTGCGTAGGGCAAGGCCACGCGCAGCGCCGGGCTGTCATGGCGGGCGCGGTTCAGGTCGATCAGCAGGTGCTCGTCGTCGCTGCGCCGGGCCAGTTCGCTGGGGCGCAGCAGTTCGGGGTTGCTGCGCAGCAGGTGCAGCACGATCGGCAGCAGGCTGTGGCGCTGGCCGTTGACCACGATGCCCAGCTCCAGGTCGAACCATTCGCGCCCCGGCGCTTCCTCGACATCGGCGTACCAGTCGTCGATGTCATGCAGGTTGAAGGCGAAGTCGGGCCTCACTTCCACCTCCCAGCCGGCTGCACGCAGGGTATCGATGCCGGTGCGGGCGAACTGCAGCCAGGCCTGGTCGTCGGCCATCTGCAGCATTTCGCCGGCGCTGTCGGGCAACGCCTTGCTCTGGCGCGTGGCAACGCTGAAGCCCATTTTCTTCAAGGTCTGGCGCAGCGCCTTTTCGGCGTCTGGCTGACGCTGGATACGCTGGCGGACGTTGCCGTCGATACGGATGACTTCGCTGCTGCTCTTGTCGCTGGTGCGCTGCCCGTCATAGGTGAACGCCAGTGCCGCACGGTGTTGCAACTGGCGCTGCATCTTGCCGGTCTTGGGCATGTAGGCGGTGAATTCGTAGCTGCCCAGGGTGAGGTGCGCAACAGCCGGTACATTTTCGATGACCTGGTTCTGGTAGGTCGCCGTGGCTGGAGGCGGCGGAAAGTCGTTGGCCGTCAGCCGCTCCGTCAGGGTGTACAGCGCCGCTGCGCAATGCTTGCAGTTCTGGCGGACAGGGCAGCTGCAGGTGGCGATCAGGAGGGGGTGAACGTCGCCTTCGATCAGCAGGGTCTGACGGTAGAGGTTGCCGCCGGACCCGTGGCACAGGGTTGTCGCGCCCTTGTCGTCAACCGAAACGAGCCTGACGCGCTTGTTGTCTGCATAGTCAAGCCCTCGGGTGAGGGTCTTGGGGCCGAATTGTTCGCGCCAGAGCTTGCTCTTGAGCGCGCGCTGCAGTGTGGTCGACATGGCTCTACTGTTCCATCATCTCCGCTTCAGCAGGAGAGGTGGTGCGTGTGCCGGCGGCGATCACTTTGAACAGGACCGCCAGGTGCCCGCCATCGAGGAAGGTCAGTTCGTTGTTCTTCACCGTGCTGTTGACCTGCCTGAGCTGTTCGCTCTGGATCACGCTGCCATTGCCATCGAGCTGGTTGACCCAGAAGTTGGCCTGCACTTCGATGAAACGGCCCTGCCTGAGGCTGACATTGCCTTCGACCGGGAAGTGGCCGAACTGCTCCTGGCCCTCGCTGATGGCAACCCGCGACGGTTCGCTGCCTACCTGCTGCTGCCAGGCCTTGTGCAGCAGCACGGTGTAGTTGCTGTCGGCGGCCAGCTTTTCGGCCTGTGCGGTCAGCACCGGCTTGCGCACGTCGTAGTCGCTGGGGGCCTTGGCGCCCTGGCGCCAGTCTTCCGGGGCGAACTGGCTGGTGATCGCGGGCACCGCATTCTGGCGCAGCAGGAACATCTCGACCTGGTACTGGCTGTCGGCAAAGGCGGCCGGCGCAATCAGCGCCAGCAGCAGGGTCAAGCTACGAATTGCACGCATGGATCATCCTTCAAGCGGGTTTCGGGGCGAGTCGTTCGAACAGCGCCTCCACTGTAGTAAAGCGTTCATCGGCGCGTTCCATGGGCACCATGAACTTGAACATCGTCGCGCCTTCGAACTTGTAGCGCTTGGGCTGGCCCTGGATCAGCTTGATCAGCACCAGCGGGTCGACCGGGGTCTCGGCCTCGAATTCCACCCGTCCGCCTTGCGGGCCGGCGTCGACCTTCTTGATGCCCAGCTTCTCGGCCTGCAGCTTGAGCAGGGTCAGGCGCACCAGGTTCTTGGTCGGCTCGGGCAGCAGCCCGAAACGGTCGATCATCTCCACCTGCAGATCCTTCAGGCCATCTTCGTCCACCGCCGAGGCGATGCGCTTGTACAGGATCAGGCGCGCATGCACGTCGGGCAGGTAGTCCTCGGGGATCAGTGCCGGTACGCGCAGGTTGATCTCCGGGCCGCCGCCCAGGGGCTGGTCGAGGTTGGGCTGGGTGCCCTTGCGAATCGCCTTGACGGCGCGTTCGAGCATTTCCATGTAGAGGGTGAAGCCCACCGCCTGGATCTGCCCGCTCTGGCCTTCGCCCAGCAGTTCGCCGGCGCCGCGGATCTCCAGGTCGTTGGTGGCCAGCACGAAGCCTGCGCCCAGGTCCTGGGTATTGGCGATGGCCTCCAGGCGCTTTTCGGCGTCGGGGGTGATCTGCTGGCGTGGGGGCGTCAGCAGGTAGGCATAGGCCTGGTGGTGGCTGCGCCCCACACGGCCGCGCAACTGGTGCAACTGGGCCAGGCCGAACTTGTCGGCACGCTCGATGATGATGGTGTTGGCGCTGGGCACGTCGATGCCGGTCTCGATGATGGTCGAGGCGATCAGCACGTTGAAGCGCTTGTGGTAGAAGTCGCTCATCACCTGTTCGAGTTCGCGTTCGCGCATCTGCCCGTGGCCGATACCGATGCGCGCCTCGGGTACCAGTTCGGCGAGGTCGGCGGCGCACTTCTCGATGCTCTTCACGTCGTTGTGCAGGTAGTACACCTGGCCGCCACGCAGCAGTTCGCGCAGCAGCGCCTCCTTGATGGTGCTCTTGTTCTGCTCCATCACGAAGGTGCGCACCGACAGCCGGCGTGCCGGCGGGGTGGCGATGATCGACAGGTCGCGCATGCCCGCCACCGCCATGTTCAGCGTGCGCGGGATCGGCGTGGCGGTCAGGGTCAGGATGTCGACTTCGCTGCGCAGCGCCTTGAGCTGCTCTTTCTGGCGCACGCCGAACCGGTGTTCCTCGTCGATGATGACCAGGCCCAGGTCCTTGAACTTGACGTCGTCCTGCAGCAGCTTGTGGGTGCCGATGACGATGTCGATCTTGCCTTCGGCGAGGTCCGCCACGGCGGCACCGACTTCCTTGGCCGACTTGAAGCGGCTCATCACTTCGACGGTTACCGGCCAGTCGGCAAAGCGGTCGCGGAAGCTGTTGTAGTGCTGCTGGGCGAGCAAGGTGGTGGGCACCAGGATCGCGACCTGGCGCCCGCCGTGCACGGCGATGAAGGCGGCACGCATGGCCACTTCGGTCTTGCCGAAGCCGACATCGCCGCACACCAGGCGGTCCATCGGCTTGGCGGCGAGCATGTCCTCGCGTACCGCTTCGATGGCCGACTGCTGGTCCGGGGTTTCCTCGAACGGGAAGCCGGCACTGAAGGTGGCGTAGTCTACCGACGGGTCGGCAAACGCATAGCCCTTGCGCGCGGCGCGCCGGGCATAGATGTCGAGCAGCTCGGCAGCCACGTCGCGCACTTGTTCGGCCGCCTTGCGCTTGGCCTTCTGCCAGGTCTCGGAGCCCAGACGGTGCAGCGGTGCCAGCGCATCGTCGCTGCCGGTGTAGCGCGCGATCAGGTGCAGGTTGGCCACCGGCACGTACAGCTTGGCGCCTTCGGCGTATTCAAGGGTGAGAAACTCGGCGGCCTGGCCGTCGATCTCCAGTGTCGCCAGGCCCAGGTAGCGGCCCACGCCATGGTCGATATGCACCACCGGGGCGCCTTCGCGCAGCTCGGTAAGGTTCTTGATCACAGCGTCGTTGTTGACGTCGCTGCGCTTTTCGCGGCGCCGACGCTGCATCACGCGCTGGCCGAACAGCGGGCTCTCGGCAACCAGCGCCAGGGCCGGATCGTCCAGCAGCAGGCCGTCGTCCAGTGGTGCGATGGTGATTGCCAGGCGCTGCTTGCTGGCGACGAACTCGTGCCAGCCATCGACGGTTTGCGGGCGCAGTTTCAGGCGTTCGAGCAGTTCCAGCAGCACTTCGCGGCGCCCGGCCGATTCGGCGGTGAACAGCACGCGGCCGGGGAATTGCTCGAGAAACCCCGACAGCGCCGCCAGGGGCTGGTTGGCCTTGGCTTCGATGGCGAGGTTGGGCAGCGTCTGCGCGGCAAAGCGCTCGCGGCCGGGGCCGGCGTCGATGTCGTCCTGGCTGACCACCACCCGTGGCCAGCCCTTGAGCCGGGCGAAGCAGTCTTCCACCGGCATGAACAGCTCGGCAGGCGGCAGCAGAGGGCGGTTAGGGTCGATGCGCCGCTCTTCATAGCGGTTGCGTACATCGCTCCAGAAGTGCTCGGCGGCCTGTTCCACACCGGGCAGGGAGAACACCTGGGTGTTTTCCGGCAAGTAGTCGAACAGGGTCGAGGTTTCTTCGAAAAACAGCGGCAGGTAGTACTCGATGCCGGCCGGCACGATACCGCTGCTCAGGTCCTGGAAGATCGGGCTGCGGCGAAAATCCACGTCGAAGCGTTCGCGAAAGCGCGCTTTGAAGCGGGTGACTTCGTCTTTTTGCAGCGGGAACTCGCGGGCCGGGAGCAGGCGTACCGAGTCGACCTTGTCGATCGAGCGCTGGCTCTCCGGGTCGAAGGTGCGCAGGGTCTCGATCTCGTCATCGAACAGGTCGATGCGGTACGGCAGCTTGCTGCCCATCGGGAACAGGTCGATCAGGGCACCGCGCACGGCGAACTCGCCATGCTCGTACACGGTGTCGACGCAGCGGTAGCCGCTGGCCTCCAGGCGCGTGCGCATCTGTTCCACATCCAGCTTCTGGCCGATGTCCAGCACCAGGCTGCTGCCCAGCAGAAAGCGCGTGGGCGCCAGGCGGTGCAGTGCGGTGGTGATCGGCACCACGAGGATGCCGTGGTCCAGCTCCGGCAACCGGTACAGGCTGGCGATCCGCTGCGAAATGATGTCCTGGTGCGGCGAGAACAGGTCGTAGGGCAGGGTTTCCCAGTCGGGGAACGGCAGCACGGCCAGTTCCGGGGCGAAGAAACGCAGCTCCTGCTCCAGCCGGTCGGCGCTCTGGCTGTCGGCGGTCAGCAGCAGGGTGAAGCGCTTCGCGGCGCTGGCGGCCTCGGCGATGGCCAGGCTCAGGGCGGCACCGGGCAGGTTGCCCCAGGTGTGTTTGCCGGCACTGGCCGGCAGGTGAGGTAGACGCAGAACAGGCACGGGAGGTCGAGCTCCAAGCGTTGCGACAAAACGCCGATTGTACCGGGCGCGGGGCATTGCTGTCAGGTTTCAGCCGCCTGAATGTGGGGCCCGGATCATGCCGTGCGGCGCCGGCGACAGGCGCTCATTGCTCGAAGCGACGCGGGGCGTCATAATGTAGCCCCTTTTTTCTGTCCCTACATGTGGAAGGTTCCCGTGACTCAGAAGCCCGACCAGTGTCTTGGTGAGTGGATCGATCGTGAAGCGCTTGCAGAAGCGATGATCCCGCTTATCGGTCAGCTCTACCGCAATAACAATGTGGTGAGCTCGATCTATGGCCGTAGCCTGATCAACCGTTCGGTGATCGCGATCCTCAAAGCCCACCGCTTTGCCCGTCATCGCCAGACCGACGAAACCGAACTGTCTGTCCACGAGACATTCCCGCTGCTCAAGGCCATGAGCGAGCTCAAGCTGGGCGCCGCTTCGGTCGACCTGGGCAAGCTGGCCAACAAGTTCAAGCAAGAAGGCAACGGCCGCAGCGCCGAGCAGTTCGTGCGTGAAGAAATGGCCGACGTGGTTGGCCAGCAGAACGCCTCCGCACGCAAGGGCACCGACGTGGTCCTGTACGGCTTCGGTCGTATCGGCCGTCTGCTGGCGCGTATCCTGATCGAGAAGACCGGTGGTGGCGACGGCCTGCGCCTGCGTGCCATCGTTGTGCGCAAGGGCGCCGAGAACGACCTGATCAAGCGCGCCAGCCTGCTGCGTCGCGACTCGGTGCACGGTCCGTTCGATGGCACCATCACCATCGACGAAGAAAACAACACCATCACCGCCAACGGCAACCTGATCCAGGTTATCTACGCGAAGAACCCGAGCGAAGTCGACTATACCCAGTACGGTATCGAGAACGCCCTGGTGGTCGACAACACCGGCGTCTGGCGCGATGCCGACGGCCTGGGCCAGCACCTGGCCTGCCCGGGTGCCGCACGCGTTATCCTCACCGCACCGGGCAAGGGCGCGCTGAAGAACATCGTGCACGGCATCAACCACGCCGACATCAGCCCTGACGACAAGATCATCTCGGCGGCTTCCTGCACCACCAACGCCATCGTGCCGGTGCTCAAGGCAGTCAACGACAAGTTCGGCATCGTCAACGGTCACGTCGAAACCGTTCACTCGTACACCAACGACCAGAACCTGATCGACAACTTCCACAAGGGCAGCCGCCGTGGTCGTTCCGCTGCGCTGAACATGGTCATCACCGAGACCGGCGCCGCCACTGCCGCCGCCAAGGCGCTGCCAGTGCTCAAGGGCAAGCTGACCGGTAACGCGATCCGCGTTCCGACGCCGAACGTCTCGATGGCGATCCTGAACCTGAACCTGGAAAAGGCCACCAGCCGCGACGAGATCAACGAGTACCTGCGCCAGATGGCCATGCACTCGGACCTGCACAAGCAGATCGACTTCGTCAGCTCGCAGGAAGTGGTTTCCAGCGACTTCGTCGGCTCGCGTCACGCCGGTGTGGTTGATGCCGAGGCCACCATCTGCAACGACAACCGCGTTGTACTGTACGTTTGGTACGACAACGAGTTCGGTTACAGCTGTCAGGTAGTGCGCGTGATGGAAGACATGGCCGGGGTCAACCCGCCAGCGTTCCCACGCTAAGCATTACGTTGCGTTGAAAGAACGGGAGCCTGCGGGTTCCCGTTTTTTTTGGCTTCAGAAAAGGAGGCGTCGTGTGAAAAAGGGATGGGCTGCGCTGCCTGCCCTGGTGGCATTGCTGGCCGGTTGCGAGCACAGGGATTCGATCGAGCGCATCAGTGGCCCGACCATGGGCAGCAGCTACACCGTGCAGTACGTGCGCAAGGCCGGCGGCCCGACGCCTGGGCAGGTGCAGCAGGAGGTCGAGGCGATCCTGCAGGGCATCGACCAGCGCTTCTCCACCTACCGCAGCGATTCACTGGTGGGGCAGTTCAACCAGCTGCCCGCCCACCGCTGCCAGGCGATGCCGGCCGACGTGCTGCAGCTTGTGCGGGTAGGTGAGCAGCTCTCGCGCCAGAGTGACGGGGCCTTCGATCTCACGGTGGAGCCGCTGCTCGACCTGTGGGGCTTCGGGCCCCAGGCGCGTGAAGAGAAGGTGCCCGATGCCCGGCGGCTGGCACAGGTGCGCGAGCGGGTGGGGTATACCCACTTGCGTATCGAAGGCCAGCAACTGTGCAAGGACGCTGGCGTCGAGGTCGACTTCAACAGCATCGCCGCCGGGCATGCGGTCGACCTGATCGTGGCACGGATGCAAGCTCTGGGGGTCGAAAGCTTTCTGGTGGAAGCTACCGGTGAGCTCAAGGCAATGGGGCGCAAACCCGATGGCAGTGCCTGGCGCATTGCACTCGAACTGCCGCGCGACGATCTTCAGATAGCCCAGCAGGTGTTGCCGCTGGAGGGGTACGGGGTGTCCACGTCGGGTGACTACCGCAATTATTTCGAGGAGAATGGCCAGCGTTATTCGCATACCTTCGATGCGCGCCTGGGCACCCCGGTTGCCCATGCGTTGGCGGCGGTGACGGTGCTGGCGCCCACTGCGCTGATGGCTGACGGGTACTCGACCCTGTTGCTGATCCTGGGCCCGGAGCAGGGTTGGCGCTTCGCGGTCGAGCATCGGATTGCGGCAGTGTTCGTGAATCGGGTCGAGGGTGGGTTCGTTTCACGGGCCACGCCAGCATTCAACAGCATTGCGGGGAAATGAAAGGCTTCGCCAGCAAGGCGGCCTACATGTAGTGCAGAGAAAAATAGCCTACGACGCGACCAAGGGTTAATGTGCGCGGCGTTCAAGCTTGATTAGACTGCACCCGAATTTTTGCATGGCGCCGATGGCGGCATGATGTAGCCCCGGAGGTCAATCTGGCGTCCGGGCCTGTTCTGAAGGAGTACGCATGGCTGTCTACAACTACGACGTAGTGGTGCTGGGTTCCGGCCCGGCAGGAGAAGGGGCGGCAATGAACGCCGCCAAAGCAGGACGCAAGGTAGCGATGGTCGATAGCCGTCGCCAGGTCGGCGGTAACTGCACCCATCTGGGCACCATCCCGTCCAAGGCCCTGCGTCACTCGGTGCGCCAGATCATGCAGTTCAACACCAACCCGATGTTCCGGGCCATCGGTGAGCCGCGCTGGTTCTCCTTCCCCGACGTGCTCAAAAGCGCCGAGAAGGTCATCTCCAAGCAGGTCGCCTCGCGCACTGGCTACTACGCCCGCAACCGCGTTGACGTGTTCTTCGGCACCGGCAGCTTCGCCGACGAGCAGACCATCGAAGTGGTCTGCGCCAACGGTGTGGTCGAGAAGCTGGTAGCCAAGCACATCATCATCGCCACCGGCTCGCGCCCGTATCGCCCGGCCGATATCGATTTCCATCACCCGCGCATCTACGATAGCGACACCATCCTGAGCCTGGGCCACACCCCGCGCAAACTGATCGTGTACGGCGCCGGCGTCATCGGCTGCGAGTACGCCTCGATCTTCAGCGGCCTGGGCGTGCTGGTGGAACTGGTGGACAACCGCGGCCAGCTGCTGAGCTTCCTGGACTCGGAAATCTCCCAGGCCCTGAGCTATCACTTCAGCAACAACAACATCACCGTGCGCCACAACGAAGAGTACGAGCGCGTCGAAGGCCTGGACAACGGTGTGATCCTGCACCTGAAGTCGGGCAAGAAGATCAAGGCCGACGCCTTGCTGTGGTGCAACGGGCGTACCGGCAACACCGACCGCCTGGGCCTGGAAAACATCGGCGTGAAGGTCAACAGCCGTGGCCAGATCGAAGTGGACGAGGCCTACCGCACCTGCGTGCCGAACATCTATGGTGCCGGTGACGTGATCGGCTGGCCAAGCCTGGCCAGTGCCGCCCACGACCAGGGCCGCTCGGCCGCCGGCAGCATCGTCGACAATGGCAGCTGGCGCTTCGTCAACGACGTGCCGACCGGCATCTACACCATTCCGGAGATCAGCTCGATCGGCAAGAACGAGCAGGAGCTGACCCAGGCCAAGGTGCCGTACGAAGTGGGCAAGGCGTTCTTCAAGGGCATGGCCCGGGCGCAGATCGCTGGCGAGCCGCAAGGCATGCTCAAGATCCTGTTCCACCGCGAGACGCTGCAGATTCTCGGCGTGCACTGCTTCGGCTACCAGGCCTCGGAGATCGTGCACATCGGTCAGGCGATCATGGGCCAGCCGGGCGAGCAGAACACGCTGAAGTACTTCGTCAACACCACCTTCAACTACCCGACCATGGCCGAAGCCTATCGGGTTGCCGCCTACGACGGTCTCAACCGGCTTTTTTGAGCGGCTCCGGCCGGTGGCCTGAGCCGGCCGGGGAGACCGATTTCAGCGATTCTCGAGGGTGGCGCTGGCCAAACCGGGAAAGTCTGTAATCAGGCTGTCTACGCCGAAGTCGGCGAGTCGGAGCATCAGCGCCGGCTCGTTGACTGTCCACACCGACACATGCAACCCCTGACGCTGGGCCTTGGCCAGGCGCTCGGGGGTGCAGTGCGTCCAGTTCAGCGCCAGCAGTTCGCAACCGTAGTTCTGCGCGACCTTCAACGGGTCGAGCCAGGTGTATTCCGCGACCAGCCCGCGGGACACGTCCGGGGTCAGCTCCAGGGCGGCGCCCAGCACCTCCCGCGAGCTTGAGGTGATGGTGACCTTGTCCAGCAGGCCGAAGCGCTGGGCCATTTCGCGAATCGCCAGCACCGTGGTGGCAGCGCGGGTGCGCGAGGCACTCTTGACCTCCAGCTGCCAGTGGTCGAAATCACATTTCTCGAACAGCTCTTCCAGGCGTGGAATCGGGCAGGGGTTGACCCAGCCCGGGCCGCCCTTGCGCGCATCGTAGGTCACCAGGTCGGCGGCGCTGTGCTCCACCACCTTGCCGCCACGGCCGGTGGTGCGCTTGAGGCTGGGGTCATGAATGACCATCAGCTCGTTGTCGGAGGACAGGTGCAGGTCCAGCTCGCAACGGCGAACGCCGTGGCTCAGGCATTGCTGGAAACTGGTCAGGGTATTCTCGGGGGCTTCGCCCTTGGCGCCGCGGTGGCCGTAAATCAGGGTCACGTTCGTTCCTTCAAGCAAGACGGAAAATCAGGAGGCAGGCGGGGTGTTCTGTTCCAGTGCCTGGCGGCGTTGCAGTGCCTGTTTCTGCAGGATATAGCGCGCCAGCAACTGGCGCTGGGCGTCGGTCATCTCGACGAATTCGGCGCCGATGTCGAACAGGCCGTCAGCGGCCTTGTCGCAGTGGGTCACCTTGGCCCGCAGCAGCAGGCCCAGGGCCTGGGGCATCAGCACCATCTTCACCGAGACGCGGCTGCCGGCGGTGATGGCCTGGGCCTGGTGCACCTCGACGCCACCTTCGGAGAGAGTCACCGGGCGCGCCTCGCCGATCTGCCCCAGCAGGGTTTGCGCAACCACGGCGCTGAGCAGGTCGATGCGTTTGTTCTGGGCCTTGAGAAAGGCTGCCAGGGTGCGGTCCTTGTCACTGAGCTGGCGCAGCAGGTGCTGGGACTCGAACTCGCTCAGGTGCAGTTCGCTGAGCAGGTTGAAGAGTGGTGAAGCATCTTGCAACAACTCGCCGCCCAAGGCCTCGGCGGCGCTCAGAGGGGTAATTTCCAGTGCGATCCTGTCCTCGATACGGTAGTATTCGCGGCGATCTTCTTCATCTAATGTCGACATGGCGAACCCATGGTAGCGGCGGTGGTCTGAGTGTAAAGCTGCTATTCAAGCCCCGCCACAAGGACGTTCCTCTTTCCTCCGAACAAGCCCCGACATGTTCAGACCTCTTTTCGTATTTATCGGTACGCGTTACACCCGTGCCAAACGTCGCAATCACTTCGTCTCGTTCATTTCGCTGACCTCGATGATCGGCCTCGCCCTGGGCGTGGTGGTGATGATCGTGGTGCTGTCGGTGATGAATGGCTTCGATCATGAAATGCGTACCCGCGTATTGGGCATGGTGCCCCATGCCACCCTCGAGACCGGACAGCCGATCAGCGACTGGCCAGCCCTTGCCGATACAGTAAAGCAGAACCCGGCGGTGCTGGCGGTGGCGCCGTTCACCCAGATGCAGGGCCTGCTGACCCATGACGGCAAGGTACAGAAGGTGCTGCTCAACGGTATTGACCCGGCGCAAGAGCGCAAGGTGTCGATCATCGACGACTTCGTGCGCGAGGGTAAGCTCGACGCGCTGGCGCCGGGCAGCTTCGGCATCATGATCGGCGACAAGGCCGCAGCCAAGCTGGGCGTGGGCATCGGCGACAAGCTGACCTTCGTCGCCCCAGAGGTCACCGTGACCCCGGCCGGCATGTTCCCGCGCATGAAGCGCTTCACCGTGGTCGGCATCTTCCACGTGGGCGCCGGCGAGATCGACGGCTACCTTGGCCTGACCAACCTGTCGGACCTGTCGCGCCTGCACCGCTGGAAGGCCGACCAGGTGCAGGGCCTGCGCCTGAAGTTCGACGACCTGTTCCAGGCACCCCGCGAGGCCTGGAACATCGCCCAGAAGCTGGGCGAGCACGAGTTCTACGCCCGTGACTGGACCCGCAGCCACGGCAACCTGTACCAGGCCATCCGCATGGAAAAAGCCATGATCGGCCTGCTGTTGCTGCTGATTGTCGCGGTGGCGGCGTTCAACATCATTTCCACGCTGGTGATGGTGGTCAACGACAAGAAGGGCGACATCGCCATCCTGCGCACGCTGGGCTCCACGCCGGGTCAGATCATGGCCATCTTCATGGTGCAGGGCACCGTGATCGGCGTGGTCGGCACCCTGATCGGCGCCGTGGTCGGCATCGCCGCCGCGCTCAACGTGAGTGCAGCGATTGCCGGCCTCGAGCGGTTGATGGGGCACAAGTTCCTCAACGCCGACGTGTACTTCATCGACTACCTGCCGTCCCAGGTCATGGCCGAAGACGTGTGGATGGTCTGCGGTGCGGCGCTGGTCCTGAGTTTCCTCGCCACCCTGTATCCGGCCTGGCGTGCGGCGCGCACCCAGCCTGCGGAGGCGCTACGTTATGAGTGAGTTGGGCATGAGTGATAAAGCAGTGCTGAGTTGCCGCAACCTGGGCAAGTCCTACGAGGAAGGCCCGGAGTCGGTGCAAGTGTTGTCGGGCCTGCAGCTGGAGCTGCACCCGGGTGAGCGTGTGGCGATCGTCGGCAGTTCAGGGTCGGGCAAGAGTACCTTGCTCAACCTGCTGGGTGGCCTCGATACCCCGACCCAGGGCAGCGTATGGCTGGCCGGTGAAGAGCTGTCGGCGCTGGGCGAGCGTGCACGTGGCCTGCTGCGCAACCGCGCACTGGGCTTCGTCTACCAGTTCCACCACCTGCTGCCGGAGTTCACCGCGCTGGAGAACGTGTGCATGCCGCTGCTGATCGGCCGCACGCCGATCCCCGAGGCGCGCGAACGTGCCGAGGCGCTGCTCACGCGTGTCGGCCTGGGCCATCGCCTGACGCACAAGCCATCCGAGCTGTCCGGCGGCGAGCGCCAGCGCGTGGCGATTGCCCGGGCGCTGGTCAACCGGCCCGGGCTGGTGATGCTCGACGAGCCTACCGGCAACCTCGACCACCACACCGCACAGGGCATCCAGGACCTGATGCAGGAGCTGAGCAGCTCCTCGCAGACCGCGTTCCTGGTGGTGACCCACGACCTCAACCTGGCGCGGCAGATGGACCGTGTGCTGCGCCTGGAAGACGGGCGTCTGGTTTCGATCTGACCTGGCAGTACAGGTGGCCCGCCGTGCATGGCGGGCCCCTTGTCTCTTTTCTTTACCTGGGTGCTTCAGTTCATGTTCAGACCCTTGTCAATTTTCATCGGTGCGCGTTACACCCGTGCCAAGCGCCGCAACCACTTCATCTCGTTCATCTCGATGACCTCGATGATCGGCCTGTCCCTGGGCGTGCTGGCGATGATCGTGGTGCTATCGGTGATGAACGGCTTCCAGCGTGAAATGAGTGCGCGGATCCTGGGCATGGTGCCGCATGCCGCCGTGCTGGGCGCCCAGCCGCTGGACAACTGGCAGGCGGTGGCCGATGCCGCGTTGAAGAACCCCGAAGTGCTGGCCGCTGCGCCGCTGACCGAGATGGAAGGCATGCTCTCCTACAAGGGCGCGATGCAGCCGATCCAGATCAGCGGCATCGACCCTGCGCAGGAAGGCAAGGTCTCGATCGTGGCCGACCACATCGTTCAGGGCCGGCTCGACGACCTAAAGCCGGGCGAGTTCGGCGTGGTGGTAGGCGAGATGACGGCGCGTCGGTTTGGCCTCAGGGTCGGTGACAAGCTGACCCTGATCGTGCCCGAGGTGAGCACCGCTCCCGGCGGCATCACCCCGCGCATGCAGCGCCTCAACGTGGTCGGTGTGTTCAAGGTGGGCGCCGAGCTGGATGGCTCCATGGGCCTGATCCACATGGCCGATGCGGCGAGCATGCAGCGCTGGGCGCCGAACCAGGTGCAGGGCGTGCGGCTCAAGGTCAAGGACCTGTATGCCGCGCCGCAGGTGTCCAGGGCGATAGTGGGCGAACTGGGCGAGCAGTACCGTGCCGATGACTGGACCCACACCCAGGGCAGCCTGTTCAGTGCCATGAAGATGGAAAAGACCATGATCGGCCTGCTGCTGATGATGATCATTGCGGTGGCGGCGTTCAACATCATTGCCACCCTGATCATGGTGGTGAACGACAAGGGCGCGGACATCGCCATCCTGCGTACCATCGGCGCGACGCCGGCGCAGATCATGGGCACGTTCATGGTGCAGGGCAGCCTGATCGGTGTGGTGGGCACCTTGATCGGTGGTGTGCTCGGCGTGATCGCGGCGCTCAATGTGAGCCAGATCGTCGGCTGGCTGGAGCGGGTCAGCGGGCAGCATATCTTTACCTCGGACGTGTACTTCATCAGTACGCTGCCATCGGAACTGCAATGGGGCGATGTGGCGCTGATCTGCACGGCGGGGTTGGTGATGAGCTTTCTGGCCACCCTGTATCCGGCGTGGCGTGCTTCGCAGGTCGAGCCGGCGTACGCCTTGCGGTACGAGTGATGCCACCGCTCTTGTAGGAGCCGGCGTTTCCGGCGAAGCGGACACACTGCCTGGCCATGTTCAGGCATGTCGCATGCGCCGATTCGCCGGCAACGCCGGCTCCTACAGGGCTGCGTTGTGTTCCGGCAAGTCGATCAGGAACCGCGTCCACCCCTGCGCCGATTCGGCACTGATCACCCCACCGTGCGCCTGCACGATCGAACGGGTGATCGCCAGCCCCAGCCCCGCATGTTCGCTGCTGCCTTCCCGGCGTGCCGGGTCGGCCCGGTAGAACCGGTCGAACAGCCGCGGCAATAGCGCTGCATCGATCGGCGCCCCGCGATTGGCCACCACCAGGCGAACCCTGCCATCACCCTGCGCAATCTCGACCCGTATCTCGCCCTGTGCCGGGGTAAAGCGCAGCGCGTTGTCCAGCAGGTTGGACAGGGCCCGTCGCAGCATGTTGCGGTCTCCCGTCAGCTCGGCCAGCCCTTCGCGGCTCAGGCTGATCTGTGCATCCTCGGCCAATGGCGCGTAGTACTCGATCAAGGCATCAGCCTCCTGGTCCAGCGCCAGGGGCTCGCGATTGGGCATCAGCAGGCCGTGGTCGGCCTTGGCCAGGTACAGCATGTCGTTGACCAGTTGCGCCATCCATTGCAGTTCCTCGAGGTTGCCGTGCAATGCCTCGCGATACTCCTCCAGGCTGCGCGGGCGGGTGAGGGTGACCTGGGTGTGGGTCAGCAGGTTGGACAGCGGCGTGCGCAGCTCGTGGGCAATGTCGGCCGAGAAGGCCGACAGGCGCTGGAAGGCATCGTCCAGACGTTCGAGCATGGCATTCATGGTGCCGGCCAGTTGCGCCAGCTCTGGCGGCATCTGGGCCTGGGGCAGGCGTGTGGTCAGCGAGCGCGCCGAAACGCCGGCTGCCACCTCGCCCATCCGGCGCAGCGGACGCAAGCCACGGCGCACGGCCCAGGCACCGAGCAGCGCGGTGGCCAGCGCCGAAAGGCCCATCGTCAGCCAGATCAGGCGCTGCATGCGTTGCAGAAAGTGCTGGTGGTGGGTGATATCCAGAAACAGAGTGAGCCGGCTGCCGCCTTCAAGCACCACGCACAGGCTGCGAAAATCCATGCCCTCGCTGCGCAGGGTGCTCAGGCCCGGTATGTCGGGTGCGTCAGGCAGGCCGGGGCGGCTGGCAAACCACTGCGCCCCGTCGCTGCCACGAATGCGCAGTGCAAGGTCGGCCTGGTGGCTCAGTTCGCCGCGCAGCAGCGGTAGCCGCGCTGCCAGGCTCGGGCGGTCGTGCACGCCAACGAGCGCCTGGCGCAGTACCGACAGACGACTGTCGAGCAACTGCTGATCGAGCTCGATGAAGTGCGCCTCGCTGGCCCGGCTGAACAGGAGCCCCGCCGTCAGTGACACCGCCGCCGTGCAGGCGGCGAACAACAGCGCCAGGCGTGCGCCCAGGGACAATCTGCGCATCACGCCGGGCGCTCCTCGAGCACGTAGCCCATGCCGCGCACGGTGTGGATCAGCTTGTTGTCGTGGCCATCGTCGACCTTCAGGCGCAGGCGCCGGATCGCCACTTCGATCACGTTGGTGTCGCTGTCGAAGTTCATGTCCCACACCTGCGAGGCGATCAGCGATTTGGGCAGCACCTCGCCCTGGCGGCGCAGCAGCAGTTCGAGCAGGGCGAACTCTTTGGCGGTGAGGTCGATGCGTGCCCCGGCGCGTTCCACCCGGCGGCGAATCAGGTCCAGGCGCAGGTCGGCCAGGTTCAGGGTGGTTTCCTGGGGCGGGCTGGCGCCGCGGCGCAGCAGGGTGCGGACCCGCGCCAGCAGTTCGGAGAACGCAAAGGGTTTGATCAGGTAGTCGTCGGCGCCCAGTTCCAGGCCATGCACGCGGTCTTCTACCGCATCGCGGGCCGTGAGGAACAGCACCGGGGTGTCGAAGCCGGCCTCGCGCACGGCTTGCAGAATCTGCCAGCCGTCACGCCCGGGGAGCATCACGTCGAGAATCAGCAGGTCGTAGTCGCCGCTCAGGGCCAGGTGCTGACCGGTATCGCCGTCGGTGGCCAGTTCGGTGCTGAAGCCGGCTTCGTTGAGGCCCTGGCGCAGGTAGAGGCCGGTCTTGGGCTGGTCTTCGACGATCAACAGTTTCATGGGCTTCTCGGCAGCGTTGGGGGCTGGGTTTATACCCTGTGGCAGGGTGCGCGGGGCAAAGCTGACAAAGTTGTAATGTTTTCGTCAGGTGGTTGCCAGCGGCAGTTTTCTACAGTGCGGGGCATGAGCTTGCACATGATAGAGGATGCACGATGAAACGCTTGATGATCGCGAGCGCCCTGGCGCTGTGGAGCTTGCCGCTGCTGGCGGCACCCGGGCACGAGTACGCCTTCGGCAAGCCGGCTGCGGCGGCGCAGGCCACGCGCACGGTGGAGGTCGTGATGGGCGACATGTACTTCGAGCCGCGCGCGCTGCAGGTCAAGGCCGGCGAAACGGTGCGTTTCGTGCTGGTGAACAACGGCCAGGTGCCCCACGAGTTCAACCTGGGGGATGCGGCCATGCACGCCCGGCACCAGCAGGAGATGCTCGCCATGCAGGGGCAGATGGATCATTCGGCAATGGGACATGGCGGCATGAATCATGGCGGTGATGATCATGGTGCGATGGGTAGCGGCGGCATGCAGCATGACGACCCGAACATGGTGATGGTGGCGCCGGGCAAGCGCGCCGAACTGACCTGGACCTTCAGCCAGAGCACGCCGATCGAGTTCGCCTGCAACGTGCCGGGGCATTACCAGGCCGGCATGGTGGGCAAGCTGACTATCGCCAAATGACCAATGCAGCGCGCAAACCCGATAAACTAGACCAATTTCGTCCTTCAGGTTTGAGCCATGCATCCCGCCGCCGAACATTCGCCACTGGGCAAGTCCAGTGAATACATCAGCACCTACACGCCGTCGCTGCTGTTCCCCATCCCGCGTGCAGCCAAATGGGCCGAGCTTGGGGTCACCGCGCAAACGTTGCCGTGGTCGGGTGTGGATTACTGGAACTGCTTCGAGCTGTCCTGGCTGCTGCCTTCGGGCAAGCCGGTGGTGGCCATCGGCGAGTTCGCCATCCCGGCCGATTCGCCGGCCATCATCGAGTCCAAGTCGTTCAAGCTGTACCTGAACTCGCTGAACCAGACCGAGTTCGCCTCGGCGCAGGCGGTGCAGGCCTGTCTGGTCAAGGACCTGTCCGCGGCAGCCGGCAAGCCGGTAGGGGTGCGTATCCGCAGCCTGGCCGAGGTTCAGCGCGAAGGGGTGATGGCGCTGCCGGGCACCTGCATCGATGACCTGGAGGTCAGCATCAGCAACTACGAGCAGCCGCAACCGGAGCTGCTGCGCTGCGATGCCGAGCGTGTGGTGGAAGAGACCCTGCACAGCCATCTGCTCAAATCCAACTGCCCGGTGACCGGGCAGCCGGACTGGGGCAGCGTGACCGTCCATTACCGTGGCGCAGCGCTGGACCATGCCAGCCTGCTGACCTACCTGATCAGCTTCCGTCAGCATGCCGACTTCCACGAGCAATGCGTTGAACGTATCTACCTGGACCTCAAGCGCCTGCTCAACCCTGAGACCCTCACGGTGTATGCGCGCTACGTGCGCCGGGGCGGGCTGGACATCAACCCGTACCGCAGCACCGGGCCGGTCACCCTGAAGAACCTGCGCCTGGTTCGCCAGTAACGAAAAAGCCCCGTCCAGTGTGACGGGGCTTTCGTTTTTGCCGCGGGGTTCAGATGCCCATGCTTTGCAGGCTCTGAACGATGTTGCGCAGGGTGGCGGTCAGGCCCGGGTGCTCGACTTCGAAACGTTCGACAGCGAGGTTGACGCCGTCGACCAGGTTGTTGTCCGGGGTTACGGCCTCCAGTTCGATTTTTGCTTGGATCTGCGCCATCAGTTCGTGCAGCTCGACACGCTCCTGTTCCGAGAGCGGTGGGTTTTGCTCCAGTTGCTCGCGCAGGGCGTCGAGTTGCGCTTGAAGTTCGCGGGCAGGCATGGGTGTTCTCCCTCTATGAATAGGCTCAGACATGGACCCCGCGCGCGGGCGAAAGGTCCGTGCCTCGCTGTTCAGGTTAATCCACCCGGCGCCGCTTTGCATGACCCTGATCAATGTGCCTGTATCAGGGTTTTTCGCCCTTGAGGCGGCGCAGGCCGATATCGGCCAGGCAATCGGCCAGTTGTTCCAGCTGGTCGATCACCGAATGCACCCCCAGCCCGAACAGGTGAACGGTAGCCTTGCCTCGCTTGAGTTCGCGCTCGCGTTCCTCCAGTGCCTGCCAGGTAGCCTCGTCCAGCCCGCACAGCGAGCCGCACGAGGCCAGGCCCACGGTCCACAGCCCGGCGTTGAGCCCGGCCTGCAGCAGGCGCGGCTCGCCGCTGACCAGCACGCAGCCATCGAGCCGGTCGGCCTTGAGCTGCATCAGGGCGTGCCAGCAGGCATCCGGCGCGGGCCAGGGCGCGTGGCCGGTGGTATCCGGTCGGCGCACCCAGGCGGGCAGCGCCTGGCTCAGGTGCTGGCCCAGGGCAGCCGGCAGTTCGTCGAGCCAGGCACAGGGCACGCCGTGTTCCCGCAGCCAGTGCAGGGCGGGCAGGGCGCCTGGTGTAGGCCTGGCCGGTGCGTTGCCGGGCGCCTGGCATCGTGCGCCGAAGTCGACCAGGCAGCCGCGCAGGCCGAACAGCACGGCGGTGAAGGCGGGGGAATGGGGCATGGCAACGTCCCTGAAATAACCAGCAAGCCTAACGTCGGGGTGTGACCGTGGCGTGACGCTTTGATGACCTTCAGGCGGCTTTCACAAAATATCGACGCAGGTTGGAGGAAGCTGCCTAATCTGCCAGAGAGGCTTTATACTTGTTTCCTTTTGGCTGTCGACGGCCTGATGCCGGCGCAGTGCAATGTTTGCCTAGGAGAAATTTTATGCGTGGGATCGGTGCTGGCGTGATCGATCGTATGACCCGTGCCTGTGTCTGCGCGAGCCTGCTGCTGGCGCCGGTACTGGCCCAGGCGGCGACCGAGGAAGACCCGTGGGAGAGCATCAACCGGCCGATCTTCCGGTTCAACGACACGATCGATACCTACGCGCTCAAGCCGCTGGCCCAGGGCTACCAGTGGGTGACGCCGCAGTTTCTCGAGGACGGCATCCACAACATGTTCCGCAACCTCGGTGACGTGACCAACCTTGCCAACAACGTGTTGCAGCTCAAGCCCCACGCAGCCGGCGTGGATACCGCGCGGTTGATCGTCAACACCACCTTCGGCCTGGCCGGCTTCTTCGATGTGGGCACCAAGATGGGCCTGCAGCGCAGCGACGAGGACTTCGGCCAGACCCTCGGCTATTGGGGTGTAGGCAGTGGCCCGTACGTGATGCTGCCGCTGCTTGGGCCGAGCACCGTGCGCGATGCGATCGCCAAGTACCCGGATACCTACACCGAACCCTACCGTTACATGGACCATGTGCCCACCCGCAATACCGCAATCGCGGTGGACGTGGTGGACACCCGTGCCAGCCTGCTGTCGGCCGAGAAGATGATCCGTGGCGACAAGTACAGCTTCATCCGCAATGCCTACCTGCAGAACCGCGAGTTCAAGGTCAAGGACGGGGATGTAAAAGACGATTTCTGATCGTGATGCATGAAAAAGGCGGCCATGGCCGCCTTTTTCATGCCTGCTGCTCAGCTCATCGCAAGGATCTTGAGGCCCAGTTTCTGCTGGCCCTGGGGCTGATCGGCAATCCACACCACTTGCGTTGTGGCGTGCAGGCCCTTGAGTGAAGGGTGGTCCGAATCGATGCTGACGCTGAGGTTGTCTCCAACCTGAAAGGTTTTCGCTGCCTGTACCTGCATGCCGCTGCTCGAGAGGTCCAGGCACACCGCCGCAATCACTTGCTCGGCATGTATCAGGGTAACGTCGGTATCTACCCGCATCCTGATGAAATCACGCTTCTCGCTATAGTCGGCGTGGTTCTGGCTCATGCCTGCATCCTTCCATTGGGTTGCGATAGAAGGGGTTTTTATAACTCCCGGTGATTTGTGCTGTAAAGAGCACAGGCGACCATCGGTGCATGCTTGAAACCCCCGGCGGATGGGAGTACCGTCTGCGCCTTACAGGGCACCTCTGACATTTGCCGGGCAGGCCTTTTGTCCTACACCTGAAATGCAAGAGTGGCTAGAAGTGAATCCAGTAAGCGGGCCTCGTTTTGCCTGGCCGCCTACCCCAACCTATTTCTGGCGCCGTTTGCCCACATGCAGAAAAACAGTGCAACGCTGCTGATAATCGATGATGACGATGTAGTGCGTGCGAGCCTCGCCGCCTACCTGGAAGACAGCGGCTTCAGCGTCCTGCAGGCAAGCAACGGCCAGCAGGGTCTCCAGGTCTTCGAGCAGGAACAGCCTGATCTGGTGATCTGCGATCTGCGCATGCCGCAAATGGGCGGCCTGGAGCTGATTCGCCAGGTTACCGAGCGTGCCCCCGACCTGCCGGTGATCGTGGTGTCGGGCGCGGGCGTGATGAACGATGCCGTCGAAGCGTTGCGCCTGGGTGCTGCCGACTACCTGATCAAGCCCCTGGAAGACCTGGCAGTGCTGGAGCACTCGGTTCGCCGGGCGTTGGATCGGGCGCATCTGGTACTGGAAAACCAGCGTTACCGCGACAAGCTCGAAACCGCCAACCGTGAGCTGGAGGCCAGCCTGCACCTGCTGCAGGAAGACCAGACTGCCGGGCGCCAGGTGCAGATGAACATGCTGCCGGAGAACCCGTGGAAGGCCGGAGACCTGCGTTTCGAACACCAGATCATTCCGTCTCTGTACCTGTCTGGCGATTTCACCGATTACTTTCGTGTCGACGAGCGACGCGTGGCGTTCTACCTGGCCGACGTGTCCGGCCATGGTGCCTCCTCGGCGTTCGTGACTGTGCTGCTCAAGTTCATGACCACGCGCCTGCTGTTCGAATTCAAGCGCGCCGGCACCTTGCCCGAGTTCAAGCCGTCCGAGGTGCTCGGGCATATCAACCGCGGCCTGATCAATTGCAGGTTGGGCAAGCACGTGACCATGGTGGGCGGCGTGATCGACGAGCACACCGGCCTGATGACCTACAGCATCGGCGGCCATCTGCCGTTGCCGGTGCTGTACACCCCGGACGACACCCGCTACCTCGAAGGGCGCGGCCTGCCGGTGGGGCTGTTCGACGAGGCCACCTACCAGGATCACGTTCTGGAGTTGCCGCCGCAGTTCAGCCTCACATTGCTGTCTGATGGCATTCTGGACCTTTTGCCTGGCGACACACTCAAAGATAAGGAGGCTGCCTTGCCTGAAATCATCAAGGCAGCAGGTGGCAGCCTGGATGGGCTGCGCCAACGATTCGAATTGGCTACGCTTGGGGAGATGCCGGATGATATCGCCCTAATGGTGTTGAGCAGGAACCTTCAATGAGTACTGGAAGAATCCAGTTTGCCGAGCAGAATGGCACCTTTGTTCTGAAGTTCGTCGGTGAAGTGCGTCTGACCCTGTGTTCGGCGCTGGATGCAACGATTGAAAAGATCTTCACGGCGCTGAATTTCTCGGCGATCGTCATCGATCTTACCGAAACCAACAGTATCGACAGCACCACTCTGGGCCTGCTGGCCAAGTTGTCGATCCTGTCGCGGCAGAAGGTCGGCCTGCTGCCCACGGTGGTGACTACCCATGCCGATATCACCCGGCTTTTGCAGTCGATGGGCTTCGATCAGGTGTTCAACATCGTCGATCGTCCAATCCCGTGCCCTGAGTGCCTGACCGATCTGCCGTCCCAGGACCAGAACGAAGAGGTAGTGCGCGCCAAGGTGCTGGAAGCGCACAAGATCCTCATGGGCCTGAACGACTCCAACCGCGAAGCCTTCCACGACCTGGTCAACGCCCTGGAGCGGACCTGATCGATCCTGGCGCCCTGTAGCGGGCGCCGAACTCACCTTTTCATTCAGCCTCGCGGGGAAACTCCGTGGGCGGCGCGCCGTTGGCGTTGAGCTGGAAGATGCGCTCGGGCTGCCCCTGCGCGTTGAAGAACACCTGGCCCAGCCCGGCGCTGTTCCACAGGCGCTCGCCGGCCTTGCTGTGCGCGGGTGTACGCGGCACCACCTGCATCAGGCGGCGCTTGGTGAACCAGTTCAACGGTGATCGTGGGGCATAGAGCCAGCGATTGAGTCGGTCGAACACATCGAGCAGTCGGCGCGGGAATTCGTTCTTGATGCCGCTGCTGGTGATCTGCCACAGGTGCGGGGCGCCGCGTTTGTGACGAATCATTACCTCGTACACGAAGGAATAGTGCACGTCGCCCGAGAGGATCACGTAATGCCCTGGCGTGCGCGAGTGACGGAAGATATTCAGGATCACCTGTGCCGCCCCCCGGTGCGCCATCCAGTTCTCGGCGTCCACCAGCAGCGGATAGCCGCACCAACTGAACACGCGCTGGATGGTTTCGATCAGCTTCACTCCAAACAGCGGGGCGGGGGAGACGATGATGGCCGAGGGGTGGTCCAGCAAGGCCTGCTGTAGTTCGCACAGCGCTTCCCAGTCCAGCAGCCCGGAGGGCTTTTGCAGCTTGCTCTCGCTGCGCCAGCGACGTGTGCGGGTATCGAGTACCAGCAGCGCAGGCTGGGTGGGCAGCACGAAGTGCCATTCCTGAAAGCGCAGCAGCTGTTTGATCAGGCCATCTTGCGCAGCGCGGTCGAAATAGCCGTCGTCATCGGCGCTGTGGCTCAGGGCCTGGCAGCTTTGCAGCAGCTCGCCAAACACGTCCGGGTTGTTGCCCCAGCCCTGGCAGAGCATGTAGCCGATCAGCGCGTTGCCGATGATGCGCCGCGAGAAGGCGTGCCCGTAGGCGGTTTCTTCCCATTGGGCCGAGAGGTTCCAGTCGTCGGTGATGTCGTGGTCATCGAAGATCATCAGGCTGGGCAGGTGCGCCAGTACCCGCGCCACGCCATCCAGCCCTTCGACGAAGCCCTTCAGGCAGTGCTGTTCGCGCTGGTAGCGGGCCTGGCGCTGGGTGGTCAGGTCTGATGGCATGGGGGTGTCGACCAAGGTCCAGGGCACAGGCGACCAGACCAGCAGGTACATGGCCATGATCTCGGCCAGGGTTACCAGGTGGTTGTCGGCGTTGCTGCTGGTGAAGATGGGTTTGCGCGTGCCGCCGAAAAAGCGCTCGCGCAGGGTTTCGTTGCTCTCCAGGGCTGGCAGCAGGTCAGCACGGTGATAGTAGCTGGCCGGGTGGCGGTACAGCTCGGCGCTGTTCTGCACCACGGCGCCTTCCAGGTGCTCGTGGTACAGGCCCAGCCGCTCGATCAGCCCGTGGATGGCCCGCAGCATGGGGCCGGCCACATCGTCGGCGTACACCTGGTCACCGCTCATCATCAGCAGCGCCGGGCGCTCGGCGGGTGCGTGGGGCGCGGCCAGCAGGCGGTCGGCGCACAACAGGCCATCGGCGGCGGGGTGGTGCGGCTTGCGGCACGAGCCATGCAACAACTGGTCGAGGCGCTCGCGTATCACGAAGTTGGGCAGGCGGGCGCCTTCATACAGCAGGTGTGGGGCCCAGGTGGCGATGCCCTGGCCGCCGATCAGCACGTCGTAGTCGATCTGCACGTCGGTGGGCAGTGGGGTGTGCAGCTGGATATCGAGCAGGTGCACGAAGGCGTGCTGGCCGATGGGGATGACCTGACAGCTCAGGGTGTATTCGGTGGAGTGTTGCAGGTGCAGTTCGGGCTGCAACGGCTGTGAGCCGACCAGCCAGAAGACCATGCGCGCAGGCTCCAGGCGGCGCAGCAACGGGCCGGCCAGTACCAGGGGCAGCGGGGTGTTTTCGGGCATTGATTACTCGAAGATGGATGGGGGCGCCTTCGGCGCTTCGCCGGCAATGCCGGCTCCTACAGTATCGTGCAGCCCTGTAGGAGTCGGCGTTGCCGGCGAAGAGGTCTGCAAGATCCAGCGTGCAAAACCGCTAATGCTCCGCCTTCACACCTTGCCTGGCAAACCGTATTTGTATCAGGCCTTTGCAGCCAACAACGCCTCGAGTTTCTCCTGATCCCGCGCAAACTGGCGGATGCCCTCGGCGAGTTTCTCGGTGGCCATGGCATCTTCGTTGGAGAGCCAGCGGAACTGGCTTTCGTCGAGTGTCAGGCGTGGCTCGCCAGCCTTGCCCGGGGTGAGCTTGCGCGCCAGGGTGCCCTGGTCATCGCTGAGCTGCTGCAGCAACTCAGGGCTGATGGTCAGGCGGTCGCAGCCGGCCAACTGCTCGATCTGGCCGATGTTGCGGAAGCTGGCGCCCATGACCACGGTGTCGTAGCCGTTGGCCTTGTAGTAATCGTAAATACGCGTGACCGACTTCACGCCCGGGTCTTCGGCCCCGACATACTCCTTGCCGGTCGATTTCTTGTACCAGTCGTAGATACGGCCCACGAACGGCGAAATCAGGAACACCCCGGCATCGGCACAGGCAGCCGCCTGGGCGAAGGAAAACAGCAGGGTCAGGTTGGTCTGGATGCCTTCCTTTTCCAGCACCTCGGCGGCGCGGATGCCCTCCCAGGTGGAGGCCAGCTTGATCAGCACGCGGTCGCGGCCGATGCCGGCCTTGTCGTACAACTCGATCAATTGGCGCGCCTTGGACAGCAGGGCAGGTTGGTCGAAGGACAGTCGGGCGTCCACTTCCGTGGAAATACGGCCCGGGATCACCTTGAGAATTCCGCTGCCCACCGATACCGCGAATGCATCGCAGGCAAGGCCCAGGTCGCCCTTGCTGTGCTTGAGCGCGTCATCGAGCAGCTCGGCATAGCCGGGCATGGCGGCGGCCTTGAGCAACAGGGACGGGTTGGTGGTGGCGTCGACCGGCTTGAGCCGGCTGATCGCATCGATATCGCCGGTGTCGGCGACGACCGTGGTGAACTGCTTGAGTTGTTCCAGCTTGGAAGTCATGAGCGTGCTCTGTCCTGTGCGGTTGGACGACATTACCCGAGCGCTGCCGGCCGCTCAAGGGCTGTGCGGCAGGCTATCGGGGGAGGGTAACGATTGGAGTGTCCAGCCGCGCGCAGGTTCCTAGCGTCCTTCCAGCAGCAGCCCCGCCTGGTCGAGCAGGCCCAGGGGGTCGGTGCTCTTGTGGATGTCCACCGACAGCAGCTGGCGGAACTTGCGAGCGCCGGGGAAGCCCTGGCCCAGGCCGAGGATATGCCGGGTGACATGGTGCATGGCGCCGCCGTTCTGCAGGTGCTGGGCGATGTACGGGCGCAGCCTGGCCAGCGCTTCGCTGCGGCTGATCACCGGGGCGTCGCTGCCGAAAAGCTGCTGGTCGACTTCGGCCAGTACATAAGGGTTGTGGTACGCCTCGCGGCCGAGCATCACGCCGTCGAAGGTCTGCAGGTGCTGCTGGCATTCGGCGAGGGTCTTGATGCCGCCATTGAGAATGAACTCCAGGTCCGGGAAGTCGGCCTTGAGCTGCGCGGCAACGTCATAGCGCAGTGGCGGGATCTCGCGGTTCTCCTTGGGCGAGAGGCCCTCGAGGATGGCGATGCGCGCGTGTACGGTGAAGCTGCGGCAGCCTGCGTCGCGTACCCGGCCGACGAAGTCGCAGAGCTCGGCGTAGCTGTCGCGGCCATTGATGCCGATGCGGTGCTTGACCGTGACCGGGATCTGCACTGCGTCGAGCATGGCCTTGACACAATCGCCCACCAACCCCGGATGGCCCATCAGGCAGGCGCCGATCATGTTGTTCTGCACGCGGTCGCTGGGGCAGCCGACGTTGAGGTTCACTTCGTTGTAGCCGGCGTTTTGCGCGAGTACGGCGCAGGCGGCCAAGTCCGCCGGCACGCTGCCACCCAGTTGCAGGGCCAGCGGGTACTCGGCTTCGTCATGGCGCAGAAAACGCTCGGCGTCGCCATGCAGCAGGGCGCCGGTGGTGACCATTTCGGTGTAGAGCAAGGCATTGCGCGACAGCAGGCGCAGGAAGAAGCGGCAGTGGCGGTCGGTCCAGTCCATCATGGGTGCAACGCTGAACCGGCGGGACAACGCAGGGCTTGAATTTACTGGTCTGGAGTGGGTGTTCTGTACCATTTTGCTCTACGTGTGTTCGGCATGTTTTCGGGTGTTTTCGGGCGTTTTTTGAATGTCGGTGGTACGGTGTACCACTTCAAAACTGACGCGTACCACTTTCGATATGGCGACTATCAGGGCAAGAAAACTGGCGGATGGGACGATGAGCTACACGGCTCAGATCCGCATCAAGCGCTACGGAGTGCAAGTCTACCAAGAGAGTCAGACCTTCGCCCGAAAACAGTCGGCTCAGGCCTAGGCGCGAAAGCGCGGTGCGGAGCTGGATGAGTCTGGCGCACTTGGGCAGGCGAACCGAAAGGGCGTCATGGTCAAGGACATGATCACCCGCTACCTGAATGAAATGGAGAAGCTCGGCCGATAACATTCCATGTAGCCAGCACCGTAGCGCCAGCCATCGGAACATCCAGCCTAGTCGCAGCGTTGAGTGAGCAATACGACAAAGTCGACAAAAAGCTACTGGGGCTATAGCTGCCGGTCAGGCCGCGGGCATTGTGTATGACGCTACTGACTTTGTCTTAGTAAGCCAACTTCCGACTAGTGCGCAGTCCGCCACTCACCAGACGCATAACGCCCCGCACTGACGGGGCGTTTTCTGCCATCGGCGTGGTTCATGGAGGAGCGCGCGCCCGACTTGACCCGGCGTACGCTCAACGCATTGTCACCGTTACCGACTATGGCGACCAAGGATTGATTGCGCTGAAGGCGTGCCTGGCGCACGGCCGAGCTATTGGTCCGTAACTCGTCTTCAGCTTTGTGGGGGCAGGTCATAGAATTTTTTCTTGATAAGACCTTTGAAAGACATGCTTTTAAGCGTATCCATGATCTTGTCGACAGCGCCCCCATCACCATAAGGATTTTCCGCAAGCTTGAGGGTTCGCTGGAAGTCGGGACTGTAAATGGTATTGATGGCAAGTCCGATCTCTGCGGCGCTTGGCTCGCAATCAATAATGCTCGATGCTTTAAGCCTGCCTTTCTGCCTGTCACCAATATTTACTGTGGCTTTCTTGAAAGATGGCACTTCGAGTAGTCCGCTGGACGAGTTTCCGATAATGCCATCAACTTCTGAAACACAAGAAAAATATCGTACTTGGCCGAGCGAAGTAAATACGCAGGAATTTGCATTTGACCGAACAAAGTCTTCTATCATCGTAAATAGAATTCGACTATCAGTGTCGGCGTTCGGCATGGTAAATATAAGCTGTGTATCGCTTAGCTTTGAAAGGGCGGATAATAGTTCTTTCATCTGCTGCGAAGAAGTTGAATCCTCAAGCGTAACAGGGTGGAAAGTGATTAGGAGGTTTCTTTTTTTGAAGGTAAAGCCTAAATCATGCTCAAGCTGGTTTCTTGTTAATAGTTTAATTCTACGTATCGCGTCCACACCAAGACCGCCTACATTGAATGTGTGCTTTGGGTCTTCGCCTAGTTGAATTACTCTATTTCTATATTCTTCATTGGCAACAAAATGGAGTTGGGAGAATTTGGTAATAGAGTGCCGAATGCCCTCGTCCATCGCCCCTTCCGTTACCTCACCGCCGTGAAGGTGAGCAATTGGGATTCTCGCAAGCATAGCTGAAATGGAGGCTGACAGTATTTCGAATCTGTCTCCGAGAACTACCACTAAATCAGGTTTTAATTTCTCATAAGCTTCCGAGAACCCAGTGATACCCAATGCCGTGGATCGAGCAATATCGCGTGAGGTGTCTCCAACAAGCTCGATATCAACTGTGCAATCTATAGTGATCCCATCGGCTTCAATTTCTTTATAGGTATAACCAAATAGTTCGGATAGGTGAGTTCCAGTTGCTATTAGTTGAAGTTCAAACTCGCTCGAGTTGTCGATTGCTTTTATCAAGTGTCGCAGCAACCCATACTCCGCACGAGTGCCAGTTACTACGCAGATTTTACGTTTAAAAATTGGCATTAGAATTCGATAATCTCATCTGGTAGAAAATTTCTATTGGCCTTTCTCGACAGGGCTTCTTCAAAGCGCATCGGGCTAATTCCGATACCTGGCCTCTTGACGGTTAGGTTTTGCTCTGTGAAATATTCACCTTCTTTGATCGCGCACGCTGCGACCAGAGATTTTCTAGCGACAGAAATGTTTTTCTGTTCGCTAAGCGTTACTCTCTTCACACCATCGCCCAGTGCTTTCTCTATATTTCGGATAGACGCGATCATTTGCTTCAGTTCTTCCGGTTCCAAGCTGGCAGGATGATCTGGCCCTTGCATAGTACGGTCTAGCGTAAAATGCTTTTCAATGATGCTGGCACCTAAAGCGACGGCCGCAATAGGGACCTCAATGCCCATGGTGTGATCGGAATACCCAACGTTTACTCCAAAGGCCCTGCGGATAGTATGCATGACGTTCAAGTTGACTTCTGAAATAGGAGCAGGGTATTCAGTGGTGCAGTGCAGAACCGTGATGTCCGATAGGTTGGTCCCGTTTTTTTCTAATACCTCTATCGCATTTTCAATTTCACCAATCGTCGACATGCCGGTCGACAAAATTATTGGCTTTTTGTAGCCTGCAACTACCTTGAGGTATGGGAGGTTGGTTATCTCGCCTGATGGTATTTTGAACAATGGGGTTCCCAGGCTGTTGAGAAAATCTAAGCTGGCTATATCAAAGCCTGTGGAAAGAAATTTGGTTCCGCATTTCTCAGCGTGCTCTATTAGCATGCTGTGATCTTCACGTTTAAGTTCTAAGCGTCTAATCATCTCTTGTTGCGTTTCTTTGATGCCAGTATTTTTAATTTGATAGTCAGCTTGTTTCGCTTCGCTTGTAACGAGTTCACTGGCAGTGAATGTTTGGAATTTTACATAGTCAGCGCCGGCGTCGGCTGCAACTTCAATTAAGCGCTTGGCGATATTCATATCGCCATTATGATTGACGCCGGCCTCGGCTATCACTATTGTGTGGTTCATAACTAATGTCCGCCAGTTTTGATTAAATGATGTTTTTGTTTTGTAGTCTTGAATCAAAGTACGCATCCAAACGATCCATTGATTCTTTTGGGAAGTTTAGGGCGGTATCAAAGATGAAGGCATCTGTCAGGTTAGGGTTGTTTTTTGTATACAGGTCATCCCACTGGCAAATCCATACATCCAGATGAGAAACTAACTTTATTAAGTCTTTTTGTTGCTCTGGAGGCATAAGGTGGCAATGGGAAAGAATAAGGTTTAGGGTTGCTTCATTATTGGCTTTGATTGTTTTTGCATACAAGAAGGTCTTGCCATTTTTTTGATAATTCTGGTATGCCTCGTACCCTCTCATTAAAAGTGTGTTTAGCATGCCGATAAAATGGATTTCGGAGATTGTAGTGGTCACGATAGGGCTCGTTTCGATGTGTTAAGATGTTTTCTTTTTGGGGGAGCGCAGGGCGAACTCGTACCCGTGAAGCATTATTCTTGGTGGGAATAAATCAGTATGGGTCGCTCTGATAATTCGCTCAAGTTCAAGTGCTGACACTCCAATGTCTATGGTTGAGAGTCTATCTAGCTCCTTCATGCGGCGAGCCTCCCCTCTCCATTTTTCATTCCCTGATTTAATCAATGAGCTTTTTATGTAGCTATCGCCCAGCGTCCCTATGCCCCCTACCGTGTCAAGAAACAAGTCCAGCAATTTTAAATGAGTACGTTCGAGAAGGGAGTCAACTGTGTCGCCCGCGACAATTGGAAATCGGCGACATTCAATTATGCTGCCATCATCTACTTTCTCACTCATAAGATGGGCTGTAACTCCATACTCCTTCGCGTTTTCGTACAGCGCGAAGTTAAGGCATCCACTGCCTGGATATTCTGCTGAGCCCGGGTGAAAATTTATCGCCGCTATCTTGGCTCTCTCCAATATCCTTTTAGGAAGTACAAACAAACTTCTAAAGCAGAATATGTAGTCGCCTGTCCACCGATCTATATCTTCAGGTAAGGATTCACCTCTGCCATTTGACTTAACAGTAGTTACCTCAAAATCTAGACGATTTAAAAAGTTTATAGCTTTGTCAGTGGCGTCGCATTTGCTTCTTCCAAAAAAAAGAACTTTTACTTTTTCTTTATTTTCGTTATGTGAAGAAGGAGTCGCGTCATCTAAAGAGGTCATTCCCGTTTTCCTTGCAAAAATATGCTTGCGCTTTAACAGTAATCATGTAGAGGATAACATGGCCTATGCCTACTTTACCCACCCCCCGCAGGTGAATCGAGGCGCGGCCATGAAGCCTGTCAGGAAAATTAAATTGCGCCGCAGCCTGCGATGGCTTGGGCCCGGGTTGATCACCGGCGCTGCCGACGACGATCCGAGCGGTATCGCCACCTATTCGCAAGCCGGCGCACAGTTTGGCTTCTCCATGCTGTGGGCCGTGGTGAGCATGCTGCTGGTGGCCAATACGCTGAACCTGGCGGACATCGCAGCCATGGCCGAGGCCCTTCGCTTGCTGGTGGGCGGGTCGGCGCATATCTATGCCGTCACGTTCGGCCTGCTGTGCCTGGTGCTGCAGGTGTTCATGCCGTACCGCGCCTACGTCAGCTGGCTCAAATGGCTGACCCTGGCGCTGCTGTCGTACGTGGCGGTGGCGTTCATGGTGCACGTGGACTGGAGCGCGGTAGCGCGGGGTATCGTGTTCCCCGATATCGCATTCAACCATGACACCCTGCTGATGGTGGTGGCGGTACTGGGTACCACCATCAGCCCCTACCTGTTCTTCTGGCAGGCCGAGCAGGAAATGGAAGACGCCACCACGGGCCAGCAGGTGCCGGCAAGGCGCGAGGTGCGCCGGCACCTGCTGCGCATCCGGGTCGATACGGTGCCGTGGCCGAAGCGGTGGGGTGATCCTGTGCTTCACGCCCACCGAACCTGTGAAGGAGCTGTTCTGGTCGGCAGTGCTCAACGGCGTGATCGCCGTGCCCATCATGGTGGTCATGATGCTGCTGGCATCGCGGCCGCAAACGATGGGCGAGCACGTGATCACGCCGCGGTTGCGCTGGCTTGGGTGGATTGCCACCGGGGTCATGGCCATCACCGTGGCCTGCATGCTGGTGACGCTGTAGAGCAGGTGCCTAGCTCGCCCACTTCGAGCCGCGAATCACCGCACAGAAATTCCCGGGCTTGAAGGCGGGGTCCTTGTCGGCCAGCACATCCGCCTTGACGTTGCCGAAGGTGGTCTGCGGCTTGTGGCGGATGCCGTCGTAGAAGGCCTGGATGATGTCTTCCTTGAAGTGCTCGCCCCGCGGGTGGGCGCTGACGATGGCTTCGCGCTCGGCAGCGCTGTACTGGCCGTGGGTCAGCCCCAGCACGTCCATCTCGACCCCTGCCGTCACCAGCGGCACCACCGGGTGCATGTGCTCGGGTATGCCTGGGGTGGTGTGCAGAGCGATGGCGGTCCATACCGTATCGATGTCCTGCTGGGCGATGCCGTGGCCGCACATGAAGTCGTGTGCGGCATTGGCGCCATCCACTTCGAAACGCTCGCAGGCGCTGCTGTGCTGATGGGTCAGGCCCATGTCGTGGAACATGCAGCCGCAGTACAGCAGCTCGGCGTCGAACTTCAGGCCGCGCTTCTGGCCCGCCAGGGCGGCGAAGTAGAACACGCGGCTGGAATGGTGGAACAGCAGGGGCGAGGCCGTATCGCGTACCACCTCGGTGATTTCGCGGGCGAGCTGGCTGTCGGGGATCTTGATGCCGTGGATGTCGAGTGTCATGGGGCAGGCTCCGGGTTGCGGTTCGCCTCCATTGTCAGCCTCGACACTGCTGTCCTCAAATGGCGTGATACGCCATATACTGCCATTTCACGTGAAATCACGACGCCTTGAGGTTCGCCCCTTCGCCATGACCAGAACCATTGCCGTACTCGCGCTGCCCGGTGTTCAACTGCTCGATGTGTCGGGCCCGCTGGATGTGTTCGCCCAGGCCAATGTCGAGGCGGGTCGGCAGGTCTACACGTTGCAGGTGGTGGCGTGCGAGCCAGGGCCCATTCACAGCTCGTCCGGTGCGCGGCTGTTGCCCGACCTGGTGGCAGGTGAGCCCGGGCAGCGCTTCGACACCTTGCTGGTGGCCGGGGCGCCGGATGCGGCGCGGATGCAACTGAACAACGCGCTGCTGGCCTGGATCCGCGATTGCGCGGGCCAGTCGCGCCGCTTCGGCTCGGTGTGCACCGGCGCCTTCGCGCTGGCGGCCAGCGGGTTGCTGGATGGGCGGCGGGTGACCACGCACTGGGCCGCGGCACAGGCCCTGGCACAGCGTTACCCGAGCCTGAGCGTGGAAGAGGATGCGCTGTATGTGCGCGACGGCAAGCTGCGCACAGCCGCCGGGGTCACTGCCGGGCTGGACCTGGCGCTGATGCTGGTGGAGGAAGACCTGGGCCGTGAAATCGCGCTGCGGGTAGCGGCGCAACTGGTGATGTTCTTCAAGCGCCCGGGCGGGCAGTTGCAGTTCAGCCGCAAGGGCGAGGCGCAGCCAGCCGGGCGTTCGGTGTTGCAGCAAGTGCAGCGCTGGGTGGCCGCCAACCCGCAGCTGGCGCTGACAGTCGAGGCACTGGCCGAACATGCCGGCCTCAGCCCCCGGCATTTTGCCCGGCTGTTTCATGCCGAGGTGGGCGTCACGCCCGCAGCCTGGGTGGAGTCGGCGCGGGTGGCCGCTGCACGCGCCCTGCTGGAGGCCGGTGGTGATGCGCCCAAGCAGGTCGCCGCCAAATGCGGCTTCGCCAACGCCGACACCCTGCGCCGCGCGTTCTTCAAGCACGTGGGGGTGACACCTGCCGAGTACCGCAAGCGTTACGGGCACGGCGGGGCGTAGCAACGCTCAGTCGTGCTCCTGGCCCAGATAGAGCAGCTCGCTTTCGAACAGGTTCTCCAGCATCTCACGCGTCAGCGGCTCCACCAGCGTGCCTGCATGGTGGGTGATGCGCAGGCTGGCGCCGGCCTGCTCCAGCGCATCGATGATTGCCAGCAGCGTTTGCTGCTGCGTCACCGTGCCTTGCTCGCTGGGCACCTCCAGGGCGAAGTCCGTGGTATCGAACAGCACGACCGGCGTTTGCGTGCCCACCTTGCGCATCAGCTCGCCGATGCTGTCGGCAGACCACTGGCGCAGCAGCTTGACGATCCCTGGCTTGTGGTCGGCGGCGGTGACGGCGATGGCGTATCGGGACATGGGGGCTCGCTTGAGTCGTGCAATAAAGGGCCGGCAAGGTGAATGCAAATAATGGCAAAAAGCCTTGAACCGATGACGGGTGCGGCGGTCCGACCTCAGGCCTGCTACCCTGTGGCCTTCACATTTCTCGTTTTGCCATAGGAACAGCGGGGCTATCAGATCACTGCACGTCGAAGCGTGCCAGCAATTCAAGGAGCTATTTCGTGGGAAGAACCCCCTCCAACGACACACCCGGGCATTCTCAGCCGCCGACCGTCGACGGCATTCCAGCTCCCAGCGGTGAAGTAAACCTGATCGATACCGACTACGTCGTCGGCCAGGACAATTTCAAGGGCGAGTTTTCCTTCTCGCTGGACATCCACGGCAAGGTGTTCCTCATCTCTGCCGCCACCATCTTCCTGTTCGTCATCCTCACCCTGGCCTTGCAGAACGAAGTCGAGCCGGTGTTCAGCGCCATGCGCAGCTGGTTGACCGCCAACCTGGCGTGGTTCTTCATGAGCACCGCGAACATCTTCGTACTGCTGTGCCTGGGCCTGATCGTCTCGCCGTTGGGCAAGGTGCGCCTGGGCGGGCGCGAAGCGGTGCCGGACCATTCCTATGTGGGCTGGTTCTCGATGCTGTTCGCCGCCGGCATGGGTATCGGCCTGATGTTCTATGGCGTGGCCGAACCGATGTCGCACTTCTCGGCCGCCATGGGCGGGGTCACCCTCGACGCCAACGGCGTGCGTACCGACTGGGCGCCGCTGGGCGGTGCAGGCGGTGATGCCAAGGTGGCGGCCGACATGGCGATGGCGGCCACCATCTACCACTGGGGCCTGCACCCGTGGGCGATCTACGCGATCGTTGCGTTGTCGCTGGCGCTGTTCACCTACAACAAGGGCTTGCCGCTGTCGATCCGCTCGGTGTTCTACCCGTTGCTGGGTGAGCGCGTGTGGGGCTGGCCGGGGCATGTGATCGATATCCTGGCGGTGTTCGCCACGCTGTTCGGCCTGGCCACTTCCCTCGGGATCGGTGCCGAGCAGGCGGCAGCCGGGCTCGAATACCTGTTCGCGATCCCCTCGACCAATGTCAGCAAGGTGCTGCTGATCATCGGCATCAGCATCATCGCACTGGGCTCGGTGCTGGCCGGCATGGACAAGGGCGTGAAGATGCTGTCCCAGGTGAACATGGGCCTGGCGTTGCTGCTGCTGGTGTTCATCATCGTGGTCGGGCCGACCCTGGCGATCTTCACCGGCTTCTTCAGAAACCTCACGGCCTACATCGAGTACCTGCCGGCGTTGTCCAACCCGGTGGGGCGCGAGGATGCCGAGTTCACCCAGGGCTGGACTGCCTTCTACTGGGCCTGGTGGATCAGCTGGTCGCCGTTCGTGGGCATGTTCATCGCCCGTGTCAGCCGTGGCCGCACGGTGCGCGAGTTTCTCATCGCCGTGTTGCTGGTGCCCTCGCTGGTGTCGGTACTGTGGATGACCACTTTCGGCGGCACCGCCATCGATCAGACCGTGAACCAGCACTTTGCCGGCGTGACCGATGCGGTGCTGGAGCTCAAGCTGTTCGCGATGCTCAGCGGCCTGCCGCTCAAGGAGATCACCTCGTTCATCGGCATCGTGCTGGTGGCGGTGTTCTTCATCACCTCGTCCGACTCCGGCTCGCTGGTGATCGATACCATCACCGCCGGTGGCAAGGTGGATGCACCGGTGCCGCAGCGGGTGTTCTGGGCGGTGATGCAGGGCGTGATCGCGATTGCGCTTTTGCTCGGTGGCGGCTTGATTGCGCTGCAGGCGATGGCGGTGTCGACCGGCCTGCCGTTCGCCATCGTGTTGCTGCTCGGCTGTGTGTCGCTGGTCAAGGGACTGATGTCGGAGCCGCGCGGTTAAAGCCCGCCCGGCGCAGCAACTTTATTGTGGGGGCGTAGCAGCCGGCCTTGCCGGCGATGGCGTGCATGGCGCCCCTGGCCCGGCGTAGCCGGGCATCGCCAGCAAGGCTGGCTTCTGCACAAAGCCAGTTTGCTGGCGTTCAATCCCACAGCCGCCCGATTTCCATTCCCGCTTCGAACCGATGTGCCACCTGGGCCTGCAACAGCTCGGCCGTGGCCAACGCATCGGTCAGGGCATGGTGCGCGTGATACGGCGGCAGGTGATAGCGCGCGCGGCTGTCGGCCAGGCGTATCGAGGCTGGCGGCCGGCGCAGCAGGCGGTCCCGCCAACTGCGTTTGCCACGGTGCAGCAGTGCTTCCAGCTGCATGGTGTCGATCACCGGAAACTCCAACCCCTCACCCAGGTGCCGTCGCACCGCATTGTCGAGAAACCCGCGTTCCAGGTTGCGGTAATGCACCACCATCACATGCCCGGCCATGGCTCCCAGCAACGCGTTGAGCACATGGGGCAGGGTGGGCGCATGGCGGATGTCGCTGTGGGTGATGTGGTGGAAGGTCACCGACTCGTCGCTCAGTTCGGTGCGCGGTTTCACCACCCAGTAGCGCGCCTCGGCGCAGCGGATGCGCTGCAGGGTGAAGGGCATCAGGCCAATGCTGACAATGGCATCCTTCTGCGCATCCAGCCCGGTGGTTTCCACATCCAGCGCCAGCAACGGCACCTGCTCCAGGGGAGTGCCAGCCGGCACCACGCCGGCGGCATAGAAGTTCTTCAGCAGCGGGTTGCGCGCCTGGGCTGCCAATGCCTGAAAGCGCGTTGCCCAGTCGATACGGTCGATACCACGCGGCTTCATCGCGAGTGCCGCACGATGCCAGGGTAGCGAAAGCGCAGGAACTTCTGCGCATGGCTCAGCACCTGGAACGCTTCCTTGAGGTTGTGTCGCTCGCTGCTGGAGAAGCGCTCGGGCTCGATGTAGTTGTCCGGCTGCTGGCCGTTTTCGAGGGCGTCCACCTGGTGCCGAATGCGCACCATCGACAGGAACTCCAGCGCATAACGCAGGTGCTCGATGGCCGCCGGCTGCATCAGCTTGGTGGCGCTGATGGCTTCCAGGCGCTCGACCGAGTTCTGCGCGGTACTGGCGCAGGCCAGGGCATGTACGCGAATCAGGTCGGTGAGCGGTGCGGTGCCGCGGCCCTTGAGGTTGATGATCTGTTTCTGGCGGCCGTCGGTTTCCATCACGAAGGTGCGGAAGAACCCCAGCGGCGGCGTACGGTTCAGTGCATTGCGCGCCATGGCGGTAAGAAAGGCGGGGCTGGCGCTGGACTTCTGCGCGCACAGGATCTTGAGGGTTTCCACCAGTTCCAGCTGGCCATACACCCCGTCGAGGTCGAAGAAGATGCTGCTGTTGAGCAGGGTGGCCGCGTTGGGTTTGTCGATCCACTGGGTGAAGTAGCCCTTCCATACCCGCAGCGGCTGGCGCCACTGGTCGTTGGTGGCCATGATCCCGCCCTTGCAGTAGCTGTAGCCGCACGCGGCCAGGCCGTCGCTGACGAAGGTGGCGAGTTTGAGGAAGTAGGCGTCGTGCTGCACCGGGTCGAAGCTGTCGTCCAGCACCAGGGCGTTGTCCTGGTCGGTGACCAGCAACTGTTCGTCCCGCGCCATCGAGCCCAGCGCCATGAAGCAGTACGGCACGGGCGGCGGGCCCAGGTCGCGTTCGGCCAGTTCCAGCAGGCGCTGGGTGAAGGCGCGCCCGATGCCGGAAATCGCGCTGCCGATCATGTGCGCGGTGGCGCCATCGCGCACCATGCGCACATAGGTGCCGCGCAGGTCGCGCAGCAGCGAGCGCAGGCCGGCCACGCTGTTCTGGTTGGAGATGCTGTTGACCAGGTGCAGGCTGCTCTGGGACTCGTGGCGGATGATGTCCGACAGGTTGATCAGCCCCAGCGTGCGGCCCTTGTGCACCACCGGCAGGTGGTGGATGTTGCGCCGCAGCATGCACAGCATGGCTTCGAACACCGAGTCGTTGGCCTGGATCACCACCGGATCGCTCGACATCACCGTGCTGATGGGCAGGCTGCTGCTGAGGTCGGCGGCCAGCACGCGGGTGCGCAGGTCCCGGTCGGTGACCAGCCCCAGCAGTTTGTCGGGGGCATCCGGTACCGGTTCGACCACTGCCACGCACGACACGCTTTCGGCGGCCATCAGGCGCGCCGCGTCCAGAATCGAAGTGTCCTGGCTCACCCACACCAGGCTGCGCGAGAGCAGGGTGCGTGCCTTGAGCTGGATCAGCTCGCTGGCGCGGCCCTGGCCTTCGACAGCGGACTTGAGACGCGAATGTCCTTCGGCCTCCACGAACTCGGCAAAGCTGTCGTGCTGCTCGCACAGTTCGGCAAACAGGTCTGCTGGAATGAAGTAGATCAGGCTGTCTTCCAGCGCCTTGGCCGGAAAGCGCACCTTGTTGCTGCGCAGCAACCCGGCCTGGCCGAAGATGTCGCCTTCGCCCAGGCGGTTGTAGAGCTCGCCGTTGCGCCGGTAGATCTCCACCGCACCGCTGCGCACGTAGTGCAGGTCCTGGATGCTGGCGCCTGCTTCCAGGATGGTGCTACCGGCCTTGAAATAGCTCACCTGGATTCGTGGCGCAATGCCATTGAGGGTTTCTTCGGGCAGGGCGTCGAAAGGGGCGAAACGGTGGAGGTGATCGCGAACCTCCAGAAGCTCGATCTGCATGCAACCTCGCTGAATGTGGGCGTGAAGTGGACCGGGGCTCAGGGCCGCATCAACGGCTCGACGCCGATCCAGGATTTTTTCGGGTGGTGGCACAGTTGCAGTGGCGCCACAGTAACCGACTGCCCGTCGATTTCCAACGTGCCCAGGTTGATCGTCCACTTGGCGTCGGCGTTGAAGTCCGGGGTGTTGAACGCGACGTAGACCGAGCCATAGCGGCTGTTGTTGGTGAGCTTGGGAATGCGCCGGTGCACCTCGTCACTGTTGATGTCGAACGGCGAGGGGCGCACGTAGTCCTTGCCCGAAAGCGGGAAGTCGTTGTTCAGCGCGCCCAGGTAAAGGTCCGGGCGGGCCGCCAGGCGCTGGCCATTCTCGAAGGTCAGGTAGGCCTTGCGGCTGTCGTACAGCATGGGGATGGGCGCTTCGCCCGACCCTGGCTTGAGAGGCTGCTGGCGATTCTTGTTGAAGCCGATCACCTGCACGTAGAACTCGCGCTGTGGCGAGCCATGGGGCACGCTGAAGTAACCCTGCGTGTAGGGTCGATCTCTCCACATCAGCGCATGGTCGTAGAGGTAGGTGTACAGGTAGAAGGTCTTGACCCCGTGCGCGGTCGGCACCTCGAACACCTGGCGCGACTCGCACAGGTCGGCATAGGCCGGGCGCTCTCGCGGGTAGGGCACGCAGGCGACGAGCAGGGCGCTCAGGGCAAGGGCAAGAGGAAAGCGGTGGAACAGAACGTGCAACATGCCGGGCCTCCCTGGCTCGATAGCGCTGCGCAAGCAGTCAACGTGTAGTGTCGACGCCCTGTACTTGTCGAGGTTTTATCAGGCTTTGCGCCGGAATTCCGAACATTTCGTGCAACCGCCATATCATCGGCAGTGTCAGCGCTCTCGTTCCATTGAGTACTTCGTAGACCCGGTTCTTCCGGCCGATTGCCGGTACCAGGTCGGCGGCGCTCAGGCCGGACTGCTCCATTCTGAAGCGAATAGCCTCGATGGGGTCGGGCAGGTCGAGCGGAAACTGCTTGGTCTCATACGCCTCTATCAGCGTGACCATGACATCGAAGTAATCACCTTCGGGCGTGCCGGGTTCCGGCTCGTTGTCGAACAGCTCGGACACTGCGTTCAACGCGGCCTGGTAGTCCTGCTCGGTATGAATTGGGTGAATGTTCACAGGATCACTCCATCTCAACGGTGTCGGCGTCAATGCCATCGTATTGTTCGTGAGTACCGACAAACTTGATGTAGATGGCTTCGAAGCGATAGGCCACGGCAGCCACGATCCGATAGTCATTGCCTTTGATATTGAACACCACTCTGCGACTTTTGAGGATGCTGGCATTGCCGAACTGCGCCTTGATATCCGCAGGCGTGGACCATCTTGCCTGCCTGGCTTCGTCAATCCATGAGAGCAAGGGTTGCTTGGATGCAGGATGCTTCTCGGAAAATGCTTTCAGGTGACTGATGGCAATGATTCTCATAAGGCCCCATTCTGGTCCCAAGGCGGGACTTTTTCAAGCGCGACTTCCAGTTGTTCGTCGCTTGATGACGTCAGACGTTGCCCTCTGGACCACGAGCAACGCCTGAGTGTTATCGGCGAATGGCCAATGTTCAATTACCAGAGTGCAACGGTGTACGACAGGATCAGCCGGTTCTCGTCCAGGTCGTTGCCGAAATGCGTGGAGCGTACCGTGGCGTTGCGCCACTTCACGCCGACGTTTTTCAGCGGGCCGCTTTGCACCACGTAGCCGATATCGGTGTCGCGCTCCCACTCTTTGCCATCGGGCCGCCCCGCACCCAGGTCGATGCCGTCGCCGCGCAGGTAGCGGGTCATGAAGGTCAACCCCGGCAGGCCCACGCTGGCGAAGTTGAAGTCGTAGCGGGCCTGCCACGAGGTTTCGTCCTTGTTGGCGAAGTCGCCGATCTGCACGAAGTTCACCAGGTAGGCATCGGCGCCGTTGAGGTAGGCAAAGCCGGTGTCGCCGCGCATGCGCTGGTAGCCCACACCGAAGGCGTGGCCCTGTATGCCATAGGTGAACATCGCCCCCAGCGCCTTGTTGTCGACGTTGCTGGCGCCGTCGTCGCTGGAGCGGGCGAACCGGATATCGCTTTTGAGCGACTGCCCCTCACCCAGCGCCCAGGTGTGGTTCAGGCCCACGAAGTGCTGGCGGTAGAGGTTGTCGAGCGCACCGTAGCTGTAGCTGGTGCTCAGGCTGTCGGTCCACTTGTAGCTAAGGCTGGCGAAGTCGAAGCGATCGCTGTCGCTGCGCCGGGCCACGATGTTTTTTGCCGCGCCCGTGGTCACGCCCATGTCCTCGTAGTCGGTGGAGTCGCGCTGGTTGACCTGGCGCAGCCGGCCGATGTCGAGGTTCAGGTTCTCCAGCTCCTGCACGTTCAACTGCCCGCCGGAAAAGGTCTGCGGCAACAGTCGCGAGTCGTTTGGCATCAGCACCGGCAGCCTGGGTATCAGGGTGCCGACCTTCAACACGCTGTGACTGGCGCGCACCTTGGCGGTCAGGCCCAGCTCGCTGTATTCGCCCTGGGCACGGCGCGGTGCCTCGCGGTCACGCTGCAGCAGGCCGCTACCACTGCGTTCGGGGCTGGAATCGAGCTTGAGCCCGAGCAGGCCGATGGCGTCCACCCCAACGCCCAGGGTGCCCTCGGTAAAGCCGGACTCGTAGCGCAGCACAAAGCCCTGGGCCCATTCCTCGGCCTTGGACTGCGGGGCCTCGTGCTGGCGAAAGTCGCGGTTGAAGTAGAAGTTGCGCAGTTCCACGCTGGCCTTGCTGTCATCGACAAAGGCCGCGTTGGCCGTGCTGCAAACGCCGGCGAGTGTTGCCGTGGCCAGCAGGCCAAGGCTGAACGGTGGGAAAGTGCGGTGCATGGTAAATCCTCTTTTTTGTTTTTATGAGGTGCAGCGATGCCCGCACGGGCCGCCGTAGCGGCCCGTGACAGGGGTTGCAGTGGTTCAGTGGCTGACGGCGGTGGCGGCACCCAGGCCAGTCTGTGCGCGCACGAACTGGTCGTCGAAGGCGGCACGTTCGCGGGCTGCGCGGGCGCTGCGGTCGAGCCTGGACACAATCACCGTGACCAGGAACGCCAGCGGCATGGAAAACAGTGCCGGATGGTCATAGGGGTAGATCGCCTGGGCGTTGCCCAGCACCGACACCCACACCGCCGGCGACAGGATCACCAGCCCCAGCGCGGTGATCAGCCCGGCAAAGCCGCCGGCCAGCGCGCCGCGGGTGGTCAGGCCTTTCCAGTACATGGCCATGATCAGCACCGGGAAGTTGGTGGAGGCGGCGATACCGAAGGTCAGGCCCACCAGGAAGGCCACGTTCTGCTTCTCGAACAGGATGCCCAGCAGGATCGCGATGATGCCCAGGCCGACGGTGGCGATACGGGTCACGCGCATCTCGTCCTTTTCGCTGGCGGTGCCCTTTTTCCACACGGTGGCGTAGAGGTCATGGGAGATGGCCGACGCACCGGCCAGTGCCAGGCCCGACACCACCGCGAGAATGGTGGCGAAGGCCACCGCCGACAGGAAGCCCAGGAACAGGTTGCCGCCCACTGCCTTTGCAAGGTGCATGGCGACCATGTTGCCGCCACCGATCAGCGCGCCCTTGAGGTCGCCGTCCACGTAGAACTGCGGGTCGGTGCCGACGATGACGATGGCCGCGTAGCCCAGCACCATCACCACCAGAAAGAAGAAACCGATGAAGCCGGTGGCGTAGAACACCGACTTGCGTGCTTCCTTGGCGTTGGGCACGGTGAAAAAGCGCATCAGGATATGCGGCAGCCCGGCGATGCCGAACACCAGCCCCAGCGACAGCGACGCGGCGTTGATCGGGTCGGCCAGCATCGAGCCGGGGCCCATGATGCTCCAGCCTGTGCTGTGCACGTTCACTGCGCGACTGGCCAGGGTTTCCAGGCTGAAACCGAACTCGGCCATGGCCAGCAGCGCCAGGGTGGTGCCACCGGCCAGCAACAGCACGGCCTTGATGATCTGCACCCAGGTGGTGGCGATCATGCCGCCGAAGATCACGTACACCAGCATCAGGGCGCCCACCACCATCACGGCGGTGCTGTAGTCCAGGCCGAACAGCAGCTTGATCAGTTGCCCGGCACCCACCATCTGCACCACCAGGTAGCAGCACACCACGGTCAGCGAGCCGAAGGCGGCGAAGGTGCGGATGCGGGTCTGGTCCAGGCGGTACGACACGATGTCGGCAAAGGTGTAGCGCCCCAGGTTGCGCAGGCGCTCGGCCATCAGGAAGGTGATGATCGGCCAGCCGACGAAGAACGCCACGGTGTAGATGAAGCCGTCGTAGCCCTTGGCGAACACCAGGCTCGACAGGCCCAGCAGGGTGGCCGCCGACATGTAGTCGCCGGCAATCGCCAGGCCGTTCTGGAAGCCGCTGATGCCGCCGCCGGCGGTGTAGAAGTCGGAGGTGGAGCGGGTCTGGCGCGCGGCCCACCAGGTGATCGCCAGGGTGCCCAGCACGAACACGAAGAACATCGCGATGGCGTGCAGGTTGACCGGTTGTTTGTCGGCCACCAGCGGCGCCGCGAAAGCCGCCGGGGTCAGCAGCAGGCTGCTCAGTACTAGCAGTGCGGTGCGGTTCATTTCGACTCCTCCAGTACCTGTGCGCTGAGGCTGTCGAAGCGGGTATTGGCGCTGCGCACGTACCAGCCGGTCAGCAGCCACGACAGCACGATCAGTGCCGAGGCCACGGTAATGCCGAGGGTCAGTTGGCGACCGTCCCCCAGCGGTGTGTGCAGCACCTGCGGGTAGAACGCCACCACCAGCATGAACAGGTAGTAGGCACCCAGCACTGCGGCGCTGAGTGACCAGGCCAGGCGCGATCGGGTGCGCACCAGTTGCTGGAATTTGGGGTTGGCGCGGATGCGGTCGCAACTCTGCGCGTGATCGGTTGGGGCGTGCGTCATGGGTGGGGCTCCTTTGTTGTTTTTATTGCCTGGGGCGGGCCATCGACTTTGTTGCGGGTGTGGGGCGTCAGGGCGGCGGGCAGGGCTCGCAGCCAGACGGTAAATGCTGTGGGGCAGGCGCCGGCGCGCCGCGATCAGGTCGCGGGGCGAGGTAACGTGCGCGGGGGTGAGCCGAGGTTGAGCAGGCTCGTACAGGCAGGGGCGAAGCCCTGGTGAAAATTCGACATGTGTGGCACCCGTTGGCTGATTGTTAGCTCTTGATGTCAGCTGCCCCCTTGTCGGTGGCGGCAGCGCAGATGGCTCCGGGCATCTTATATAACAATGTCGGGTTGTTATGGAAGTACTACCTGTGATGTATGGTAATACTACTATACGGTTAGCCATAAAAAGCTTCGCCGGCAAGGCCGGCTCCTACATGATCACGGTAGGATCCGGCCTTGCCGGCGAATGGCGTCGACGCGCTGTCGGAAAGATGCGCTCAGAACGCGAGCTTGTACCCGATCAGCAACAGCATCCCCGCCAGGCAAGGGCGCAGTACGTTGTCGGAAATGCGCCCGGTCAGGTGGCTGCCCAGGTAGATCCCCGGCAACGAGCCCAGCAGCAGGTAGCCCAGCAACGACCAGTCCATGTTGCCCATGCTGGCATGGCCCAGGCCGGCGACCAGGGTCAGAGGTACGGCGTGGGCGATCTCGGTGCCCACCAGGCGCCGGGTGACCAGGTACGGGTACAGCAGAAACAGCGCGACAGTGCCCAGGGCGCCCGCGCCAATCGAGGTCAGTGACACCATCACGCCCAGCACCACGCCAGTGACCACGGTCAGGGCGTTCAGGCTGCGTTCGCTGAGGTGGTAGCGGTCACCGGCGTGCTTGCTGGCAAACGCCTGCAACCGCGACTTGAACAGGATGGCCAGCGCCGTGAGGATCAGCACCACCGCCAGGCCCTGCTTGATCACGCCGTTGAGCGTCTGGGTGTCGGTATGCAGGGTGCTCAGAAACCACAGGGTCAAGGCCGCCGCTGGCACGCTGCCCATGGCCAGCAGCCCGGTGATCTTCCAGTCGATGTTCTTTTGCTTGCTGTGCACCCAGACGCCACTGGCCTTGGTGATGGCCGCATACAACAGGTCGGTGCCCACTGCAGTGGCCGGGTTGATGCCGAACCAGAGCAGGATCGGGGTCATCAACGAACCACCGCCAACGCCGGTCATGCCGACAATGAACCCAACAACCAGGCCTGCGATGGTGAAACCAAAAGAACCTACATCCATAAATACCTAAACACCCAGCGAGCCCGTGATCGGATGGCGCCAGCATAAAGGTTTTTTTATAGCCAAATAGACTTGTTCGTTATTAGTTTATAACCGTAACGCAGCAGGCGAGGGTGCCATCGACCGCCTGGGCGGCCGATGGGCGAGGGCGGGGGTCAGATCTTGAAGCTGTCTACCAGTTGCTTGAGGCGCCCGGCCTGACGCGCCAGGTCATCGCAGTGCTTGAGGGTGTCGTTGAGGTTGGCCACACCCTGCTGGTTGAGCACGTTGATCTGGGTGATGTCCAGGTTCAGGCTTTCGACTACGGCGGTCTGTTCCTCGGTGGCGGCTGCTACCGACTGGTTCATGCCGTCGATCTCGCCAATGCGCATGGTCACGCTGGTCAGGCGTTCGCCGGCCTGGTTGGCGACCTGCACGCTCTGCTCGCTGGACACCTGGCTGGCGTTCATGTTGTGCACTGCCTCGCGCGACCCCACCTGCAGGGTGGTGATCATCTTGTGGATCTCTTCGGCCGATTCCTGGGTACGGTGCGCCAGGTTGCGCACTTCGTCGGCCACCACGGCAAAGCCGCGACCGGCTTCACCGGCCCGTGCTGCCTCGATGGCGGCGTTGAGTGCCAGCAGGTTGGTCTGCTGCGAGATGCCCTTGATCACGTCGAGGATCTGGCCGATGTCATCGGTGCTGGCGTTGAGGGTTTCGATCTGCTCGCACGACTCGCTGATCTTCTGCGACAGCGCCGTCATCGCGCTGATGGTCTCCTGCATCACCTGGCGACCATCGTTGGCCTGGTCGCTGGCACCGCTGGCATGTTGCGAGGCATCGGCGGCGTTGCGCGCGATTTCCTGGGTGGCGGCGCCCAGTTCGTTGATTGCAGCGGCCACGCTGTTGGTGCGCAGGCTCTGTTCCTCGGAGCCGATGATCGAGGCGTTGGAGGCGCTCATCACGCGTTCCGACAGGTCGTGCACCTGGCGGGTGGCCGAGGCTACTTCGGAAATGGATGCATGGATGCGCTCCACGAACTGGTTGAAGGCACCGGCCAGTTCGCCGAATTCATCCTTGTTTTCCACGGTCAGGCGCCGGGTCAGGTCGCCTTCGCCCTGGGCGATGTCCTGCATGGCGCGGCCCATGGTGGTGAGGGGGCGCATCAGCACCGGAATCAGCAGGCTCAGCAGGCCGGCGATGGCGGCCACGGCGATCAGCATGGCGATGATGGCCGAGGTGCGGAACTGGCTCAGCGGGGCGTAGGCCTTTGCCTTGTCGATGGACAGGCCGATGTACCAGTCGGCCGACGGCAGGCCGCTGACCGGGGCGAACGAGATGATCCGCTGTTCGCCGTTGAGGGTCACGTCGTGCAGGCCGGCGGCGACCTGCAGGTTGCTGCCGGGGTAGATGTCCTTGAGGTTCTTCATGGCCTGGTCGCTGTCCGGGCTGACGATCATCTGCCCGTCGCGGTCGACCAGGAAGGCGTGGCCGATACCGCCGAAGTCCACGGCATTGATGATGTCCACCAGGGTGGCCAGGCTCAGGTCGCCGCCCACCACGCCGACCAGTTCGCCGTTGCTCTTGACCGGCATCGCAATGGTCACCACCAGTCCGCCGACAGCCGCCAGGTAGGGTGGGGTTAGCATGGGTTTGCCGGCGGCGACAGCAGCGGTGTACCAGGGACGCTGGCGCGGGTCGTAGCCGTCGGGCATTTTCGCGTCCGGGCGCTGGGTGAACACGCCGTTGGTCTGGCCCACATAGGTGAACTGGAAGTTCGATGTGAAGGCGGGCTGGTCGACCAGCCCGGGGAAGTCGGCATTGGCGCCCTGATGGGCGATGTTCTGGGCCAGGTTTTCCAGCACCAGGATGCGCCCGCTCATCCAGTTCTGCACACTGCTGGCTGTCAGCGCGCCGGCCTGGTTGACCGACGATTCGATGTTCTGGCGGATGGTGTTGCGTTGCAGGTAATCGTTGTAGAGGGTGAACAGTGCAAAGGCCAGCACGACGACTGCGCCGGCGCTGAGCAGGATCTTGTGGCGAAATTTCAGGTTCATGTTTCGAGACCTTTAGCCAGATAGGGGAAGTGACGGCGTCACGGGTCGGAGCCTTGTGAGCACCGCCATCGTGAATTGCACGCGACTGACCTTTCAGGTATCGGCTGAAACCACGAAATATTTACGTACCATTTTGACGCGGGGTCAGTCGGCCAGGGCTGCGGTCTGTCTCAGCAACCTCACCAGCTCCTGGGCAGCGCGTTGCAGCGGCTGCTGCTTGAGCCAGAAGGCATGCACCGGCAGGCGCAGTTCATTGCGGGTGTTGCGAAAATCCAGTTGCACCAGTCGCCCGGCCTTGAGCAGCGGGGCAATGCGCGACAGCGGGAAGTCGCCCCAGCCAAGCCCGGCCTCGACCATCTCGATGGCCATGCTCAGGCTGTCGGTGCGCCAGTGCGAGGCGCCGATCAGCACGCGGGGGTCGAGCATCGGCAAATCGCGGCTGGCCACCACGATCTGGCGCACGTTGACCAGGTCTTCGAGGTAGCGCACCTGCTCGCCCAGCGCGGGGTGATGGGGCGAGAGGGTGGCGGTCAGCGACTCCATGCCGACCTGTTCGAAGCGCTGGCGCGGGTCGACCGTCAGCCCGGCAAACGCCAGGCACAGCTGCACGCGACCCTCGTGCAGCAGGTGCAGCGCATCTTCCTGCGGGGCGCTGAGTACCTCCACCTGCAGCAGCGGGTGGCGCTGGCTGATCTGGCCGATGGCCTGGAGCAGCGGCTGGTGATCGATGTCGGGCACCACGCCGATGGCCAGTGTGCTTTCCAGGCCCTGGGAAAGCTCGATGGCGTGCACCTGAAGCTGCGTCAGCTGGTCGGCGATCAGCCGGGCATGGGGCTCCAGCGCCAGGGCCAGCGGGGTGGGGCGGGTTTCACGGTGGGTACGCTCGAACAGGGCAAAGCCTAGCTCCGCCTCCAGGTTGGCGATGGCCATGCTGACTGCCGAGGGTACCCGCCCCAATGCCCGGGCGGCAGCCGAGAACGAGCCGCGGTCGAGCACTGCAAGAAACAGTTCGATAGTGTCGCTGGAAAAATTCATCAGCCTCTCCTTTCAGTAAATCTGATAGCTGCTGACTTTTTCTGTCAAGAAGATTGACGCATCCTGCCGGCCGAATTTGATTTGCCGAGGGGTGAAAAGGTGCAAGGTCTGAAACGCAAGCTGGTGTATGTAACGGCCTATGAAGGTATCGGGCTGTGTCTGTCGACACTCGGGCTGGCGCTGCTGTCCGGCACCGCGCCCAGCAACACCGGGCCGCTGGCCGTGATGATCACCACCATCGCGATGGTGTGGAATTTCATCTACAACACCCTGTTCGAGTACTGGGAGAGCCGCCAGGCCACACGGGGGCGCAGCGTGGCCCGGCGCGTGGCGCACGCGATCGGGTTCCAGCTGACCCTGGTGGTGTACCTGATCCCGCTGATTGCCTGGTGGCTGGGGATTTCGCTGTGGGAGGCCTTCGTGGTGGACCTGGCGTTCATCATCCTGATCCCGTGCTACACGTTCCTCTACAACTGGCTGTTCGATCGGGTGTTCGGGCTGCCGAGTTCGGCATCGGCACAGGTATCGCCCGCCGTGTAGGTCGTGCAGGCCCGCGATGCTTTGCTTCTGAGCGTCGGCTAGGCATAGAATGATAGGAATTCTCATTCGTACCCCCGGTCGCCCATGTCCACTCCCGATCCCGCGTTGCGCGAACAGGTCAGCCGTATCTATCAGGACCACCACCGCTGGTTGCAGGGCTGGCTGCGTCCGCGGGTGGCCTGTCGGCACCTGGCGGCCGACCTGATGCAGGACGTGTTCGTGCGGGTGCTCAGCGCCCCGGACGCCAGCGACCGGCTCGGCGCGGTACGCGAGCCACGCGGCTACCTGGCCACCATCGCGCGGCGTTTGATGATCGACTACTTTCGCCGTGCCCGCCTCGAGCGGGCCTGGTTGCAGGCACTGGCCGAGCAGCCCGAAGCGGTGGAGATATCCGAGCAGGAGCGGCTGATCCTGCTGCAGACCCTGTGCGAGCTGGATGCCATGCTGGCGGGGCTCGGCCCGCGCATACGCCGGGCCTTTCTGCTGTCGCAGCTCGATGGCATGACCTACAGGCTGATCGGCGAGGAGCTGGGGGTTTCCGAGGTGACGGTCACCCGCTATATCGCCAAGGCCTTTCACCACTGTACGCTGTACAGCCTGCAAGCCGACACGTGACCCCATGGCTACTCTCGACCCTCTCCAGCGCGCCGCGCTGGAACAGGCTGCGCTTTGGCGCGCCCGCCTCAATGCTGATGCCGTGGATGATACCGACCGGCAAGCGTGGCAGACCTGGCTGGACGCCCACGACCAGCATCGCTGGGCCTGGCAACAGGTCGTCCAGGTTCAGCAGCGGCTTGGCCAGCTATCTGGCGGGCTGGCCGGGCGTACCCTGGACATCGCCGGGCAGCCTGCCGCGATCCCGCGGCGCGGCGTGCTCAAGGGCATACTGGTGCTGGCCGGCACCAGCGGCCTGGGCTGGGCCGGCTACCGAGAGCTGAGCAGCGGGCCGTGGACGGCGGACTACCATACCCGCGTCGGCAAGCGTCAGGCATTGACCCTGGCCGATGGCACCCGGCTCGAACTCAACACCGACACTGCCCTGGATGTGCGCTACGACAACCAGCAGCGCCTGCTGGTACTGCGCCAGGGCGAGGTGATGATCACCAGCGCCGCCGACAAGGCCGGGCGCCCGTTGCGGGTGCAGACCGTCAACGGCACCGTCGAAGCGCTGGGCACGCGCTTTCTGGTGCGCCGCGACAGCGACGCCAGCAGCACGCAACTGGCGGTGTACCAGGGCCAGGTGGGCGTGATGCCGCGCGATGGCATGGGGGGGGCGGTGGTCGATGCCGGGGATCAGGTGCGGTTTTCACACCCCAAGTTCGTGCTTGGCTCGCCACTGGAGCCCGACCGCGATGCCTGGCGCAGGGGGCTGCTGATTGCCAACGACCAGATGCTGGGGGTATTCATCGCCGAGCTGCGGCGTTATCGCCCCGGTTGGCTCAACTGTGCCAACGAGGTTTCCAGCCTGCGTATCAGCGGTACCTTCAAGCTCGACGATACCGAGCAGATTCTGCGCGCCATCGGCAAGACCCTGCCGGTGCGGGTCGAGCGGCGCACAAAATACTGGGTAAGCATCGAACCCCTCACCACCTGAAAAATATTTTTCGTAAATGATAGGTATTCGCTCCTTCGTTCGACTTCTAGGCATGCAGGCGTGATGGCCTGACTGCCAACCAGAAGAGAAAAGAACCGATGAATACCCGATCACCGGTCGCGGCAAGGCTGCGTACCACGCTGTTGTGCTCCACCCTGCTGTGGCCGCTGGCGATGCCGGGCATGGCGCACGCCGACAGCACCACACCGACCGAATACAACCTCGACCAGGGCGACCTGGGTCAGGTTCTGAACCGCTTCGCCGCCCAGGCCGGCGTGGTGCTCTCGTTCGCACCGAGCCTGACCGCGGGCAAGACCAGCGCCGGCCTGCACGGGCGTTACAGTGTCGATCAGGGCCTGCAGGCGTTGCTCGAGGGCAATGGCCTGATGGCCGTGCGTGAAGACGACGGGCGCTACAGCCTGGCCCCGCTGCCGCAAACTGCCGGGGCGCTGAACCTGGGCGTGACCGAAGTCACCAGCAACCAGTTGGGTACCATCACCGAAGACAGCGGCTCCTACACGCCAGGCACCATCGCCACCGCCACACGGCTGGTGCTGACACCGCGCGAAACGCCCCAGACCATCACCGTGGTCACCCGTCAGCACATGGACGATTTCGGGCTCAACAACATCGACGATGTGATGCGCCATACCCCGGGCATCACCGTGTCGGCCTTCGACAGCGACCGCACCAGCTACTATGCCCGCGGCTTCTCGATCAACAACTTCCAGTACGACGGCATCCCCTCGACGGCGCGCAACGTCGGCTATTCGGCCGGCAACACCTTGAGCGACATGGCCATCTATGACCGCGTGGAAGTGCTCAAGGGTGCTACCGGCCTGCTCACCGGCGCGGGGTCGCTGGGGGCCACGATCAACCTGGTGCGCAAGAAGCCGACTGCCGATTTCAAGGGGCATTTCACCCTGGGCGCCGGCAGCTGGGACAACTACCGCAGCGAACTCGACGTGGGCGGCCCGCTGACCGACAGCGGCAACGTGCGCGGCCGTGCGGTGGCGGCCTACCAGGACAAGCACTCGTTCATGGACCACTACCAGCGCAAGACCAACGTCTACTACGGCATCCTCGAATTCGACCTGAGCCCGGACACCCTGCTCACCGTGGGCGGTGACTACCAGGACAACAAGCCGGAAGGCTCGAGCTGGTCGGGCAGCATTCCGCTGTTCGATGCCCAGGGCAACCGCAACGACCTGCCACGCCACTTCAACAACGGCGCCAAGTGGAGCCACTGGAACCAGTACACCCGCACCGTGTTTGCCAGCCTGGAGCATCACCTGGCCAACGGCTGGGTTGCCAAGGCGCAGCTGGACCACAAGATCAACGGCTATGACGCGCCGCTGGGCTCGATCCAGGGTTACTACCCGCGCGCCGACGGCACCGCCAGCCTCTATTCGGCCAAATACACGGGCGAGACGGTGAGCAATTCGGCCGACCTCTACGCCAGCGGGCCGTTCGAGCTGCTGGGGCGTGAGCACGAACTGGTGATCGGTACCTCGTTTGCCCAGTCTCACTGGGAAGGCAAGGGCTGGTGGAGCGCCAGATACCCCAATGGCAACTCCGTCGACTACGGCAGCTGGAACGGCAACACCCCCGAACCGGACTGGGGGGAGCAGACCCAGACCGTGGATGACCGCGTGCGCCAGACCGGCACCTACGTGACCACCCGCCTGCACCCCACCGACGATCTGACGCTGCTGCTCGGTGCACGCCTGGCCAACTACCGCATCAATGGCGTGACCGCCAACGGCCGCGAGGACGATCGCCTGCTGCCCTACCTGGGGGCGGTGTACGACCTCAATGACTACCTGTCGCTGTATGCCAGCTACACCGATATCTTCATGCCGCAGGATGCCTGGTACCGCGACCGCAACAACCGCCTGCTCGACCCGGATGAAGGGCAGAACTACGAGGTGGGCCTGAAGGGTGAGTTCCTGGACGGGCGCCTGAATGCGAGCCTGGCGTATTTCGAGATTCACCAGAGCAGCCGGGGCGAAGAGGACCGGGCCTACAACGGCAACCCGACCAACCCGGCGGTCGAGTATGCCTACGAAGGCATCAAGGCCAAGACCAAGGGTTATGAGGCAGAGATCTCCGGCGAACTGGCTGAGGGCTGGCAACTGCAAGGGGGGTACACCCACAAGGTGATCCGCGATGACCAGGGCAAGAAGGTGTCGACCTGGGAGCCTGAGGACCAGGTCAGTTTCTACACCAGCTACAAGCTCAAGGGGGCGCTCGACCGCTTGACCATCGGCGGTGGTGCGCGTTGGCAGGGCAAGGGCTGGCAGGTGTTGTCGAACAACGTCAAGAAGCGCGACGAGGAGTTTGCCCAGGACCCTTACTGGCTGGTGGACCTGATGGCGCGTTACCAGATCAACGAGCAGCTGTCGGCCACGCTGAACGTCAACAACGTGTTCGACAAGGCCTACTTCACCAATATCGGCTTCTACAACTCGGCCTCTTATGGCGACCCGCGCAACGTGATGGTGACCACTCGCTGGGACTTCTGAGGCCAGCGTGCCGAGGTGTCAGGCCTGCCGTTGGGCGAGGCAGGCCTGGTGGATCGCGTCCCAGCATTCCTGGCTCCACAGGCGGATCCAGGTGGCGGCCCACAGTCGGTCCCAATGCCGGCGCAACGGGTTGCGTCGGCGCGCCTCCAGCAGCTCTTCGATTTCTTCGTTGAGCGATACCGGCTCGAAACCGGTCCATACCGGTGGTACCGGTGCCACGATGTTGTAGTAGCAGACCGGCGCGACTTCCTCGTAGAAGATGCGCTTGAGCTCGGCCAGGTCGAAGGGTTCGAGTTCGCGGGCGATCCAGGCGTAGTCCACCCAGCTGTCGACGAACGACTCGGAGAGCAGGGCGCGGACGTTGTGGCGTTGTTCTGGGGTCACGGGGCGGGCTCTTGTGGGGATGCCCGATGCTGCGCGGTTTGTCGTTGGCAGGTCAAGCGCAGCAAGACCCTTCGCCGGCAAGGTCGGCTCCTGCACAACACCTCCTGCAGGAGCCGGCCTTGCCGGCGAAAGGCGCACCGCCATTCTCAATCCAGGCTCAGCTTGGCCTCGATGCGGTCCAGGTGCTGGTGCATCAACTGCAGCGCCGCCTCGCTGTCGCCGTCCTCCAGTGCGTCCACCAGGGCTGCATGTTCCTGCCAGGCGCAGTGTTCGCAAGGCTGGGTCTCGTACTGGGCAATGATCAGCGACGTCATGGGCACCAGCCCGTTGAGAAACCGCGTCAACGGGGCATTGTCGGCCATCTCCGCCAGCTTCAGGTGAAACTCGCCCCCCAGACGAATCGCCGTGCACCGATGGCCCTGCTCGTGGTGCTTGCGCTCGCGGGCAATCAGCTCGCGCAACTGGCGGATGCGTGGGGCACTGGTGCGCCGCGCCGCCAGCCCGATCAGCGTGGTTTCAGCCAGGCGCCGGGCACTGAGCACCTGGCGCGCCTGCTGCGGGTCGGGTGCGGCCAGCCGGGCGGTGTGCGCCGGGCGTTGCACCACCACCTGCTGGTCGGACAGGCGCCCCAGCACGCGGCGGATCACCGTGCGGCTCACGCCGAAGGCCTGGCCCAGCGCCTGCTCGGTCAGCGCGGTACCTGGCGCCAGGCGCTGTTCGAGGATCGCATCGAACAGGCGCGGGTAGATCTCGTCAGCGCTCAGGCGCTGCTCGCCGGCCGCCAGCAGCGCGGGCAGGGCGATCGCGGACGGGGTAGCAGGGCAGGCGTTCATGGTCGCTCTCCTGGTCAGTTGCCCGGGTGTTCATCCGGAATGGTCAATTCGATGCCCATGCGCAGGCCTTCCTGCAGAATGTGCCGGCGCATCTGCGCACTGGCCTGGGCGCTGTCCTTGTTGCGGATGGCGCGCACCACCGCCTCGTTCTCTTCCAGACGCGCGGCCAGGTGCTCGGGCGAGTTGTGCAGCACCTGGGCGCTCTGCTTGAGGGCATTGCTGGTCTGCTGCACCACACTTTGGAAAATCGGGTTGGCGGTCAGTGCGAACAGCTCTTCGTGAAATGCCAGGTAGGCGCGCACCCCGGCTTCGCTGTCGCTGGCCTCCAGGGCCTCGCGCATGTCCATCAGGGTCAGGCGCAACTGGCCGATTTCCTTGCTGCTGACCGACTGCGCCACCAGCCCGACAATGAACGGCTCCAGCGTGTAACGCAGCTGCAGCACGTCCTCCAGGCTGGCTCCGGCCACGGCCGCGGGGGCCTGTACCAGCTCCTGGGTGCCGGGGTCGAGCACCAGCACTCCCTTGCCTGGCATGGAACGCACCAGGCCGAGGGTCTCCAGCACCGTGACCGCTTCGCGCAGGCTTGGCCGGCTGATGCCCAGTTGCTCGGCCAGTTCTCGCTGACCCGGGAGCATCTCGCCCGAGCGCCACTGGCCACGGGCCAGTGCCTGGCGCAGTTTCTCCACTACCGCATTCACTACCGTCGATGAGGTAATCACTGTTTGCTCCCTGAAAACACATGCATACGTCGTTGCCTAGAATTCCTGTTGATGGGCAGGGGTCGGCAGCTTGCGCGTCTGGAAGCTGAAGCCCTGCTTGCCGTTGAGTACGTTGTTGGCGCGTTCCAGATCAATGTCCTTTTCCCAGCGGGCGATGGCCACGGTGGCCACGCAGTTGCCGATCAGGTTGGTCAGCGCGCGGCCGATGCCCATGAACCAGTCCACCGCCAGCACCAGCACCAGGCCCACTACCGGGATGGCCGGTACTGCCGTGAGGGTGGCGGCCAGAATCACCAGCGCCGACCCCGGAATGCCGTGGGCGCCCTTGGAGGTGATCAGCGACACCAGCAGGATGGTCAGCAGGTCGGTCATGGCCAGCGGTGTGCCGGTGGCGTTGGCGATGAACACGATGGCCAGGGTGAGGTAGATCGAGAAACCGTCCAGGTTGAAGGAGTAGCCCGTGGGGATCACCAGGCCGACGGTGGAGCTGCCGATGCCCAGGTGTTCGAGCTTGCGCATGATCTGCGGCAGGACCGCATCGGACGAAGCAGTACCCAGCACGATGCCCAGTTCTTCGCGCATGTACTTGAGGAACGGGAACAGCTTCAGGCCCGAGACGCGCATCACTGTCCCCAGGATCACCAGCACGAAGCCTGCACAGGTCACGTAGAACAGAGCCACCAGGCCGCCCAGGTGTTGCAGCGAGTCCAGGCCGTACTGGCTGGTGGTGAAGGCGATGGCGCCGAACACACCGATCGGCGCCAGGCGCACGATCATGCCCATGATGCGGAAGATCACATGGCTCAGTTCGTTTATCAGCCGGGTGATGCCCGACGCGGCCTCGCCCACCAGGTTCAGGGCGCTGCCGAACAGCACCGAGAACAGCAGCACCTGGAGGATGTTGTTGTCGGCGAAGGCGCCGAGCACCGAATTGGGTATCAGGCCCATGAGGAACGCTGCCGTGCCCTGGATATGCTGGCCACGCTCGGCCAGCGCACCGGCATCGGCGGTCGACAACTGGTCGAGGTGGATGTTGGCACCGGTACCGATGCCTGAGGTGAATGCCAGTACCAGCCCCAGCACCAGCGCAATGGTGGTCAGCACTTCGAAGTAGATCACCGACTTGAGGCCGATGCGGCCAACCTTCTTGAGGTCGCCGGCACCGGAAATGCCGCTGACCACCACGCAGAACACAATCAGCCCGATGAGCATCTTGATCAGCTTGATGAAGCCGTCACCGAGGGGTTTGAGTTGCAGGGAAACTTCAGGAAAGCTCAGGCCGCAGGCGATGCCGAGCATCAGGCCGAGCACCACTTGGAGGAAGATCGAACGCGAGCACCATTTGAGCATGGGGAGGGATCTCTGGTCGGTGTCCGTGCTTCTGGCAACAAGCGCCGAGCGACAGACTTAATTATTGTGGTCTTACCGGTATGTCCAGTGCAGGCGCAGTGTAGGCGGAGTTTTTGCGGGTTTGCAAGTATTTCGCGAATCCAGGGCATCAGATCGGTTTTACCGGTCTGACCAGTTGCAGTACTTATCGACGACAAAAGCGCTTCAAGCAACAGTGGCAGGCGCCTGTCACGCTTTTGCGAGGGCAGTGATCAAGGCTTGGAAAGGGCCATGTCTACCGCTGCAATCAGCTTTCCCAGGTCCTTGGGTGGAGCTTTGTGAATAACACCGAACAAGTAGGCACGTTGCTCGTCCGCATCTTCCAGGTCGGCGAAAAAGGCATTGAGCTTGACGCCCAGCACGTCGGCAAAGGTGAACAGCGCTTCGACACTGGGGGTGTAGGTGCCGGTTTCAAAGCGGCTTATGGTTTTGGGGTCAAAACCGGTTTTTTCGCCAAGTTCAGCCTGAGTAAGCCCGGCTACCTTGCGATAGCGTCTGATGGCTGGACCCAAACTAGATAATTCCATCGCTCGATTCCCATTTAGAATCAAGAACTTAACGATAAATATTGGCATTGCACAACGCCACGTTTCATCACCTTTCCTTGCAAAATGTGATGTATTTCGTAGAATCGTTCACTTGGACCGACATTTACGCTGCAGGTTTCAGGGCCGCTGGACAAGGCTTTAGCGTGCGCTTCAGGGAGTTTTAACGTGCGTCTCAATCTGCCGGTCACGGCTGTCGAACAGACCTTTCCGGACCATCAGCGGCTGATTTCCGCCACCGATACCGACAGTAACATCACCTATTGCAATGCCGAATTCGCCGCCATGAGTGGCTTCAGCCAGGCGGAACTGATCGGCAGCACGCACAACCTGGTGCGCCACCCGGACATGCCGCCTGCCGTATTTGCCCTGATGTGGCAGTACCTCAAGGCCGGCCAGAGCTGGATGGGCATCGTCAAGAACCGCTGCAAGAACGGCAACTTCTACTGGGTCAGCGCCTACGTCACACCGGTGCTCGAGGACGGCCGCCTGGTCGGCTACGAATCGGTACGGGTCAAGCCCACTCGCGATCAGGTGCAGCGCGCCGAAGCGCTGTATGCCCGTCTGCGTGAAGGCAAGCCCCCCGTGCCCTTCGGGCGTCGCCTGGCCCTGCAGGGCCGCGTGCTTGCGCTGCCGTTGCTGGCAGCCGCTTTGGCCATGGGCGCCAACCGGCTGTTGCCGGGCTGGGGCGGGCAGGGCATCACGCTGGCGCTGTTCGTGGCGGTGGGCCTGTGGGGGCACAATCGCCTGCGCCATGAAGTGCGCCAGATCGTGCGCAGCACCCCCAACACGTTCTCCGACCCGATCAGTGCGCTGGCCTACAGCGAAGCGCTGGGGCCGACCGCGCAACTGCAGATGGTGTTGATCAGTGAAGAGGCGCGCCTGAAAACCGCGCTGACGCGCCTGAGCGACCTGGCCAACCAGATGGCCGTGGCCGCCAGCGATTCCAGCCGGCTGTCCAATGCCACCGAGCTGGCGCTGCTCGACCAGCGCGCCGAAACCGACATGACCGCGGCGGCGATGACCGAGATGGCGGCATCCATCGCCGAAGTGGCGGTGCATGTACAGCAGACCGCCAGCGAGGCCGGCACCGCCAACCAGCTGGCCGAACAGGGCAGCCAGGTGGCCGGTACCTCGCGCGAGGCGATCCAGCTGCTGGCCAGCACCGTCACCCAGATCAACCAGGCGGTCGGCCACCTGGCCGGGCAGACCCAGGACATCATGCTGGCTGCCAGCGTGATCCAGGCGATTGCCGACCAGACCAACCTGCTGGCGCTCAACGCTGCCATCGAAGCGGCGCGTGCTGGCGAGCAGGGCCGCGGATTTGCCGTGGTGGCCGATGAGGTGCGCGCCCTGGCGGGCAAGACCCGCCAGTCGACCCAGCAGATCCAGGGCATCATCGAGACCCTGCGCAGCGGCGCCGATGACGCGGTGAGCATCGCCAACCTGGGCATCCAGGAGGCCGAGCAGGGCGTGGCGCAGGTGGTCGAGGCGCAGCGCGCACTGCAAGGCATTCGCGAGGCGGTGGCACGCATCACCGATATGACCCAGCAGATGGCGGCCGCCTCGCAGGAGCAGTCCTACGTGGCGGAGGACGTGTCGCAGCAGATCAATCGGGTAGCCGGCACGGTGCAGAAGACTGCCGACAACGCCAATGCCGCCGCCACCCGTGGTGGCGAGCTTGAGCATATTTCCAGCGGCCTGCGTGCCTTGGTTGAACGCTTCAACCGATAGCCGCCAGGCGAGTGAACGAGCATGGATGACAACTACCGCGCGGCCGTCGACGCGGCCGCGATCTTTTCCGAAACCGACCTCGCCGGACGCATCACCTACGTCAACCAGCAGTTCTGCAGCATCTCCGGCTACAGCCGTGAAGAGCTGCTGGGGGCCAACCACCGCATCCTCAATTCCGGCCTGCACGGCAGTGACTTCTTCGAGAGCATGTGGGCATCGCTGGTAGCCGGCAAGGTCTGGAAGGGCGAGATCTGCAACCGCGCCAAGAACGGCTCGTTGTACTGGGTCGACAGCACCATGGTGCCACTGCTGGACCCGGCCACCGGCAAGGTCCGCAAGTATGTGTCGATCCGCTTCGACGTCAGCGAGAAACGCCAGCTGGTGCACACCCTGCAATGGCGCGTGGGGCATGACGTGCTCACCGGGCTGCCCAACCGCGCATTCCTTTCGGACCTGCTGAACCAGGCCCTGGAATTCTCGCGCACCGAGCAGTTCCCGCTGGCGGTGTGCATGCTCGATCTGGACGGCTTCAAGGCGGTCAACGACGGCTATGGGCATGCCTGCGGCGACCTGCTGCTGGTCGAGGTGGCGGCGCGGCTCAAGGGCATACTGCGTGGCGGCGATGCGGTTGCGCGGTTGTCTGGTGACGAGTTCGTGCTGATTCTGCGCCATGTCGAGGGCCAGGCGCAGTTGCGCACGGTGCTGGGGCGGGTGCTGTCGGCGGTGGCGGCGCCGTATTCGATTCGCGGCCAGCAGATCAGTGTCAGCGCCAGTATCGGCGTGACCCTGTACCCGGCCGACAACGATGATGCCGACACCCTGCTGCGCCATGCCGACCAGGCGATGTACGTGGCCAAGCAGAGCGGACGCAATCGCTTCCACCTGTTCGACGTGTCGCTGGACCAGGAAGTGAAGGCCACGCACCAGACGGTTGAGCGGGTCCGCCGCGCCATGAAGAATGGCGAGCTGCACCTGTTCTACCAGCCCAAGGTGAACATGCGCAGTGGCGAGGTGCTGGGCTTCGAGGCCTTGCTGCGCTGGCAGCACCCGGTCAAGGGGCTGGTGCCGCCAGCGGAGTTCCTGCCGTTGATCGAGCAGACCGACCTGATCGTGGACATCGGCGAGTGGGTGATCGACCGCGCGATGGCGCAGATGCAGCATTGGCAGGACGCCGGGTATCGCTGGTCGGTGAGCGTGAACATCGCGGCGCGCCACTTTCAACGGTCTGACTTCGTCGAGCGCCTGCGCCTGTTGCTTGCGCGTCATGACGGGGTTGCGCCGCGCATGCTCGACCTTGAGATCGTCGAGTCGGTGGCAATCGAGAACATCAAGCGGGTCAGCGAATGCCTGGAGGCGTGTCAGCAGTTGGGGGTGCAGTTTTCACTGGATGACTTTGGCACCGGCTATTCGTCGCTGAGCTATCTCAAGCGCCTGCCCACCCAGGCGATCAAGATCGACAAGTCGTTCGTGCGCGACATCCTGCATGACCAGGATGACCTGGCCCTGACCCGCGCGGTGATCGGCCTGGCACGGGCCTTCGGGCGCCAGGTGATCGCCGAGGGGGTAGAGACGGTGGAGCATGGCGAGGTGCTGATGGGGCTTGGCTGCGATGTGGCGCAGGGCTACGGCATCGCCCGGCCGATGCCGGCGGCGGAGGTGGTGGGATGGGTGCGCGAGTATGTGCAGCCGCATGAGTGGGTGGTGTTGCGCCAGGCGTAATGCCGCATCGGGCCCTTGGCCGGCAAGGCCGGCTCCTGCAGGGCCGGCGCTACAACTGCGGCGCCGTGTTCTTCACCACCGCCAGTTCCGGGTGCGCCACCAGCTTGTCGATGTGCAGCTCGTCGTTGTTCATCCAGGTTTCGCTCAGCACCCGGTAATGCTCCATGTCCCGGCAGCGCATGCGCAGGCTGTAGTCGAAATGCCCGCTGATGAGCTGGCACTCGAATACCTGCGGGCAGGCCTTCATGCAGGCCTCGAAGGCCCGCTGAGCCGAGCGCCCGCTCTGGTTAGACAACGCCACCAGCACCAGCAGCGACAACCCTGGCGACACCCGCTGCACATCGATGATCGCGCCATAACCACGTATCACCCCGCGTCGCTCCAGTTTGCGCACCCGCTCCAGGCAAGGCCTGGGCGTCAGGTGCACCAGCGAAGACAGCTTCTCGTAGGTGATGCGCCCGTTGTGGCGCAGTACGTCGATGATCGCCTCGTCGATCCGATCCAGAGGCGGCGTGTCATGCATGCGGTTGGCCTTGGTGTCCATGGTGGCGTCGGTTCACTTCAAACGGTTGGAAAGAAATTGCTGCAGGCGCTCGCTCTGCGGCTGGTCGAGCATCTGCGGGCCGCCCTGTTCCTCGACCCGGCCCTGGTGCAGGAACAGTACCTGGCTCGACACCTGGCGGGCAAAACCCATCTCGTGGGTGACCATCAGCATGGTACGGCCTTCCTCGGCCAGCGTCTGTATCACCTTGAGCACTTCGCCAACCAGTTCCGGGTCCAGTGCCGAGGTCGGTTCGTCGAACAGGATGATCTCCGGTTCCATCGCCAGCGCCCGGGCAATGGCCACGCGCTGCTGTTGCCCGCCAGACAGGAATGCCGGGTACTGATCGGCCGCGCGCCCTGGCAAGCCGACCTTGTCCAGGTAAGCGCGGGCGCGGGCCTCGGCCTCGCGCGGGCTCACCCCAAGCACGCGGCGCGGCGCCAGGCAGATGTTCTCCAGCACGGTCATGTGGCTCCACAGGTTGAAGTGCTGGAACACCATGGCCAGGCGCGTGCGCAGGTTCTGCAGCTGGGCCGGGTTCGGCGCGCGGGTGCCGGCGCGGCCCTGGTGCATCTCGATGCTCTGCTCGTCGAGGGTGATCACGCCCGAGTCCGGCTGTTCGAGAAAGTTGATGCACCGCAGCATGGTGCTCTTGCCCGAGCCGCTGGCACCGATCAGGCTGATCACGTCGCCCTTGCGCGCCTGCAGCGAGACGCCCTTGAGTACCTGGTGATCGCCATAGCTCTTGTGCAGGGCATCCACGCTCAGTTTGATGGCGGCGCTGCTGACGCGCGGGGCGGTGGGGGTTTCGTACAGGGCCTGGCCATGGGCCGGCAGGGGGTGTGCGCAAAGGGTCATGGGTCAGCCTCGGGCAGGAACAAGGAAACGCATCCAGCGGCGTTCGGCCAGGCGAAACAGCCCGACCAGCGCGAAGGACAGCAGCATGTACAGAATGGCCGCGATGCCGAAGGCCTGGAACGTCAGAAAGGTCGCGGCGTTGGCGTCGCGGGCCACTTTGAGGACGTCGGCGACGGTGGCGGTGAACGCCAGCGAGGTGGCATGCAGCATCAGGATCAGCTCGTTGCTGTACACCGGCAGCGCACGGCGCAGGGCTGCCGGCAGCACCACGAACAGGTTCAGGCGCCAGCCATGCAGGCCGTAGGCCTGGGCGGCCTCGATCTCGCCATGGGGAATGTTGCGAATGGCCCCGGCGAAGATCTCCACGGTGTAGGCGCAGGTGTTGAGCACAAAGGCCAGCAGCGTGCAGTTGAGCGCATTGCGCAAGAACTGGTCGAGCAGCGCGTTGTCACGCACCACCTCCAGCCCGTACAGCCCGGTGTAGCAGATCAACAACTGGATATACAGCGGGGTGCCGCGAAACACGAAGGTGTACAGCTCTACCGGCCAGCGCAGCCAGCGCTTGCGCGACACCCGCGCCAGCGCCAGTGGCAACGACAGCACCAAACCCAGCACCATGGTCACGATGAACAGCCACAGCGTCATCGCCAGCCCCGACATGCCCGCGCCATCGCTGTACAGGTAGGCCCGGCCGTATTCCTGAAGCAGTTCGATCATGATGCCAACCCCTTGATGCCGGTGTTGTAGCGCCGTTCCAGCACCTTGAACAGGCGATTGGAAAGGGTGGTGATAAGCAGGTAGACCAGCCCCGCGAACAGCAGAAAGTACAACGGCTCATTGGTGGTCTTGCCGGCGTTCTGCGCAGCCTTTACCAGGTCGGAGAGGCCGATGATCGACACCAGCGCGGTGGACTTGAGCAGCACCAGCCAGTTGTTGCCCAGCCCCGGCAGGGCGAAGCGCATCAGTTGCGGGAACAGCACCAGCTGGAAGCGCTGCACGCGGCTCAGCCCGTAGGCGGTAGCCGCTTCCAGCTGGCCATGGGGCACGCTGAGGATCGCTGCGCGAAAGTTCTCGGTGAAGTAGGCGCCATAGATGAAGCCCAGGGTGATCACGCCGGCCATGAACGGGTTGATCTCGACGTAATCCCAGCCAAGCAGCTCGGTCAGGTCGTTGAGCCACAGCTGCAGGGTGTAGAAGATCAGCAGGATCAGCACCAGGTCGGGCACGCTGCGAATCAGCGTGGTGTAGAGGGTGGCGGGAATGCGCAGCAGGCGCAGCGAGGACAGCTTGGCGCTGGCGCCGATCAGGCCCAGCAGCAGGCTCAGGCCCAGTGACAGAAAGGCCAGTTGCAGGGTCATCCAGGTTCCTTGCAGCAACAGCGGGCCGAAGCCCTGCAGGCTCAGCGCCTGCAAGCCGGTGGAGGTGAGGAAGTCGTTCACGGGAAAACTCTCGGTAGGACCAAAGGCGGGTGCGACAGCGCACCGGGCCGTGCAGGCCCGGGCTCTGCAGGCGATTACTCGTTGTAGATATCGAGGTCGCCGACGTACTTCTGCTGGATCCTGGCGAAGGTGCCATCGGCCAGCACCGCGGCGATGCCCTTGTCGATCAGCGCCTTGAGCTCGGCGTCGTTCTTGCGCAGGCCCATGGCGATGTCCAGGGGCAGGGTGGGGTCCTTGATTGCCGGGCCGCTCTTGAAGTCGGCGCCTTCGGGGGTGTTGAGGAAGTTCAGCTGCGCTTCGAGCTTGTCGGTGAGGGTGGCGTCCAGGCGCCCGTTCATGAGGTCGGCATAGTTCTGGTTCTGGGCCTGGTAGGCTTTGACCCGGGCGCCCAGCGGCGCCAGCTTGGCGCGGGCGTAGGCCTCTTGCAGCGAGCCTTGCAACACGCCAACGGTCTTGCCCTCGAGCGATTCGGGGGTGTCGCCGAAGTCGGCGCCCTTGCGCACGATCACCGAGGTGGGGCTGAGGAACAGGCGATCGGAAAACTCGATCTGCTTCTGACGGGCCGGCGTCACCGCCATGGACGACATGATTGCGTCGAACTTGCGTGCACGCAGGGCCGGGATCATGCCGTCGAATTCGTTGTGCACCCAGGTGCACTTGACCTGCAGCTTTTCACAGATGGCATTGCCCAGCTCGATGTCGAGACCTTGCAGGCTGCCATCGGCGGCGACGGATTCGAAGGGCGGGTATTCGGGGAACACGCCGAAACGGATTTCTTTCCATTCCTGGGCCTGGACTGTGCTCGCGCACATGGGCAGGAGCAGCACGCTGAGCAGCTTTCGCAGCGAGGTCATAAAGGTATCCCTGTGTCTTGTAGTTGATGTAGGGCAGTGAACGCTTCGTTGGCCTGAGCCTTGGTCTGTGTGTGACTCTTCGCTCTGGGCGTCAGAATGCGTGAAGGCAGCATTTTTTTTGTGTCGTTTGGGCCGGCGCTTGCTGCCGGATTCTGCTGTTGGCGATTCGGTGTCAGCCGAATCGGCTGCATGACCTCCTGTTTTGGCTTCGGGGCAGCTTGCTGTGTACGGCCGTGCAAGGTGCACGGCCGCCTGGATTGACGTGCAGGCCCGGTCTAGGCGCGTTTCTTGTACACCGCCTGAACCTTGGGCAGCAGCCGTGCAAACAGGTCCTTGGGGTTTTCCAGGGTCGGCACCAGGTCTATTTCATGGCCGATATCCAGGGCCTTGGCCACATCCAGCACATAGCGCAGGGCCGAGTAGTCTTCGATGGCAAAGCCCACCGAGTCGAACAGGGTGACCTGGGTGTCGTTCTCGCGGCCGAGCACCTGGCCGTTGACCACTTGCCAGAACTCGGTGATCGGCGAGTCGGCTGGCATCTGCTGGATCTCGCCCTCGATGCGGCTCTGCGGTTCGTACTCGACGATCACCCGTGCGGCGTCGACGATGTCGCGGTGCAGCTCGGTCTTGCCCGGGCAGTCGCCACCCACCGCGTTCAGGTGCATGCCCGGCTCGATCATGTCGGCGGTCAGGATGGTGGCGTAGGCCTTGTCGGCGGTGACCGTGGTGACGATGTCGGCGCCGCGTACCGCATCGGCCACGGAGCTGGCCAGTACCACCTTGATCGCCGGGAAGGCGCGAAGGTTCGCGGCCAGTTTGGCCGTGGCTTGTGGGTCCAGGTCGTACAGGCGGATTTCTTCGATGCCTACCAGCGCGTGGAAGGCGATGGCCTGGAATTCGCTCTGCGAGCCGTTGCCGATCAGCGCCATGCTGCGGCTGTCGGGACGCGCCAGGTAGCGTGCGGCCAGGGCCGAGGTGGCGGCGGTGCGGATCGCGGTGGTCAGGGTCATTTCGCTGAGCAGCAATGGCGCGCCGGTGTCGACATCGCCCAGCGCACCGAACGCCATCACGGTGAGCATGCCGCGCTGGGTGTTCTTCGGGTGGCCGTTGACGTACTTGAAGGCGTAGAGGTTGGCGTCGGAGGCCGGCATCAGCTCGATCACCCCGTCTGGCGAGTGGTTGGCCAGGCGCGCGCACTTTTCGAAGTCGTGCCAGCGCAGGTAGTCCTGGCGGATGTACTCGGCCATTTCTTCCAGGCAGGTGGTGAGGCCCTTGCGGGCGACCATTTGGCTGAGGTCGTTGACGTCGATGTAACGGGTCATGGGGAGCTCCTTCTTGTGGTCGGTCAATTGCGCACCGGCAGGTGCACTTCGGCGAGCATGCAGCGCGCGCTGCCGCCGCCGATGCGTTCGATGTTGTCGATGTTCACCACCACCGGGTGGGTGTGCCGCTCGACCTGGCGGCGCTGCTCGGGGTGCAGCGAGCGCCAGGCACTGCGCGACATCACCAGCAGCGGCTGGCCTTGCTTGTCGTGCACTTCGAGCATGTTGCCGGCGAAGCCTTCGAGCTGGTCGAAGTCCAGGGCCAGGATGTCCTTGCCGGTGGCACGCAGGCTGTGTTCCAGGGTACGGCGCTCGTCGGCATCGGGCAGTGCCTTGAGGCACACCACCGACAGCCCGCGGCCCACGCTCATCATTACGTTGCAGTGGTAGATGGGCGCCCGGTGTCGGTCGACGGCGTGAAACAGGCACAGGCGGTAGTCGAGCCTGTCGGCGAACTGGCGCAGTGCTTCGGTGTGGGTGCGTCCGGAGTGGCAGGCGTAGCTGATGCGGTGTTCGCGGTCGAGCACCATGCTGCCGGTGCCTTCCAGGAACATGCTCTGTTGCTCCAGCGGGCTCAGGTCGATGGTGTTGTGAATGCTGAAACGGTCGGCGAGCACCTGCAGCACGCCCTTGTCGCGTTCCAGCCGGCGGTTGTGGCCCTCCATCGGGTAGAGCACCAGGCTGCCGTCGGCGTGGCTGCTCCACCAGTTGTTGGGGAAGATCGAGTCAGGCGTGTGCGGGGCCGGCGTGTCCTGCACCACCAGCACCTCGACGCCATGCTGGCGCAGGGTGTCCACATAGCCGTCGAACTCTTCCAGCGCTTTATGCTGTGCCTGGTCGGGGTCCAGTGCAGGCTGCTGGAAGCGGTTGTTGAGTGCGGTGTCCGGGTTGAAGGCGAACCGCGCGGGGCGGATCATCAAGACTGTATTGGTGGTTTGCATCGAGGCACGCATCCGGGGTTGGCAGTGCGTCTATTGTCGATGCAGTGGCGCTGCAATCCCGGCTGAAGCGCGCGGGGCGCTCAGCGGGGAAAGCTGAAAAGCGGGGTATTGCAGCGTAATCGGCTGTGCCGGTTCAGGGCAGGTGCTCGGCCATGTCACGCAACTGGTTGGCCAGCGCGACGGCAGCACGGGCGCTGTGTTCGCCTGCCACCAGGTGCGTGAAGGGCAGGTCGATCAGCCGGCCCTCGCGCACCGCACGCAACTTCGAAAGGGCCGGGTGGTTGTGCAGGTACTCGCGCTTGCGCCGGGCCGGCGACCAGACGGCGTCGGCCAGGATGATCACGTCCGGGTCGCGTTGCAGCAGGGTTTCGGGGTCGACGGTCACGCGGTGCAGGTCGACGTCGGCGAACAGGTTGCGCCCACCGGCAACCTGGATCAGTTGGGTGATGAAGCCGCGGCTGCCCTCGCTGTCGAGGCCCTGGTGCTCGCTGTCCAGGTAGAACACCGAAAGCGGGGCATGCTGCGCGGCGAGCTGGCGGGCGCGGTCCAGGTCTGCTCGTTGCTGCGCGATCAGCCGAGCGGCCTGGGATTCGCGCTGCAGCAGCTTGCCCAGGCTGCGCAGGTCGTCTTCGATGGCCGCGAAACCGGAGGCCGGGCGCGGGTCGCAGGCGTTCTCCAGCAGATAGCTGCCGATGCCATTGCGGGTCAGGTGGGTACGGGCGCCCACGCCATCGCGAAAGGCGCTGGCGAAACCGCCGACCACCAGGTCGTAGCGCTGGGCATAGAACACCTCCGGCGAGGGATACAGCCGCGACAGCAGGGGCACGCCGCGGTAGCGCCGGGAGGCCAGCGCCTCGGGGTCGTCATCGATGTAGCTCACCGCAACCAGCGACGGGCCGACCTGCAGGGCCAGCAGCAGGTCGGCGGCATGCTGGTTGAGCGCCAGGATGCGCTGCGGCGGGGCGTGCGGCAGGGTCCAGTCCTGGCCGCAGTTACGGTAGGTCTGGGCGTGGGCCGTGGTGCCGAGCAGGCACAACAGCAGGCAGAGCAGGCGCGTCATGGGGTATCACCATTGAGCAGCAGTGCGCTGACCGGGGTACCTGCGACCAGGTGCTCGCGCACCAGGCGGCGGGCATCGTCGGCGCTGGCGATGCGGTACCAGCAGCGCTCGGGGTAGACGGTGGCGACCGGGCCCAGGTTGCACGGGAACTGGCAGTGGGTACGGGTCAGCAGCACGCCGTCGGCGGTTTCCATGCGCTGGGCGGCGAGCAGTTCGTTGCGCACCACTTTCCACACCTGCTGCGCGCCGCGCTGGGTGCAGCGCGGGCCGGTGCACAGCATCACGTGGCGGGCGTGGGCGGGAATGTGCGACCACTCGGGTTTGCTGGGGATGGGCATGGGCTTGTCCTTGAGTCCGTGGTGCGGCTTGACCCGCGCTGCTTCTAGAAGCTGTAGGTGTAACGCACTTCGCTGGTGAACGGCCTTCCCAGGTTCTGCACCTTGCGCACGCCGCTGTCCATGCTGGTGGTGTAGTCGCGGTCCAGCAGGTTCTCCAGCAGCAGGCTCAGGCGATGCTGGCGGGCGCCGTCCAGGTAGCGGTAGGCATCGGCGTCCACCACGGTGTAATGCCCGTAGTCCACATCACGCGGGCTTTTCACCGTGCCGATGTAGCGCACCGCCGCGCCTGCGCCCCACATTCGGTCACCCGACTCGTACCCCAGCCGGCTGCGTGCAAAGAACCCGGGAATGTTGTTGAGGGTGGCGCCGTTGCGCGACTCGCTCAGGTTGCGCGTCATGTCTGCCGCCAGCTGCCAGCGGTCACTGAGCTGGAACTGCCCGTTGACCTCGACGCCGCGCACCTGGATCTCGCCATCGCCGTTGACCCATTGTGCATCCACGATGGTGATCAGGTCCTCGATGCGCCGGGTGAACAGCGTACCGCTCAGGCTGTAAGGCTGGCCCTGGATCAGGCCGGTGTAGTCCAGGCCCAGTTCGGCATTGCGGCTCTTCTCCGGCTTGAGGTTGGGGTTGCCCATCTCGTCGCCCGGTTCGTTGACGTACAGTTGCTCGGCGTTGGGCAGCTTGTAGGCGGTGCCGAACTGGCCGCGCAGCTTGAGCTGGTCGGTCAGGTCGTAGAGCGAGGTGAGCATGCCCACCGTGGCACTGTCACCGCCGCTCAGGTGCTCGCGGCGCACGCCGATGCTGGGGTGCCAGTCAGGCAGGGCGTCGATGACAGGGCGCAGCTGCACATACAGCGCATGGGCCTCGGCCTGGTTGTTATCGATCTTGAGCACGTCGTCCTTGCCCTTGAACCACTGGTTGTCGGTACCGAACACCAGGGTGTGCTCGCCGGGGAGCACGGCCTTGCCTTCGGCCTGCATGCCCCAGTCGCTGAAGCCCCAGTAGTCATCGTGGTTGAGGGTGCGGGTGCTGCCGTCGGTGTTGTTGTAGATGCGGGTGTAGCGCGTATCCCAATCGTTCATGTGGCCTTTGACGAAGTAGCTGAAGTCGGGGTTCAGGCGCTGCTCGAAGGTGGCCGTGGCGATCTGCTGCACGCGGTCGTTGGTGGTACGGCGGTTGGCGTCCGGGCGCAGGAAGTCCAGGTTGGCGGCGCTGTACTGGTAGAACAGCTCCAGGCGGCTGTCATCGCCCAGGCTTTGTGCGGCCTTGGCGCCGAAGGTGTTGACCTCGTAGCTGCGCTTCTTGTCGCTGACCGTCGAGGTGATCTGGCTGCTGTGGTAGGGCTGATAGCCCTCGGACACGTTGTGGCTGACGTAGGCCAGCAGCCCCAGGTCGCCCAGGCCGTTGCTGAAGATGCGCTCGATACGGGCATCGCCGTTGCGCCCCATGAAGCTGTCGACGCCCAGGTTGACCTGGCCCGAGGGGTCGCGGCTATGGGCCGAACGGGTGACGATGTTGATGACCCCGGCCACGGCCTGGGTGCCGAACAGCAGGCTCTGGCCGCCCTTGAGTACCTCGATGCGCTCGATGGCGGCGGCGGGCAGGGTGTCTATATAGATGCCGCCGTAGAGGCGGTTGTTCAGGCGCACCCCGTCGAGCATGATCAGCGTGTCGTCGTTGCGCCCGCCCAGCAGCGAATAGGTGCCATAGTCGAACGGCCCCTGCTTGGGCGCCACATACAGGCCCGGCACGAACATCTGCAACACGCGGGTGATGTCGGCGCTGGGGCCGGCGCGCTCGATCTGCTCGCGGTCCACGACCTCCACCTTGCTGCCATAGCGCGCCATCTCGGCCACCGTGGTGGACTCCACCGAGGGTGCGGAAACGATCTGCTGGTCGAGGGTCAGGGGTTCGCTGGCCGCCAGGGCCGGGCTGCCGATCAGGCAACCGATCAGGGTAAAACGACGTGTCTTCATCTACTTCTCGAAAAAGGATTTTTCGGGAAGCGCACAGGAGGGTTCCGGCGAACGCGCGCCAGAATACCGGCTCGTGCCCGCCCACCGCAGGTTTGCCAAAATGACTGAACGCATCCTTTCAACAGTCGTGGGTTTGCAGGCCGGTCTCCGGGCTTGCGAGGCTCGAAGTCATCCGCCTTCCCATGCGTTGCGCACAGTGGCCTTTTGGATGCTTCACTCGCTTACCGTTGCGGGGGCAGCGCCGGACTAGTCATGCAAGACGCACCGGCTTCCCGTTTCACCTGCTGCACGGCGGCAGCAGGCACCTGAAACTGGGCCGCATCTGACCATTGTCATGACCGTTCGTCAACCTGACAGCCTTTGCTGACGAGCGTGCGTTTGTTCCAGGCCAAAAAAAACGGCACCTTCTCAGGTGCCGTTATCTGATGCTGCCGATCGAGCCTTACTTGTGCAGCTCTTCGGCCGCATACAAGGTGTTCTCCAGCAGGCACGCCCGGGTCATCGGCCCGACGCCGCCTGGCACCGGAGTGATCCAGCCGGCGCGGGGCAGGGCGGTCTCGTAGACCACGTCGCCCACCAGCTTGCCGTCTTCCTGGCGGTTGATGCCCACGTCGATGACGATGGCGCCTTCCTTGATCCATTCACCCTTGACCAACCCCGGCTTGCCGGCAGCCACCACCACCAGGTCGGCGCGACCGACGTGGCCGGCCAGGTCCTTGGTGAAGCGGTGGGTCACGGTCACGGTGCAGCCGGCCAGCAGCAGCTCCATGGCCATGGGGCGGCCGACGATGTTCGAGGCGCCCACTACCACCGCATTCATGCCGTACAGGTCCTGACCGGTGCTGTGCAGCAGGGTCATGATGCCTTTGGGGGTGCACGGGCGCAGCAGCGGGATGCGCTGGGCCAGGCGGCCTACGTTATAAGGGTGGAAACCGTCCACGTCCTTGTCGGGGCGAATGCGCTCGAGCAGCAGCGAGGCATCCAGGTGCGCCGGCAGTGGCAGCTGCAGCAGGATGCCGTCGATGTCGGCGTCTTCATTTAGGCGGTCGATCAGGTCGGTCAGCGCCTGCTGGGTGGTGTCGCTGGGCAGGTCATAGGCCTGGGAGTTGAAGCCGACCTCTTCACAGTCTTTACGCTTGTGCGAAACATAGACTTGGGAGGCGGGGTCGCTGCCTACCAGGATCACTGCCAGGCCGGGGGTGCGCAGGCCTTGCTCGCGACGTTGCGCGACACGTTGGGCGATCTGCTGGCGCAGGCTGGCGGCGATCGCCTTGCCGTCGATAAGTTGTGCAGTCATGACGCGTGATTAACCATCGAGAGGGAATAAAAAGAGCGCGCATTCTCGCATGACCGGGGCGCAGGGCAAAGGCGCTTGGTCTGGCAATTCCCCTAACCCCTTAAATAAAATGAATTTTTTTCAAAAAGGTGTTGACGACTTTGCCGCTCGTCTATAACATTCATCGCACTTGTCGGGCAGAGCCTAGCACTGGTTAGCAAGGTCAGGCAGAATGAGTGGTTTTGATAGCTTGTTCGGTATGACTAAAAGTTAATTTGTAATCCTAACAGAAAGCAGATTAAATATGCGCCCGTAGCTCAGCTGGATAGAGCATCCGCCTTCTAAGCGGATGGTCGCAGGTTCGAGTCCTGCCGGGTGCGCCAATACAGGCAGCTGGCACAAGTAAAAGCAGTAAAGCAATATGGTGGGCGTAGCTCAGTTGGTAGAGCACAGGATTGTGACTCCTGTTGTCGTGGGTTCGATCCCCATCGTCCACCCCATATTCTAAAAGGCGCCCGATGAAAATCCGGCGCCTTTGCTTTAAAAGCTTCACGCGGACGTGGTGAAATTGGTAGACACACTGGATTTAGGTTCCAGCGGCGCAAGCTGTAAGAGTTCGAGTCTCTTCGTCCGCACCATAGATGCTTTCACCGCCCTTCGCTGAAGTGCGTTGAAGCCCGGAACAAGCCGCCTTGAGCGGCTTTTTTCGTTTCTGGGCTTCTACTCCTTACCCGCACCTACCGCTGCACCGCAATGCACTTGATCTCCACCAGCAACCCTGGTCGGGCGAGTTCGCTGACGCCTATGCAGGTCCATGCACAGGTGCCCCTTGGAAAGACCTTGTCCTTCACGCTCCTGAACAGCGGCATATGGCGTTGCATGTCGATGTGATAGGTCGTCATTTCGACCACGTCGTCAAACCCGCAACCGCCCGCCGCGAGCACGAGGCGAAGGTTTTCCCAGGCCGCCAGAAACTGCTGCTCCGGGTCTTCAATCACCTCCAGCTCCGGCGTTCGACCCACCTGCCCGGCGCAGTACAGGGTGCTGCCCACCTTTACCGCGGGGGCATAACCAGCACGCTCGCAAAGCAATTTCATCTCGTCGGGGACGATAATCTGGTGATCAGTCATGGGGCAGGGTCCAGGGGAGTAGGGCTATCAAGCGACGCGCCACTCTATAGAACAGAAAAGCCACCTATCAAGGTGGCTTTCGCGTTTCAGTGCCCTCGCGTCAATGCCTGGTCGCCTTGGGCCCACCTACCGGTGACAACTCAAGCTCCAGTCGAACGATGTTGAGGATTCTGGTGAGTGGAGCGGCTTGCTCCGCCTCCCCCAGTGCGAGGAGGTGATCGCGTTGTTCGCGAATTCTGCTGAGGCTCTCGTCGAGCTGCGCAGCGGCCAATCGGTATTTTTCCATGTGCGGTTCCTTTATCACGGCCTCCCTGCCACTCGAGTCGGCCGTTCCGTGTGGGGGTGCTGTGGCACCGTTCGTCAACGGAAGGCCCTGCAAGCATAGCGTCCTTTGCGCCGTAGGCGCGTGAACACCACGGGCAGAACTGTTCCAACATTTATCCGCGCGCATGCTGATGAATGATTTTAAAAATAATACTGATTTTCATTTCCACTTTTGGCTGCCTCACGTGACCTCTATTGCAAGACCATTGCAACGTTCCAGGGAGCTTCACGTGAAACGCATCGCGCCGACCGTAAATCCAGGCCAGCAGCCCGACAGGCACCGTGTTTTCAAGGCGGCGCAGGGCGCGCTTACTGTGCTGGCGCTTGCCGTCAGTGGTGCCAGCGTTGCAATGGCGGCGCCCATGGAGGCGCCCACCGCTCAGCACGCAGCTGTACGCAAGCATTACCAGATTGCGGCAGGCCCGCTGGCGCCCGCACTCAATCAGTTGGCGGGCGCCACCGGCGTGATGCTGACCTTTGCCCCGGAGCTGACCGACAAGCGCCAGACCCAGGGCCTGGATGGCGAGTACAACCGCAAGGAAGCCTTCGACCTGCTGCTGATGGGTACCGGGCTGCGCATCGTGCAGCTCAAGGACAAGAGCTTCGTGCTGCGCGCCGAGGAACAGAGCCGCAGCGCGCTGGAGGTGGGCCCCACGCTGGTCAACGCACTGGGCGAGCGCCCGGGCGTGATCCGCAGCAGCCGCGAAGTGCACGCCGAACGCCAGGACCTCAACAGCCTGGTGCGTTCCATGCCCGGTACCTACACCCTGCATTCACGCAGCCAGCCCGGGGTTTCGGTGAACATCCGCGGGCTGTCGGGCCTGGGGCGGGTCAACACCATGATCGACGGCGTGACCCAGACCTTCCGCAACAACGCCGGTCACGGTTCGGGCGGGCCGATGGCCTTCGTCGACCCCAACCTGCTGGCCGGTGTCGATGTGCAGCGCGGCGCGGTGGACGGCGCCGAAGGTGCCAATACCCTGGGGGGCACCGCCAACTTCCGCACCTTCGATATCGACGACATCGTCAAGCCTGATCACCGCGTGGGTGTGCGCAGCACCTACCGCACCGGCAACAACGGTTACGGCAACACGCGCATGCTCGCCGCTGGCGCACGAACCCGTCCCGAGGATAGCGAAGGCGTGTACGGCATCGTCGCCGCCGCCAGCAGTTCGCAAACCGGCGAATACAAGACCAGCTCCGGCCAGGAAAACCACTACGACACCACCAAGCAGAGCCCGCGCTCGGGCCTGCTCAAGGTGCGCCTGCAGCCCAACGACCTGCACCGCCTGGACCTCAGCGGCGTGCAGTACCGCAACGAGTTCTACCACAACTACCCATGGGAACTGCGCAACGAAACCTACCGCGCCAAGTACGCCTACACGCCCTACAACGAATGGGTGAACCTGACGGTAAACGCCTACCAGAACAAGACCCAGCTCGATTACCCGCCGGTGGAGGAATCCACCTTCATCGGCCGCAAGACCCACGACGATGCCCACGGTTTCGACTTCACCAACCTCAGCCGTTTCAACCTCGGCCCGGTGGAAGCGAGCTGGAGCAACGGCATGCGCTACTACACCGACGACTTCGTTGCCGACACGCCGGAAAAACGCGGGGCCAACCCCGAAGGCAAGCAGCAGACCGAAAGCCTGTTCAGTACCCTGGAGCTGGACTACGACATCTATGCCATGACCCTGGGCATGCACTACGACGGCTACAAGGTCAGCGGCCACGTGCCCAAGTGCTCGATTTTGCGCGAGTGCGCGGCTATCGGCGGGGGCGATGTGGACATCACCCGCCGCGAGCACAGCTTCAACCCGCGTATCGGCTTTGCCGTAAAGCCCTATGACTGGATGCAGCTCTATACCAGCTGGTCGCGCACCTCGCGTGCACCGCGGGTGCAGGAGATGTTCTTCGAGAAGGTGCCGATGACCGCCGACGCCAGCGATGCCGACGGCGTAGGGGCCAACCCGTACCTGCGCCAGGAGCGCTCCACCAACTACGAGTTCGGCTTCAATCTCAGTCGCGCCGAGCTGTTCAGCAGCAACGACTACGCCCAGCTCAAGGTCAACCGCTTCATCAGCAAGATCGACGGCTATATCACCCCGCAGTCGTTCGACATCGTCGATGACGACGGCGAATACTCGGCCAAGGCCAACTGGGTCAACTGGCCCGAGCAGGTGCGCATGAGCGGCTACGAGATCGAGGGCCGCTACGACGCAGGCTTCGTCTACGCCAACCTCTCCTGGACCCGCGCCACCACCAAGGCGCCGACCACCTCGGGCATCGAACTCGAAGACATCAACAGCCAGCCCGACCGCTACTGGACCCTCGACCTGGGCACGCGCTGGTTCGACGAGCGCGTGGTGCTCGGCGCCCGCGGCGAGTACTCCGGCCCTGCCGAAGAAAGCTGGGACTGGTACGAAACCAGGAAGACACAGTCCACCGGCGTGATCTGGGACCTTTACGGCAGCTGGCAGGTGCAGCAGAACGTCAGCCTGTTCTTCAACGTCGAGAACGTGGAGAACAAGACCTACAGCTACAACGCCTCGGTGGACTCGATCATGTCCGCCTCACTGGACCGCGGTACCGGGCGTGGGCGTACCACCTCGTTCGGCGTCACGTTCGAATACTGACCCCACAGGACCCTCTCATGTACACGAACTGCCTGCTTGGGGCGTGCCTTGCCCTGCTCGTCGGCTGCGCCACGGTCAATGCGCCGCCGGCCCAGACCGCCTATGCCCGTGTCGAAGCCAACATCCCCGGCTGGGGCGCGATCGTTGATGTTCGCAGCGGCCAGCAGATCGATGCCGGGCAATTGCTCGACGTACTGGCGCAAGCCCCCACGGTGATGGTGGGGGAGACCCACGACAACGTGGCTCATCACCTGATCGAGCAGTGGCTGGCCACCGGCCTGGCCGAGCGGCGCAAGCAAGGCGCCGTGGTGCTCGAGATGCTCGATAGCGATCAGCAGCGCCCGGTTGGCGATGTGCAGGCGTGGCTGGGCGCAGGCAACCGCGTGCGGCTGGCGCGTCTGCGCAAGATCATGCAGTGGGATGAGCGCTGGAGCTGGGAGCAATACGGCCCGTTGATGCAGGCACTGATGCAGGCCCCGGCACCGGTGCTGGCCGGCAACCTGTCTTCCCGCGAACGCAAGCAGGTGGCAGCCGACGCGCCCGCGGATGCGGCCAGCCTGTTTCCGCAAGCGGCAATCGCCGAGGTGCAGCGTCAGCGCATCGTGCAGATGCACTGTGGCGAGATCGACCTGCCGCGACTGAACGCCATGCTCGCCATTCAGCACGGTCGCGACCGGCGCATGGCCCAGGTGCTCGACGCCGCGCCGGCCCCGCGCCTGTTGTTCGCCGGTGTGCTGCACACCCTCAAGTCCCAGGGCGCGCCCCAGTACCTCAGGCATGGCGCGCGCGATCCCGGTTTGAAGGTGCTGGTGCTGGGGGAGGAGGGCCAGGCCCCAGCCGCTCAGGATGCCGACTTCGTGTGGCTGTTGCCCAGCCAGGACGGCGACGGCGTTGCGCTTGCCCCGGCGGCTGCCAGCTGCGACGCACCCTTGCAGCCACCCCTTCACTGAACCTTTTCTGCTCACAAGGAATCCCCACATGCCTGCTATTACTGCCAGCGACCTCCGCCAACGCCTTGGGCAAGACTGCCTCAGCCTCGCCCTGCCTGCCGCCGAAGTGGCGGCCCGGCTGTATCACCTTGGCCCGCTGAGGGTCATGACCCAGGCCAGTCATGCATTCCTCGACCAGGTGGGGCGCTTCCCACGGTCGGACGATGTTGCCCAGGTCGGTCTGGTGCTTGGCGAAGATGGCCTGGACCTGCGCCTGAACCTGCGCGCCTGGCACTGGCTGTGCCTCACCCGTGGCCAGGCCGCTGGTGATTTCGAGCTGCGGGTGTTCGACCGGCATGCCGCGCCGCTGTTGCGCCTGGCGTCGCTACCCGGCTCGGACCTGCAGGCGTGGGCCGAGCTGTATGCCCAGGGCAGCCTGGAGCAGCCGCACTTCACACCGCGCGAGGCGCTGGTCAAAACTGATGTACAGGTCGCCGGGCTGGTCGACGACTGGGCAGCGATGGGGGATGTGCATGACCACTTCGCGCTGCTCAAGCGTCATGGCCTGACCCGCTATCAGGGCAACCAGGGCGTGGCCCCGCAGTTTGCCCGGCGTATCGGCAGCGCGGGCACTGCGGCGCTGCTCGGGCAACTGGCCGACAGCGGGCTGGAACTGATGGTCTTCATCTATAGCCCCGGCTCCACGCAGATCTACACCGGCAAGCTCGACGGCGCCACGCGGCAGGGCGACAGCCTGGTGTTCGACATGCCGGGTGATGGTGACGCCGCACCAACCCGTTTCGGCATACGTGACACCGTCGAAGCCGAAGCCTGGCGCGTGTACAAACCCAATGCCGTAGGCGGGGTCAACAGCCTGGAGATCTTCGATGCCGAGCAGCGCCTGATCGTGCAACTGTTCGGACGTCGCCCTGCCGGGCAGCCCGAACAGCCAGCCTGGCGCGAGTTGCTCGATCGGTTGGAGGCGGGGCAATGAGCGCTCGGCTGCTGAGTGTGTGCCTGCTTCTTTTAATAGGTACAGCGCCCGTGCATGCCGATCAGGCCGACACATTGGTCATCGGCAACGACCTGGCCGAGATTGCCGCGCAGTTGCAGGCCACTTCGCGGTTGGTGGGGCGTGACGATTCCAGTCACTACCCACCCGAAGTGGCTCGCCTGCCGTCGGTGGGCTATCTGCGCCAGTTGTCGTCCGAAGGCATCCTGAGCCTGCATCCGCGGCGGGTGGTGCTCAGCGATGCGGCGCGTCCGGCCGTGGTGCTGCGCCAGCTGGATACCGTGGGCGTCGAGGTCATCGAAGTGCCCAGGGGCAAGCGCATCGCCGATATCCCGCGCAAGATAGAACAGGTGGCCAAGGCCTTCGACCGTGAAGCCCTGAGCCCGCCGCTGGTTGCAGAGCAGCAACGTCTGGCCGCCGAGCTGGCTGCACTGGCGCCGCTCAAGGGCCCCAGGGCGCTGTTCATCTTCAATCGAGCGGGCATGATCCCGCTGATCATGGGGCGCGGCACCGAAGCCCATGCCGCACTGGAGCAGGCGGGCATCGAAAACTGCGCGCCGTTCAGTGCCTACAAGCAGGTGGCGGCCGAAGCGATGGTGTCGCTTGCACCGGATTTCGTGATCATCAGCCGCGCCGGGTTGCAGGCCCTGGGCGGCGAGGACAACCTGTGGAAGCTCGGCGGCCTGGCGCTGACCCCGGCCGGTCAGCACCGGCGCCTGGTGCAGGTGGACGATCAGGCGCTGCTCAACCTGGGCCCACGCACCGTGGCGGCCATGCTGCAACTGCGCCGTGATGCCGGGGCGCTGTTCCCATGACGCGCTCGCACACCCGCTCATTGCCCACGCTGTTGCTGATGCTGGCCGGCCTGTGCGCCTTGCTGGCGCTGTGTTCGCTGGTGGGCAGCATCGGCCTGTCGCCGCGCATCCTGCTGGGCCATCTGCCCGCGCCGCTGGAATGGCAAGTGTGGAGCGAGGTACGCCTGCCGCGGCTGCTGCTGGCGGTGCTGGTGGGCTCGACCCTGGCAGCAGGCGGCACCGCCATGCAGGGGCTGTTTCGCAACCCGCTGGCCGACCCCACGCTGCTGGGCCAGGCCAGCGGTGCGGGGTTGGCGGTGTCGATCTGGATCGTGCTGTTCAATGGGCGTTTTGCCGGCCTGGAGCTGTATGGGCAGTTTCTGGCCGGGTTTGTCGGGGCGTTGCTGGTAACGCTGGTGATCTTCCGCATCGGGCGCGGCTACAAAGGTCGTGAATCGACCATCACCCTGCTGTTGGCCGGCCTGGTGATCAATACCCTGACCGGCGCGGTGGGCGGCATGCTGACCTTCATGGCCAGCGAAGAACAGTTGCGCCAATTGAGCCTGTGGGGCATGGGCAGCCTGGGCAGTGCCGAGTGGTCGACCCTGAGCGTAGCGCTGGTGGTGTTGCCGTTGACCTTGCTGGTGCTGGTGCGCAGCGCCGCCGACCTGGACCTGTTCCAGTTGGGTGAGGTGTCTGCCCATGCGGCGGGGCTCAATGCCGAGCGCCTGAAAAATCGCATTGTGCTGGCCTCCTCGCTGGGCGTGGGCCTGTGCGTCGCACTCACCGGCATCATCGGCTTCATCGGCCTGCTGGTGCCGCACTGCCTGCGCCTGTACTTCGGGCCGGGCCACCGTCTGCTGATTCCGGCTTCGATGCTGTGCGGGGCGATTCTGCTGCTGCTTGCCGACACCCTGGCGCGTAGCCTGGTCAGCCCTGCCGAGATTCCGGTCGGCCTGGTCACCAGCGTGATCGGCGGGCCGTACTTTCTCTGGTTGTTGCTGGGCCGCAAGGTCCGGGAGTTCTGAATGCTCGATCTTCTCGCTGTCGGCCTGCATCGGCCATTTGCCCTCAGCCCGGTCACCGAGGCCATACAGGGCGGCCAGCTACTGGGGCTGATCGGCCCCAACGGCGCAGGCAAAAGCACATTGTTGTCGCTGATCTCCGGCTATATCACGCCCGACTGCGGCGAAGTGCGGCTGCTCGATCAGCCGTTGAGCGCCTATTCACCGCGCCAGCTGGCGCGCAACCGTGCCCTGGTCACCCAGCACATGGACAGTGCGTTCGACTGGCAGGTCGGCGAATTCATCCAGCTGGGCCAGGGGCATGCGGGGTTGCCGTGCGCCGGCATCGTCGAGGCCATGGACATCACTCATCTGCTCGACCGCGGCGTGCTGTCGCTGTCGGGCGGCGAGTTGCAGCGGGTGACCATCGCCCGCGCGCTGAACCAGTTGGCCATCAGCCCTGCGGGCCCCACCGAGGGCCAGGCGCCGCGCCTGCTGCTGCTCGACGAGCCCACCAGCGCGCTGGATATCGGCCAGCAGCAGAATCTGATGCGCCTGTTGCGCCGGCTGGCCCGCCTGCCACATATCGCGGTGGTGTGCGTGCTGCATGATCTCAACCTGGCGGCGCGCTACTGCGACCGGCTGTGGCTGATGGAAAAGGGCCGGTTGTGCGCCAGCGGGACGCCCGCACAGGTACTGAATGCACATACCATCGAGACGGTGTTCGGGGCTCAGGTCAGTGTAACGGCGGGGCCCGGCCACGCGGTGGGCATCGAGCTGGCGTGCTGAATGGCCAGTTCCCTCAGCGGGCGCTGACCGTGACCCAGTAGCGCGAGCGCCGGTTGATGCTGACCGGCAGCGACTGGGTCAGCGCGTCTAGTACCGCATCGCTGTCGGCCAGCGGGTAGACCCCCGAGATGCGCAGCTCGGCCACTTCACTGGCGCAGCGCAACAGGCCGGGGCGATAGCGCGACAGTTCGGCAATGAAGTGCCCCAGGCGCATGTCGTCGGCCTCCAGTGCGCCCACGCCCCATGAAGGCTCGCGGCCCACCCGGGTGCTGTCGTCGATGTGCATGGCAGTGAAGCGTGTGCGCTCACCGGCACTGAGCCGCTGTGGCGTGGTGTGCAGCGGGCTGAGTTTCAGCGCGCCTTCGAACAGTTGCACATCGGTGCGCTCGGGCTGCACCTGCACCACGAACCGGGTGCCCAGCGCGAGGACGCTGCCCTGGGTGGTCTTCACGCTGAAGGGGCGCTGCGCGTCATCATGCCCGGTACTGATCAGCAGCCGCCCACTGCGCAGGTGCAGGGTGCGCTGGGTGGGAGTGAAGTCCACCTCCACCGTGCTGTCGGCATCCAGAGTCAGCTGGCTGCCATCGGCCAGGGTGATGTGTCGAGGGGCGCTGGCGCCATTGTGGTAGGCCAGGCCCGCACCGCTGCGCCAGGGCTCGCGGTAGGCCAGGCCGCCGGTGCCGCCGGCCAGGGCAAGCAGCAGCAATGCCTTGACCACCCGCCGACGACTGCCGCCGCCGTGACTGAGGCTGCGGTAGCCGGCGGTGGGCTCCAGCCCGGCCAGGCGACCGCGCAGGCTTTCTATATGCAGCCAGGCGCGTTCGTTGTCCGGGTCGGCGGCGCGCCAGCGTGCAAAGGCCTGGGCCTGCTCGGGCGGCAGGTCGCCGTCCATCCACAGGGTCAGCCATTGGGCAGCCTCACGGGTGGTGCGGGGCTTGAAGGCCGGTTGCGGTGTGCTCATGGCAGCTGCGCAAAAAAACAGTGCTGGTTGGCGCGCACCAGGTACAGCTTCACCGAGCGTGTGCTGACTTGCAGGCGCTCGGCGATCTCGGCGATTTTCAGACCCTGCAGGTGCGACAGCAGAAACGCTTCGCGGACCTTGGCCGGCAGCTCGTCGAGCAGCCTGTCCAGCAGGGTCAGGGCTTCAAGGGCCAGGGTGCGCACCTCGGGCGAGGGCTCCACGGCTTCGGGCAGGTTGGCCAGGGCTTCGAGATAGGCCTGCTCCACCAGTCGGCGCCGGTGTACGTTCGCCATCAGGCGCCGCGCCACGGTGGACAGGAACGAGCGCGGCTCGCGGATGCTGAACAGGTCCTTGGAGGCCAGGATGCTCAGGAACGTGTCCTGGGCCAGGTCAGCCGCCGACTCCGGGCAACCCATACGGTTGCGCAGCCATTGGCGTAGCCAGCGATGGTGATCGGTGTACAGCGTCTGCAGGTACGCATGGGCGCTGGCAGGGGCGTGTGGGCTGGATTCCATCGAGTGCGATCGGTGCAGGGCTGATGAGGCTGCGGAGTATAACGAGATTATTTCTCAAATGATAATTGTTATTGTTAGTGGGTTGTGGCCGCCAAACCGGCTCCTGCAGGAGCCGGCATGGCCGGCGAAGGCAGCACCGCCGTCTACAGAGCAAAAATCCACGGCACCATCAGCACGCTCACAATCATCACCAGGATCGTGAACGGTACCCCCACCTTCACAAAGTCGGCGAAGCGATACTGCCCCGGCCCCAGCACCAGGGTGTTCACCGGCGACGACACCGGCGTCATGAACGCGGCGGATGCGGCCAGCGCCACGATCATGGCGAACGGGTAGGGCGATGCGCCCAGTTGCTGTGCGGTGGTGATCGCAACCGGCGCCATCAGTACCGCTGTTGCGGTGTTGGAAATGAACAGCCCGATCAGCGCCGTGATCGCAAACAGCGTGGCGAGGATCACGTAGGGCCCGGCACCGCCCAGCACGCCCACCAGGCCGTCCACCGCCAGGGCGATGCCTCCGGTTTTCTGCAACGCCAGGGCAAAGGGCAGCATGCCCACGATCAGTATCAGGCTCTGCCAGTGGATCGCCCGGTAGGCGCTCTCCATGTCGATGCAGCGGCTGGCGCCCATCAGCAGGCAGCCGATCAGCGCGGCGATCACGTTGGGTACCAGGCCGCTGATCATCAGGCCCACCATCACCGCCAGGCTGATCAGCGCATAAGGCGCCTGATTCAGGGCCGGGGCCACGTTGTCCACTTCCGCCGGCAGGCTCAGCACCAGAAAGTCCCGCGGTTGCGTCTGCAGCTGGCGAATCGCCTTCCAGGTGCCGATCACCAGCAGGGTGTCGCCCAGCTTGAGCTTTTCTTCCACCAGTTGCTCGTCGATGGCCGCCTGGTCGCGACGCAGGCCCACCACGTTCAGCCCCCAGCGGCTGCGGAACGTCAGCTCCAGCAGGTTCTTGCCGATCAACTGCGAGCCCGGTGGCAGCGCCACTTCGGCCATGCCCACTTCGCGCGACTGGTCGATGAAGTAGGCGGCCTTGAAGTGCAGAGGCTCCAGGCGCATGGTCTGGCACAGGCTGCGCAGGTCGTCCTTGGGCGAGAACAGGTCAAGCAGCAGCACGTCGCCTTCGTGCACCAGGGTACTGGAGTCGGGGCTGATCACGCGGGTGCTGAACTTGTGCTGGCGCTCGATGCCGACCACGTTGGCACCGTGCTCGGTGCGCAGCTTCAGCTCGCTCAGGCTGTGGCCGATCAGCGGCGAATGGGGCCTGACCCGCAGGCGTCGTTCACGCCCGGCCAGCTTGTAGTCGATGATCAGGTCGAGCAGGGTGCGGCGGGTTTCGGTACTGCCGTCCTTGCGCGTCGCGCTGCCCAGCCAGTTGCGCGTCAGCAGCATGTAGCCCACCCCCAGCACCAGGATCACCAGGCCGAAAGGGGTGAAGCTGAAAAAGCTGAAACCGGTTTCACCGTGGCGTACCAGCTCGCTGTGCACCACCACGTTGGGAGGCGTGGCCACCAGGCTGAGCATGCCGCTGATCAGCCCGGCGAAGGCCAGTGGCATCATCAGGCGGCTGGGCGACACCTTCATGCGTGCGGCGATGCTCAGTACTACCGGGATGAAGATCGCCACCACGCCGGTCGAACTCATCACCGAGCCCAGGCCTGCCACCGACACCATCAGCAGCACGATCAGGCGAGTTTCGCTGTTGCCGGCGCGTTCGGCCATCCACTCGCCGATGCGGTAGGCAATACCGGTGCGCACCAGCCCTTCGCCGATCACGAACAGCGCGGCAATCAGCACCACGTTGGGGTCGCTGAAGCCGGCCAGGGCTTCCTGCACGCTCAGGATGCCGAGCAGGGGCAGGGCGACGATCACCAGCAGCGCCACCACGTCCATGCGCGGGCGATTGATGACAAACAGCGCGACGGCGCTGAACAGCAGGCCAAGGACCCAGAACAATTCGTGATTCATGCAGGTATCCGAAAAGAAGACGCCGGTGAGTCTGGCAGAAACCGGGCGGCCGTTTGTTGATTTGCTGCAGCGCTTGGGTGGCACAGGGCCAGATGTTAAGGTGCGCGGCATTCTGCTGTTCACCTGTCGCCGATGTCACCCTGGCTAGTGACAAATAAGCCAAAGCTGATAGATTTCAGGCGGTTGAAGCAGTGGCCGGGTTATCGGCCGCAGGAAGGAATGCACCATGATTGCAAAAGAATCACGCCAGGCGGTCGCGCTAGAGCGGTTTGCCCAGGCAAACCCGCAGTTGCTCGAAGAGATAGCCGGGCTCAATGCCCACGAGCAACAGCAGCAGATCCAGTGGGCGTTCGATGACCAGGCGCAGGAGCGTGGCCTTCAATCCTGGGAGTTGACCCTGGAGTTGATTGCCGAGTCGCCCGAACAACTGCGCGAGATGCGTCTTGAAGTGCACCGCGAAGTGGCCGAGGCATTGGGCCTGAGCTGGCAGGAATACTGCGAGTTCAACGAAATTGAAGATGCTGCGCCCTGAGGCGCGGTAGTGTGTTGAAAAGTTTCTGTTCCATAGCCTCCACTGGGCATCGGGATGCCCGCCGGTCAGGCCGCAACGCCTTCAACGGCGGGTTCCGGCGCCCGGGCAAGAGGCTTCGGGGCAGTTGTGCGAAATTCAAATGTGCCGCGGCCTGTTCTCCTTGATTTGAACGGGGTGACTTCTGGTGTTTGAGTCACTAGAATGCTTGCCCTTGATTCTGGAGTCGGTATCGCCGGCTAACGTCTGTGCAACGAGGAATATCCATGCAAGTTTCTGTTGAAAATACTTCCGCTCTCGAGCGCCGCATGAGCGTCACCGTGCCGGCTGAGCGTATCGAGAGCCAGGTCAACAAGCGTCTGCAGCAGACCGCCCAAAAGGCCAAGATCGCTGGCTTCCGTCCAGGCAAAGTTCCAATGAGCGAAATCAAGCGCCGTTTCGGTGCTGACGCTCGCCAGGAAGCAGTAGGCGATGTGATCCAGTCCTCCTTCTACGAAGCCGTGGTCGAGCAGAAGCTGAACCCGGCCGGTTCGCCGTCGATCGAGCCAAAGTCGCTCGAAGCGGGCAAGGACCTGGAATACGTTGCCGTCTTCGAAGTGTTCCCTGAGTTCACCGTTGCCGGTTTCGAGTCGATCAACGTCGAGCGCCTGAGCGCCGAAGTGGCTGACGCCGACCTGGACAACATGCTGGAAGTGCTGCGCAAGCAGAACGTTCGCTTTGAAGCGACCGATCGTGCTGCCCAGAACGAAGACCAGCTGAACATCGATTTCGTCGGCAAGGTCGACGGTGAAGTGTTCGCCGGTGGTTCGGCCCAGGGCACCCAGCTGGTGCTGGGTTCCGGCCGCATGATCCCAGGCTTCGAAGAAGGTCTGGTCGGCGCCAAGGCCGGTGAAGAGCGCGTTCTGAACCTGACCTTCCCCGAGGACTATCAGAACCTGGACCTGGCTGGCAAAGCCGCCGAGTTCACCGTTACCGTCAACAGCGTTTCCGAGCCAAAACTGCCTGAGCTGACCGAAGAGTTCTTCGCCCAGTTCGGCATCAAGGAAACCGGCATCGAAGGCTTCCGCACCGAAGTTCGCAAGAACATGGAGCGTGAACTGCGCCAGGCCATCAAGACCAAGGTCAAGAACCAGGTAATGGACGGCCTGCTGGCTGCCAACCCGATCGAAGTGCCAAAGGCCCTGCTGGAAAACGAAGTGAACCGTCTGCGCGTGCAGGCCGTTCAGCAGTTCGGTGGCAACATCAAGCCTGAGCAACTGCCGGCCGAGCTGTTCGAAGAGCAAGCCAAGCGCCGCGTCGTGCTGGGCCTGATCGTCGCCGAAGTGGTCAAGCAGTTCGACCTCAAGCCAGACGAAGACCGCGTTCGCGAAATGATCCAGGAAATGGCCTCGGCCTACCAGGAGCCTGAGCAAGTCGTGGCCTGGTACTACAAGAACGACCAGCAGCTGAACGAAGTCCGTTCGGTTGTGCTGGAAGAACAAGTTGTGGATACTGTTCTGCAGAAAGCGACTGTGACCGACAAATCGGTCTCTTACGAAGAAGCTGTCAAGCCGGTGCAGGCACCTGCCGCTGACTGATTTCCTTCTCTTGTAGGAAAACACCACAAGCCAGCCTTCGAGCTGGCTTGTGCGTATTCAAGACATGACTATTTGGGAGTGAGTGCAGGACATGTCCCGCAATTCTTATTATCAGCAGAGCTCTGACATCCAGGCCGCAGGCGGCCTGGTCCCGATGGTTATCGAGCAATCCGCTCGTGGCGAACGCGCCTATGACATCTACTCGCGCCTGTTGAAGGAGCGGGTGATCTTTCTGGTCGGCCCGGTAGAGGACTACATGGCCAACCTGATCGCAGCGCAATTGCTGTTCCTTGAAGCGGAAAACCCGGACAAGGACATCCATCTCTACATCAACTCGCCGGGTGGTTCGGTGACAGCAGGCATGTCGATCTACGACACCATGCAGTTCATCAAGCCCGACGTTTCCACCACCTGCATCGGCCAGGCGTGCTCCATGGGCGCGTTCCTGCTGGCTGCCGGTGCCCATGGCAAGCGTTTCTGCCTGCCGAACTCGCGGGTGATGATTCACCAGCCGCTGGGTGGCTTCCAGGGTCAGGCCTCGGATATCGAGATCCACGCCAAGGAAATCCTGCAGATCCGTTCGCGTCTGAACGAGCTGCTGGCCCATCACACCGGGCAGGACCTCGAAACCATCGAGCGTGACACCAACCGCGACAACTTCATGAGCGCCGAGCGTGCTGCCGAATACGGCCTGATCGACTCGGTGCTCCACAAGCGGCCTGTTTGATAGGCAGCCAAGCGGGTGGCCGGGCCTTCCCGCCACCTGTGGACTTGAAAAAGCCCGCAATTGCCTTCATCTTGTGTTGCAAGCCTACCGGATTGGATCGATCGAATGACTGACACCCGTAACGGCGAGGACAACGGCAAATTGCTCTATTGCTCCTTCTGCGGCAAAAGCCAGCATGAAGTACGCAAGTTGATTGCCGGCCCCTCGGTCTTTATCTGCGACGAGTGCGTCGACCTGTGCAACGACATCATCCGTGAGGAGGTGCAGGAAGCCCAGGCCGAGAGCAGCGCGCATAAATTGCCTTCGCCGAAAGAAATCAGCGGCATCCTGGACCAGTACGTCATTGGTCAGGAGCGCGCGAAAAAAGTCTTGGCCGTAGCGGTGTACAACCACTACAAGCGCCTGAACCAACGTGACAAGAAGAACGACGATGTCGAGCTCGGCAAGAGCAACATCCTGCTGATCGGACCGACGGGCTCGGGTAAGACCCTGCTCGCCGAAACCCTCGCGCGTCTGTTGAATGTGCCGTTCACCATTGCCGATGCCACCACGCTGACCGAAGCGGGTTATGTCGGTGAAGATGTCGAGAACATCATTCAGAAACTGCTGCAGAAGTGCGACTACGACGTGGAAAAGGCCCAGATGGGCATTGTCTACATCGACGAAATCGACAAGATCTCGCGCAAGTCGGACAACCCGTCCATCACCCGTGACGTTTCGGGCGAAGGCGTGCAGCAGGCATTGCTCAAGCTGATCGAGGGCACGGTTGCCTCGGTACCACCGCAAGGTGGCCGCAAGCACCCGCAGCAGGAGTTCCTGCAGGTCGATACGCGCAACATCCTGTTCATTTGCGGCGGTGCGTTCTCGGGCCTCGAAAAGGTCATCCAGAACCGTTCCACCCGCGGTGGCATCGGCTTTGGTGCGGAAGTTCGCAGCAAGGAAGAAGGCAAGAAGGTTGGCGAGTCGCTGCGTGAAGTCGAGCCGGACGATCTGGTCAAGTTTGGCCTGATTCCCGAGTTCGTCGGTCGTCTGCCGGTACTGGCAACCCTCGACGAGCTCGACGAGGCTGCACTGATGCAGATCCTCACCGAGCCGAAGAACGCCTTGACCAAGCAATACGGCAAGCTGTTCGAGATGGAAGGCGTCGACCTGGAGTTCCGCAGCGATGCGCTCAAGTCGGTGGCCCGCAAGGCACTGGAGCGCAAGACCGGTGCCCGTGGCCTGCGTTCGATTCTCGAAGGCATCCTGCTCGACACCATGTACGAGATTCCTTCGCAGAAGGATGTCAGCAAGGTGGTGATCGACGAGAGCGTCATTGATGGCTCGTCCAAGCCGCTGTTGATCTACGAGAACAGCGAGCCGCAAGCCAAGGCTGCACCCGACGCCTGAGTCGGGTGACGGCAGCAAACCAGCAAGGGGCCTACGGGCCCCTTTGCTTTTCCTGTCGCAGAGCTTGTTTTTTTGCGGGCCTGCCCCCACATTAAGTCCATGCTCAAATTTCCATCGGATTACGGCCATAAGGCCGCTGTAGAGGCGAAATCATGAAGACAACCCTCGACTTGCCTCTTTTGCCATTGCGCGATGTCGTCGTTTACCCGCACATGGTCATCCCGCTGTTCGTGGGGCGTGAAAAGTCCATCGAGGCCCTCGAGGCCGCGATGACGGGCGAGAAGCAGATCCTCCTGCTGGCCCAGAAGAATCCAGCTGATGACGATCCAGGTGAAGATGCCCTGTACCGTGTCGGCACCATCGCAACCGTACTGCAACTGCTCAAACTGCCCGATGGCACCGTCAAGGTGCTGGTCGAGGGCGAGCAGCGCGGTGCGGTTGAGCGCTTTGTCGAAGTCGACGGGCATATTCGCGCCGATGTGGCGCTGATCGACGAAGTCGAGGCCGCCGATCGCGAGTCCGAAGTCTTCGTGCGCAGCCTGCTGTCGCAATTCGAACAGTATGTGCAGCTGGGCAAGAAGGTCCCCGCTGAAGTCCTCTCGTCGCTCAACAGCATCGACGAGCCGGGCCGCCTGGTCGACACCATGGCCGCCCACATGGCCCTGAAGATCGAGCAGAAGCAGGAAATTCTCGAAATCATCGACCTGGGCGCCCGGGTCGAGCACGTCCTGGCCTTGCTGGATGCCGAAATCGACCTGTTGCAGGTCGAGAAGCGCATCCGTGGTCGGGTCAAGAAGCAGATGGAGCGCAGCCAGCGCGAGTACTACCTGAATGAGCAGATGAAGGCCATTCAGAAAGAGCTCGGCGACAGCGACGAAGGCCACAACGAAGTCGAAGAGCTGAAAAAGCGCCTCGACGCTGCCGGCCTGCCCAAGGATGCCTACGCCAAGGCCCAGGCCGAGCTGAACAAGCTCAAGCAGATGTCGCCGATGTCGGCTGAAGCCACCGTGGTGCGCTCGTACCTCGACTGGCTGGTGCAGGTGCCGTGGAAGGCGCAGAGCAAGGTGCGCCTTGACCTGGGCAAGGCCGAAGAGATCCTGGATGCCGATCACTATGGCCTGGACGAGGTCAAGGAGCGCATCCTCGAATACCTCGCCGTGCAAAAGCGCGTGAAGAAGATCCGCGGCCCGGTACTGTGCCTGGTCGGCCCGCCGGGTGTGGGCAAGACCTCCCTGGCCGAATCCATTGCCAGCGCCACCAATCGCAAGTTCGTGCGCATGGCCCTGGGTGGCGTGCGTGACGAGGCAGAAATTCGCGGTCACCGCCGTACCTACATCGGTTCGATGCCAGGTCGCCTGATCCAGAAGATGACCAAGGTGGGTGTGCGCAACCCGTTGTTCCTGCTCGATGAAATCGACAAGATGGGCAGCGACATGCGTGGCGACCCGGCCTCGGCACTGCTCGAAGTGCTCGACCCCGAGCAGAACCACAACTTCAACGATCACTATCTGGAGGTCGATTACGACCTGTCGGACGTGATGTTCCTGTGCACCTCCAACTCGATGAATATCCCGCCGGCGCTGCTCGACCGGATGGAAGTGATTCGTCTGCCGGGGTACACCGAAGACGAGAAGATCAACATTGCGGTCAAGTACCTCTCGCCCAAGCAGATCAAGGCCAACGGCCTGAAGAAGGGCGAGCTGGAGATCGACACTGCCGCCATCCGCGACATCATCCGCTACTACACTCGCGAAGCCGGTGTGCGGGGCCTGGAGCGCCAGATCGCCAAGATCTGCCGCAAGGTCGTCAAGGAACATGCCGGGCTCAAGCAGGTGGCCGTCAAGGTCGATGGTGACAACCTCGAGCATTACCTGGGCGTTCGCAAGTTCCGCTACGGCCTGGCCGAGCAGCAGGACCAGGTAGGGCAGGTAACCGGCCTGGCGTGGACCCAGGTGGGCGGCGAGCTGCTGACCATCGAGGCCGCGGTGATTCCGGGCAAGGGTCAACTGATCAAGACCGGTTCGCTGGGCGATGTGATGGTCGAGTCGATCACTGCCGCGCAGACCGTGGTGCGCAGCCGTGCACGCAGCCTGGGGATCCCGGCCGACTTCCACGAGAAGCGCGACACCCACATTCACATGCCGGAAGGGGCTACCCCCAAGGACGGCCCGAGCGCTGGCATCGGCATGTGCACTGCACTGGTGTCGGCCCTGACCGGGATTCCGGTGCGCGCCGATGTGGCCATGACCGGGGAAATCACCCTGCGTGGCCAGGTGCTGGCCATTGGCGGTTTGAAGGAAAAACTGCTGGCAGCACACCGCGGCGGGATCAAGACCGTGATCATTCCAGAAGAGAATGTGCGCGACCTGAAGGAAATTCCTGACAATATTAAACAGGATCTTCAGATTAAACCTGTCAAATGGATTGACGAAGTCCTCCAAATTGCGCTGCAATACGCCCCGGAGCCCTTGCCAGATGTGGCTCCCGAGATTGTCGCCAAGGATGAAAAGCGCGACAGCGATTCCAAGGAACGAATCAGTACCCATTAGTACGTATTTGGCTGGGGGGCCTCCACGACGTTAATTCGGGCCCTTGTTATAAAGCGGCGCCCACTTGTCGGTGGGCCACCCGGCAATCGTTTTGCTTTTCATTACATACTTAGAAACAAACTCAAATAGAGATAAGGGGACTTAGAGTGAACAAGTCGGAACTGATTGACGCTATTGCCGCATCTGCTGATATCCCGAAAGCTGCTGCCGGCCGTGCGCTGGACGCAGTCATCGAATCCGTCACCGGCGCCCTGAAAGCCGGTGATTCCGTGGTGCTGGTCGGTTTCGGTACCTTCTCGGTAACCGATCGTCCTGCCCGTACCGGTCGCAACCCGCAAACCGGCAAGACTCTGGAAATTCCTGCTGCCAAGAAGCCAGGCTTCAAGGCCGGCAAAGCACTGAAAGAAGCCGTCAACTAAGGCGTCTCTTTCAGGCTTCGCCTAACCGGGTCGGGTTTCGCCTGGCCTGGTAGCGCAGCACGGGGAATCGCAAAAACAGATTCCCGTGTGCTTCGCCAGTTACGAGAAGGCGCATCCTCGGATGCGCCTTTCTTCTATCAGGACTCTACCCACGCTCCGCGGTTGTTTATTTAGTACGGCCGTTTCTGGGGGACGCATGCTTCAAAATATCAGGGACAATTCACAAGGTTGGATTGCCAAGACCATCATCGGTGTCATCGTGGCCTTGATGGCGCTGACCGGCTTCGATGCCATCTTCCAGGCCACCACCCATAGCCAGGACGCTGCCAAGGTCAATGGCGACACCATCAGCCAGAATGAGCTGAGCCAGGCTGTCGACATGCAACGTCGGCAACTGATGCAACAGCTGGGCAAGGATTTCGACGCCTCCCTGCTGGATGAAAAAATGCTGCGTGAAGCAGCACTCAAGGGCCTTATCGAGCGCAAGCTGCTGCTCCAGGGCGCCAAGGATGCCAAGTTCAGCTTCTCCGAAGCCGCGCTTGACCAGGTCATCCTGCAAACGCCGGAGTTCCAGGTTGACGGCAAGTTCAGCCCCGAGCGTTTCGACCAGGTGATTCGTCAGCTGGGCTACGGTCGCCTGCAGTTCCGCGACATGCTGGCGCAGGAAATGCTGATCGGCCAACTGCGTGCTGGCCTGGCCGGCAGCGGTTTCGTTACCGATTCGCAGGTCGAGGCATTTGCCCGCCTGGAGAAGCAGACCCGTGATTTCGCTTCGCTGACCTTCAAGGCCGACCCGGCCGCGGTCAAGGTCACCGACGAAGAGATCAAGGCGCACTACGACGAGCACGCCAAGGAGTTCATGAGCCCCGATCAGGTGGTCATCGACTACATCGAGCTGAAGAAGGCCGCGTTCTTCGACCAGGTCAAGGTCGACGACGAGGCGCTCCAGGCGCTTTACCAGAAGGAAATCGCCAACCTGGCCGAGCAGCGTCATGCCGCCCACATCCTCATCGAAGTCAACGACAAGCTTGACGATGCCCAGGCCAAGGCCCGCATCGAAGAGATCAAGCAGCGTCTGGACAAAGGCGAAGACTTTGCCAAGCTGGCCAAGGAGTTCTCCCAGGACCCGGGCTCTGCCGCCACGGGTGGTGACCTGGGCTATGCCGGCCAGGGCGTCTACGACCCGGCCTTCGAAGAGGCGCTGTATGCGCTGAACAAGGGCCAGGTATCGGCGCCGGTGCGTACCGACTTCGGTTGGCACCTGATCAAGCTGCTGGATGTGCAGGCACCTGAAGTGCCGACCTTCGCCAGCCTGAAAGACAAGCTGACCCGCGAGCTCAAGACCCAGCAGGTCGAACAGCGCTTCGTCGAAGTGACCAAGCAACTGGAGGACTCGGCGTTCGAAGCCTCCGACCTGGCCCAGCCGGCCCAGGAGCTTGGCCTGAAGCTGAACACCTCGGCGCCGTTCGGCCGTGAAGGTGGCGATGGCATCACGGCCAACCGTGCAGTGATCCAGGCGGCGTTCAGCCCGGAAGTGCTGGAAGAGGGTGCCAACAGCACCGCCATCGAGCTGGACCCGGAGACGGTCGTGGTCATCCGTGTCAAGGAGCACCGCAAGCCTGAGCAACTGCCGCTGGAAGTGGTGAGCGACAGCATTCGCAAGCACCTGGCCAGGGAGCACGCCAGTGCGGCGGCCAAGGCCAAGGGCGAGGCGCTGATCGCCGGCCTGCGCGACGGCAAGGTCGAACTGGCAGCCAGCCAGGAAGGGCAGAGCTGGAAGGTCCAGGAAGCGGTCACACGCAACCAGGAGGCCATCGACCCGGCCGAGCTGCAGGCGGTGTTCCGCATGAGCAAGCCGCAAGCCAAGGACAAGCCGACCTTCGGTAGCGTCACCTTGAACGACGGCAGCTTTGTGGTCCTGCGCCTGAACGGCGTCAACGAAGGTGCTGCGGCAAGTGACGAAGAGAAGGCGGCCTACCGTCGCTTCCTGGCGTCGCGTGCTGGCCAGCAGGACTTCGCTGCGTACCGCAAGCAGTTGGAAGAGAAGGCGGACATCACCCGTTACTGAGTGATGCTGCTGTAAACGGAAAGGGCCGCTGATGCGGCCCTTTCTGTTTTTGTGTTGGTTGTATGGGGGCGTTCGCCGGCAAGGCCGGCTCCTACAGGGATCGCAACCTCTTCAGGAGCCGGCCTTGCCGGCGAATGGCCAGATCCCGGACAAAAGAAAAGGCCGCATTAGCGGCCTTTTCCCATCCTGCCAACCTTACTCGGTAAGGTCGCCCATGGCGGTAGTGTTGAAGCCACCGTCCACGTACATGATTTCACCGCTCACGCCCGACGCCAGGTCCGAGCAGAGGAACGCGCCGGCGTTGCCGACTTCGTCGATGGTGACGTTGCGACGCAGCGGGGTCTGCGCTTCGTTGGCGTCCAGCATCTTGCGGAAGTTCTTGATACCCGAGGCTGCCAGGGTACGGATCGGGCCGGCCGAAACGGCGTTCACACGAGTGCCTTCCGGGCCCAGGCTGCGCGCCAGGTAGCGCACGCCGGCTTCCAGGCTGGCCTTGGCCATGCCCATCACGTTGTAGTTGGGCATGGTGCGCTCGGCGCCCAGGTACGACAGGGTCAGCAGGCTGCCATTGCGGCCCTTCATCATGTCGCGACCGGCCTTGGCCAGGGCCACGAAGCTGTAGGCGCTGATGTCGTGGGCAATGCGGAAGCCATCACGGGTGGTGGCCTGGGTGAAGTCGCCGTCGAGCTGGTCGCCCGGCGCGAAGCCTACGGAGTGCACGATGCAGTCCAGGCCGTCCCACTTCTTGCTCAGTTCTTCGAAGACCTTGGCGATTTCTTCATCGCTGGCAACGTCACAGGGGAAGCACAGCTCAGGGCTGGAGCCCCAGCCAGCGGCGAACTCTTCGACGCGGCCCTTGAGCTTTTCGTTCTGGTAGGTGAAGGCAAGTTCTGCACCCTCGCGATGCATGGCGGCAGCGATGCCGGATGCGATGGACAGTTTGCTTGCGACACCGACGATCAGTACGCGCTTACCGGCGAGAAAACCCATGTGTTGTTCCTCTTCAGGTTAATCGACAGCTGTGGGGGCCAAAAAGGCGGCTTCCAGCAGCTGCTGTGTATAGGGATGTTGCGGGGCGCTGAAAATACCCGTAGCCGGACCTTGTTCCACCACCTTGCCCTGCTTGACCACCATCAACTGGTGGCTGAGCGCCTTGACCACCGCCAGGTCATGGCTGATGAACAAGTAGGTCAGGTTGTACTTGGTCTGCAGCGTACGCAGCAGTTCCACCACCTGGCGCTGAACGGTCCGGTCGAGCGCCGAAGTGGGCTCGTCCAGCAGTATCAGCGCCGGTTTCAATACCAGTGCCCGGGCAATGGCAATACGTTGTCGCTGGCCACCGGAGAACTCGTGAGGGTAGCGGTGCCGGGTTTGCGGATCCAGTCCTACTTCCTCTAGCGCCTCCATGATCGCCTGTTCCTGCTCTGCCTCCGTGCCAATCCGATGAATGCGCAGGCCCTCTCCGACGATATCGCTCACGCTCATGCGCGGGCTCAGGCTGCCGAAGGGGTCCTGGAACACCACCTGCATCTGGCGGCGCAACGGCCGCACCTGTTGCTGGGTCAGGCCGTCCAGCGCCTGGCCTTCAAAGCGTATCGCGCCCTGGCTGCCGATCAACCGCAGGATCGCCAGGCCCAGGGTAGACTTGCCGGAACCACTCTCGCCCACGATGCCCAGGGTCTGGCCCTGGGGCAGGCTGAAGTTGATGCCGTCCACCGCCTTGACGTGGTCCACGGTCTTGCGCAGCAGGCCCTTCTTGATCGGGAACCACACGCGCAGGTCCTCGACCTCGAGCAGCGGCGGGCCCACCGGGTTGTCGGCAGGCTTGCCGCTGGGCTCGGCACCGAGCAGCATTTGCGTGTACGGATGCTGCGGGGCACGGAACAATTCGTCACACGACGCCTGTTCGACGATGCAACCGCGCTGCATGACACATACGCGGTGGGCAATTCTTTTCACCAGGTTCAAATCGTGACTGATCAGTAGCAGCGCCATGCCCAGGCGCGCCTGCAGGTCCTTGAGCAATTCGAGGATTTTCAGCTGCACGGTGACGTCCAGCGCGGTGGTCGGTTCGTCGGCGATCAGCAGCTCCGGCTCGTTGGCCAGGGCCATGGCGATCATCACCCGCTGGCGTTGACCGCCCGACAGCTCGTGGGGCAGGGCCTTGAGGCGCTTGACCGGGTCGGGAATGCCCACCAGTTCCAGCAGCTCCAGGGTGCGCTCGGTGGCCGCCTTCCCGCGCAGGCCCTTGTGCAGCATGAGAATCTCGTTGATCTGCTTCTCGATGTTGTGCAGCGGGTTGAGCGAGGTCATCGGCTCCTGGAAGATCATCGCGATGCGGTTGCCGCGAATGCGCCGCATCTGTTTTTCTTCCAGCTTGAGCAGGTCCTGGCCTTCGTAGGTGATGCTGCCGCTGGGGTGGCGGGCCAGCGGGTAGGGCAGCAGGCGCAGGATGGAGTGCGCGGTCACCGACTTGCCCGAGCCGCTTTCGCCCACCAGTGCCAATGTCTCGCCACGACGGATGTCGAAGCTGATGCCTTCGACCACGCGTTGCTGCTGCGCCCCGGTGACGAACTCCACCGACAGGTCGCGCACTTCGATCAAGGTGTCGTTGCTCATCTCATTTCCTCGGGTCGAAGGCATCGCGGGCGGACTCGCCGATGAACACCAGCAGGCTGAGCATCAGTGCCAGTACCGCGAAGGCGCTCATGCCCAGCCACGGCGCCTGCAGGTTGGACTTGCCCTGGGCCACCAGCTCGCCCAGCGACGGCGCGCCCGGTGGCAGGCCGAAGCCGAGAAAGTCCAGCGCCGTGAGGGTGCCGATGGCGCCGGTCAGGATGAACGGCAAAAAGGTCATGGTCGAGACCATCGCGTTGGGCAGGATGTGCCGGTACATGATCGCGCCGTTCTGCATGCCCAGCGCCCGCGCCGCGCGCACGTATTCCAGGTTGCGCCCGCGCAGGAACTCGGCGCGCACCACGTCCACCAGGCTCATCCACGAGAACAGCAGCATGATGCCCAGCAGCCACCAGAAGTTGGGCTGCACGAAACTGGCCAGGATGATCAGCAGGTACAGCACCGGCAACCCCGACCAGATCTCCAGAAAGCGCTGCCCGGCCAGGTCGACCCAGCCGCCATAGAAGCCCTGCAGGGCGCCTGCGATCACCCCGATGATGGAGCTGAATACCGTCAGCGTCAGGGCGAACAGCACCGAGATACGAAAGCCGTAGATCACCCGCGCCAGCACGTCGCGGCCCTGGTCGTCGGTGCCCAGCAGGTTCTGCGCCGAGGGCGGGGCCGGGGCGGGCACCTTCAGGTCGTAGTTGATGCTCTGGTAGCTGAACGGGATCGGTGCCCACAGCACCCAGCTGTCCTTGGCTGCCAGCAACTCGCGGATGTACGGGCTCTTGTAGTTGGCCTCCAGCGGGAACTCGCCGCCGAAGGTGGTCTCGGGGTAGCGCTTGAGGGCGGGGAAGTACCATTCGCCGTCGTAACGCACCGCCAGCGGCTTGTCGTTGGCGATCAGCTCGGCGCCCAGGCTCAGCCCGAACAGGATCAGGAACAGCCACAGCGACCACCAGCCACGGCGGTTGGCCTTGAAGCGTTCGAAGCGGCGGCGGTTGAGAGGGGATAGGGTCATCTCAGTGCTCCCGGCTGTCGAAGTCGATACGCGGATCGACCAGGGTGTAGGTCAGGTCACCGATCAGCTTCACCACCAGGCCCAGCAGGGTGAAGATGAACAGCGTGCCGAACACCACCGGGTAGTCGCGGTTGATGGCCGCCTCGAAGCTCATCAGGCCCAGGCCATCGAGGGAAAAGATCACCTCCACCAGCAGCGAGCCGGTGAAGAATATGCCGATGAATGCCGAGGGAAAGCCCGCGATCACCAGCAGCATCGCGTTGCGAAACACGTGCCCGTAGAGCACCCGGTTGGGGCTCAGGCCCTTGGCCTTGGCGGTGATCACATACTGCTTGTTGATCTCGTCGAGGAAGCTGTTCTTGGTCAGCAGGGTCATGGTGGCGAAGTTGCCGATCACCAGCGCGGTCACCGGCAGGGTCAGGTGCCAGAAGTAATCGAGGATCTTGCCCGTGGTGCTCAGCTCATCGAAGTTGTTCGAGGTGAGCCCGCGCAAGGGGAACCAGTCCAGGTAGCTGCCGCCGGCAAACAGCACGATCAGCAGAATGGCGAACAGGAATGCCGGGATCGCATAGCCAACGATGATGGCCGAGCTGGTCCACACGTCGAAGTGGCTGCCGTGCCGGGTAGCCTTGGCGATGCCCAGGGGGATCGACACCAGGTACATGATCAGCGTGCTCCACAGCCCCAGCGAGATCGACACCGGCATCTTCTCGGCAATCAGGTCGATGACCTTGGCGTCGCGGAAGAAGCTGTCGCCGAAATCCAGCCGCGCGTAGTTCTTGATCATGATCCACAGGCGTTCCGGCGCCGGCTTGTCGAAGCCGTACATGCGCTCGATTTCCTTGACCAGGGCAGGGTCCAGGCCCTGGGCGCCACGGTAGTTGGAGCCGGCCACGGATACTTCCGAGCCGCCACCGGCGATGCGGCTGGTGGCGCCGTCGAAGCCTTCGAGCTTGGCGATCATCTGTTCCACCGGGCCACCGGGCGCGGCCTGGATGATCACGAAGTTGATGATCAGGATACCCAGCAGGGTGGGGATGATCAGCAACAGGCGGCGAAAGATATAGGCCAGCATGTCAAGGTGCCTCGCCCGCTGGGGCAGCATCGGCTGGGGCGGCATCTGCGGCCCCCGGCACCACCGGTTTCACGTCCGGCTTGATCCACCAGGTGTTGATGCCGATGTCGTACTTGGGCGGCGTGGCCGGGTGGCCGATATGGTTCCAGTACGCCACGCGCCAGGTCTTGATGTGCCAGTTGGGTACCACGTAGTAGCCCCATTGCAGCACGCGGTCCAGGGCACGGGTGTGTTCGATCAGGCTCTGGCGCGAGTCGGCATTGATCAGGCCGTCCACCAGGGTGTCCACGGCCGGGTCCTTGAGGCCCATGAAGTTGCGGCTGCCGGGCTTGTCGGCGCTGGCGCTCTGCCAGAACTCGCGTTGCTCGTTGCCCGGCGAGTTGGATTGCGGGAAGCCGCCCACGATCATGTCGAAGTCGCGCGAGCGCAGGCGGTTGATGTACTCCGATACGTCCACCCGGCGAATGTTCAGCTCGATGCCCAGGTCGGCCAGGTTGCGCTTGTAGGGCAGCAGGATGCGCTCGAACTCGGTCTGGGCGAGCAGAAACTCGATCACCACCGGCTTGCCCTGGGCATCCACCATCTTGTCGTCCTGGATGCGCCAGCCGGCTTCCTGCAGCAGCTTGTAGGCCTGGCGTTGCTGCTCGCGGATCATGCCGCTGCCATCGGTGACCGGGTTCTTGAACGCTTCGGTGAACACCTTGTCGGGGATCTGCCCGCGCAGCGGTTCCAGCAGTTTCAGTTCGGCCGCATCCGGCAGGCCGCTGGCCGCCATGTCGGAATTTTCGAAGTAGCTGGTGGTGCGGGTGTAGGCGCCATTGAACAGCTGCTTGTTGGTCCACTCGAAGTCCAGCAGCAGGCTCAGTGCCTCACGCACGCGCACGTCCTGGAAGATCGGGCGGCGCAGGTTGAACACGAAGCCCTGCATGCCGGTCGGGTTGCCGTTGGCGATCTCTTCGCGGATCAGGCGGTTCTGGCGAACTGCCGGGATGTTGTAGGCGGTGGCCCAGTTCTTGGCGCTGACCTCCAGCCAGTAGTCGAACTGGCCGGCCTTGAGCGCCTCGAGCGCCACGGTATTGTCGCGGTAGTAGTCGACGCGAATGGTGTCGAAATTGTAGAAGCCGCGGTTGATCGGCAGGTCCTTGCCCCAGTACTCGGGGTCGCGCACGTAGCGGACCGAGCGTCCGGCCTTGACCTCGGCGACCTTGTACGGCCCGCTGCCCAGGGGGATCTCCAGGTTGCCTTTGGTGAAGTCGCGGTTGGCCCACCAGTGCTTGGGCAGCACCGGCAACTGGCCGAGGATCAGCGGCAGTTCACGGTTGCCCTTGTGCTTGAACTTGAACAGCACACGCAGCGGGTCTTCGGCGATCACTTCGTCGACGTCGGCATAGTAGGCGCGGTACAGCGGTGCGCCGCTGGTGACCAGGGTGTTGAAGGTGAACACGACGTCTTCGGCACGGACCGGATGGCCATCCTGAAAGCGCGCCTCGGGGCGCAGGTAGAAGCGCACCCAGCTGTTGTCGGGGGCTTTTTCGATCTGCCTGGCCAGCAGCCCGTATTCGGTGAATGGCTCATCGAGGCTGTTGCGCGCCAGGGTGTCGTATACCAGATCGATGTTGTCGGCCGGCACGCCCTTGTTGATGAAGGGGTTGAGGCTGTCGAAGCTGCCGGAGCCGTTCACGCGAAAGGTGCCGCCCTTTGGCGCGTCGGGGTTCACATAGTCGAAATGCTTGAAGTTGGCCGGGTACTTGGGCGCTTCGTCGTAGAGGGTCACTGCATGTTGCGGGGCGGCCAGGGCCTGAAGGCTCAGGCTGGCCAGCAGCAGGCCGCCTGCGATCAGGCGCAGGCACGGCAATGGCATCATTGGGCGTTCTCCGTGGGCTTGAGCCACCAGCTGTTCAGCCCCAGGGTGTAGGGCGGCGTGGCGACAAAGGCAAACCGGTTGCGGTAGGCCAGGCGGTGATAGTCGAGATACCAGTTGGGAACCATGTAGTGCTGCCATAGCAGCACTCGATCGAGGGCGCGCGCCGCAGCCACCTGGTCGTCGCGGCTCTGTGCATTGAGCAGGGACTCTAGCAGGTGGTCGACCACCGGGCTCTTCACGCCCGCGTAATTCTTGCTGCCTTTGGTGGCGGCCTGGCTGGAATGAAAATACAGCCACTGCTCAAGGCCCGGGCTCAGGGTCTGGTTCAGGGTCATCAGAATCATGTCGAAATCAAATTGGTCCAGCCGTTGTTTGTACTGGGCCCGGTCTACCGTGCGCAAGCGCGCGTCGATACCGATGCTGGCAAGATTTTCGACATAAGGTTGCAGGATCCGCTCCAGGTTCGGGTTCACCAGCAGAATTTCCAGCTTCAGCGGCTGCCCGTTGCTGTTGAGCAGGCGCTGGCCGCTGAGCTTCCAGCCTGCCTGGCCGAGCAGGTTGAGGGCCTGGCGCAGGGTATCGCGGTCGATACCGCGCCCGTTGGTCTTGCCCACGCTGTAGGGCTGGGTGAACAGGGCGGCAGGCAGTTGGTCGCGGTACGGCGCCAGCAGCAGCCACTCCTTGCCCACCGGCAGGCCGGTGGCGCTGAACTCGCTGTTGGGGTAGTAACTGCTGGCGCGCTTGTAGGCGCTGCTGAATAGGGTGCGGTTGGTCCATTCGAAGTCCAGCATCAGGCCCAGCGCCTGGCGCACGCGGTCGTCGCTGAAGGCGGCGCGCCGGCTGTTCATGAACAACCCCTGAGTCTGGGTCGGGATCTGGTGGGCGATCTGCGCCTGGATCACCTGGCCACGACGCACAGCGGGGAAGTTGTAGCCGGTGGCCCAGTTCTTGGCCTGGTGCTCGATGTAGACATCGAACTCACCCGCCTTGAAGGCCTCGAAGGCCACATCGCTGTCGCGGTAGAACTCGAACTCGACGCGGTCGAAGTTGTACTTGCCGCGGTTGACTGCCAGGTCCTTGCCCCAGTAGTCCTTGACCCGCTCGAACACCAGGCTTCGACCTGGCTGTACCTGGGTGATGCGGTACGGGCCGCTGCCCAGTGGCGGTTCGAAGGTGGTGGCCTTGAAGTCGCGGCCTTTCCAGTAATGCTGGGGCAGCACCGGCATTTCGCCCAGGCGCAAGATCAGCAGCGGGTTGCCGGCACGCTTGAACACGAAGCGGATGCGCTTGGGGTTGAGGATGTCGACCCGCTGCACTTCCTGCAGGTTGGTGCGGTAGAGCGGGTGGCCTTCCTTGAGCAGGGTGCGGTAGGAGAACGCCACGTCGGCGGCGGTGATCGGCCGGCCATCGTGAAAGCGTGCCTCGGGACGCAGGTTGAACACCACCCAGCTGCGGTCTTCGCTGTACTCCACCGAACGGGCGATCAGCCCGTAGCTGGAGGTGGCTTCATCGCCCGAGGGGTCGCGCTGGCCGGTGCCCACCATCAGGGTCTCGTTCAGCTCGTTCACCCCGTACTGCAGGAAGTTGGGCGTGGTGACCGGGCTTGAGCCCTTGAAGGTATAGGGGTTGAGGGTATCGAACGTGCCGAATGCCATGGCGCGCAAGGTGCCGCCTTTGGGCGCTTGCGGATTTACCCAATCGAAATGGGTGAATTTGGCTGGGTACTTGAGCGTGCCGAACTGGGCGTAACCGTGACTTTCGCTGATGGTCGCGCCCGCGGGAAAGCTCAAGGCCAGGCTGAATGACAGCAACAGGAGGGGACGTATCAAGTCGGCGATCCGATCCGGGCTTGGGCTTTATTCCGGCTACAGTAACAGCTTGTATCGGCAGGAAAAAGAGCAGCCCCGGAGATCGCCGGGGCCGCGGCCAGGCAGGCCTGGCCCGGGTCTCAGTGCGGCAGGTAGACGGTGAGGGTCTGGCCGGGCTTGAGGGCGTGGCCGCTGCGCGGATTCCAACGCTTGAGGTGCTGCATTTCAACGTTGAAACGCTTGGCCACCATGTACAGCGAATCGCCTTTGCGCACCTTGTACTGGGTAGGCTTCTTCTGGTTGCCGGCCGCGCTGGCAGGCTGCGCACCTTGCATCACCAGGGTCTGGCCGACCTTGAGGTTGTTGCCGCGCAGCTTGTTCCAGCGCTGCAGGTCCTTGACGCTGACCTTGTTGGCCCGGGCGATGCTGCCCAGGTTGTCGCCACGCTTGACCCGGTAGCGGCTGTTGCGCACCGGCGTCGAGGCTTCGGCCAGGGCTGCCTCGAATACCGCCTTCTTCGGCTGCAGGCTGAGCAGCTCTTCGGGCTTCATGTTCGACAGGCTGGTGGTCAGCAGTTGCGCCTTGGCGGTGGGTACCAGCAACTGCTGCGGGCCGTCCACGGTCATGCGTTTCTTGAAGGCCGGGTTGAGCTGGAACAGTTCGTCTTCGTCGATCTCGGCCAGTGCGGCGACCCGCGACAGGTCGAGTCGGTCCTTGATCGCCACGGCTTCGAAGTAGGGTTCGTTGGCAATCGGGTTGAGGTTCACGCCGTACGCCTGCGGGGTCAGTACCACCTGCGACAGGGCCAGCAGCTTTGGCACGTAGTCACGGGTTTCCTTGGGCAGCGGCAGGTTCCAGTAGTCGGTTGGCAGGCCGAGCTTCTCGTTGCGCTCGATGGCGCGGCTGACCGTGCCTTCACCGGCGTTGTAGGCCGCCAGCGCCAGCAGCCAGTCGCCGTTGAACATGTCGTGCAGGCGGGTCAGGTAGTCCAGCGCCGCGTTGGTCGAGGCGGTGATGTCGCGACGGCCATCGTAGAAGCGCGTCTGGCGCAGGTTGAAGTAGCGCCCGGTGGACGGGATGAACTGCCACAGGCCCACCGCGTGGGCGCGGGAATAGGCCATCGGGTTGTAGGCACTTTCGATTGCCGGCAGCAGGGCCAGCTCCAGCGGCATGTCGCGCTCTTCAAGACGCTCGACGATGTAGTGGATGTACAGGCTGCCGCGGTCGCCGGCGCCTTCCAGGAACGAAGGGTTGCTGGCGAACCACAGGCGCTGCTGCTCGATGCGCGGGTTCACCGCAATGCCGTCCTGCAACTGGAAGCCCTGGCGCATGCGTTCCCAGACGTCCTGGGCCACGGCTGGCTCGACCGGCTTCTTGTCATGCACGAAGATCGGTTTCTGCTTGATCCGCGCCTGGAAGTTGTGCGCGCGAACGCTATCGGATTCATCGACCTGGCGCGTGCTCTGGCAGCCCACGAGGGTGGCGGCCAGGGCCAGCGCACTGGCTTGGGCCAGGCGCGTCAGGGCAACGGAATTGAAGGTTCTGCGGCTAGGGGACGACATTGGCTGGGGGAAAGTTCCGGGCAAAAATGTCGGGCGATTCTAGAAAGGCACCCCCCATCGGTCAACCTTTGAGAATTTTCCGACCTTCACAGCGCCTGTTTAGAACGTGTCTTTCCAGGCCCGCAACCCTGCAAAAACAGCACTGGGCGTAGGGTTTATGCGGCCCACCCGTTCGTCTATTTTTTGTTTAACGGATGTTTCTGCTACCCGCAAAAACGGGTTGGTCAGCTTCTCCAGCGCGATGGTGGAGGGCAAAGTGATGCGATCTTGCGCGCGCAGTGCGGTAACGTCTTCGAAGCGTTGGATAACGTGCGGGTTCTGCGGCTCGACCGCACAGGCAAAGCGCAGGTTGCTCAGGGTGTATTCGTGGGCGCAATACACCTGGGTGGCCGCCGGCAGCGCTGCCAGGCGCTCCAGCGAGTGGTGCATCTGCTCCGGCGTGCCCTCGAACAGGCGCCCGCAGCCGGCGGCGAACAGCGTGTCGCCACAGAACAGCATCGGCAACTGCGGCTGGGCACAGTAATAGGCGATGTGCCCCAGGGTGTGGCCGGGTACGGCGAACACCTGGAACTCAAGCCCCAGCACCTCGAGGCGGTCATTGTCGTTCAGGGCCTGGTCGCGGGCGGGTATGCGTTCGTTGGCCGGGCCGCTGACGCGGGCGCCGGTGTGCGCCTTGAGCTGCTCAACGCCGCCCACATGATCGTGGTGGTGATGGGTGATCAGAATGTCGGTCAGTTGCCAGTCGGCATGCGCCTGCAGCCAGGCCAGCACGGGGGCGGCATCGCCCGGGTCGACCACCGCACAACGCTGGTTCACGGCATCTTGTAACAACCAGATGTAGTTATCACTGAAAGCGGGCAGGGCCTGTATCTGTATCATCGTGCGATTCGCCAAACGGTGGACATGGGTGCATCTTAGTAGCTATGTGCGTTGTCGAGAACCTTCCAAGGGAGACAGCAATGACCGATCAAGCCTTTGCCCAGGCCGACCCGCAGTGGCTCGAGCTGATCAGCCAGGCGCGCGAGTGGTTCGCCGGCCCGCTGGGCCAGCAGCTGCTCGCCGGGGAACAGCGCCTGCTCGAAGAGGAGCTGGGGCGCTTCTTCGGTGGCTACCTGGTGCATTACGGCCCTTGCGCCGAGGCACCGCCCAATGCCCCGCAGGTGCAACGCAACGTGCGCCTGGGGGCGCCGCTACCGGGCGTCGAGATCGTGTGCGAAGAACAGGCCTGGCCCCTGAGCGAGCACGCCGCCGACGTGGTGGTGCTGCAGCACGGGCTGGACTTCAGCCTCTCGCCCCACGGCCTGCTGCGCGAGGCGGCCAGCAGCGTGCGCCCTGGCGGGCATCTGCTGATCGTCGGGATCAACCCCTGGAGCACCTGGGGCCTGCGCCGGGTGTTTGCCCATGATGCGTTGCGCAAGGCGCGCTGCATCTCGCCGTCGCGGGTGGGCGACTGGCTCAACCTGCTGGGCTTCGCGCTGGAGAAACGCCGCTTCGGGTGCTATCGTCCGCCGCTTGCCTCGCCGGCCTGGCAGGCACGGTTGTCTGGCTGGGAGCGTGCTGCCGGGCGCTGGCAGATATCCGGTGGCGGTGTGTACGTGCTGGTGGCGCGCAAGATGGTGGTGGGCCTGCGCCCGCTGCGCCAGGTGCGCCGCGAGCCGATGGGCAAGCTGCTGCCGTTGCCGATGGCCAAGGTCAACCGGCGCACGCCTCACCCCGAGGGCCGCACCTTCAATGATGAATAAAGGCTGTACATGAGCGAAAGCGTCGAAAGCGTCGAGATCTACACCGATGGTGCCTGCAAGGGCAATCCTGGCCTGGGCGGCTGGGGCGCGCTGCTGGTCTGCAAGGGCGTCGAAAAGGAGCTGTGGGGCGGCGAGCGCGAAACCACCAACAACCGCATGGAGCTGATGGCCGCCATCAAGGGCCTCGAGGCGCTCAAGCGCCAGTGTGATGTGCTGCTGGTGACCGACTCGCAGTACGTGATGAAAGGCATCACCGAGTGGATGGTCAACTGGAAGAAGCGTGGCTGGAAGACCGCCGCCAAGGAGCCGGTCAAGAACGCCGACCTGTGGCAGCAGCTCGACGAACAGGTCAACCGCCACAACGTGAAATGGCAGTGGGTGCGCGGGCACGTCGGCCACGCGGGCAACGAGCGTGCCGACCAGTTGGCCAACCGCGGCGTCGACGATCTGCGCAAGCAACGCTGAACCCTCCCTTTAGCGAATTCGCCACATCCTGCCCCGGGTGAGGTAAAATTCGCCGCTTTCAATATTCAGGCAGTACGCGGCAGGAGATGACCGACGTGGAGATGCAGAACAACAGGTCGGTAGTGCTCGACACCGAAACCACCGGTATGCCGGTGGCCGATGGTCACCGCATCATCGAGATCGGCTGTATCGAGCTGGTCGGCCGGCGCATGACCGGACGCAATTTCCACGTGTACCTGCAGCCCGACCGCGAAAGCGACGAGGGCGCGATCGGGGTGCACGGCATCACCGACGAATTCCTGGTGGGCAAGCCGCGTTTCGCCGAAATCGCCGACGAGTTCTTCGAGTACATCAAGGGCGCGCGGCTGATCATCCACAACGCGGCGTTCGACGTTGGTTTCATCAACAACGAATTCGCCATGCTCGGCCAGCACGATCGCGCCGATATCGCACAGCACTGCGAGGTGCTCGACACCCTGCTGATGGCCCGCGAGCGTCACCCCGGCCAGCGCAACAGCCTCGATGCCTTGTGCAAACGCTATGGCGTAGACAACTCCGGCCGCGAACTGCACGGCGCGTTGCTCGACTCCGAGTTGCTGGCGGACGTGTTCCTGGCCATGACCGGCGGCCAGACCAGCCTGTCACTGGCCGGCAGCGACAGCGAGGGCGAAGGCCAGTCCAGCCAGGGCAGCGAGATCCGTCGGCTGGTGGGGCGTCAGCCGGGGCGCATCATCCCGGCCACCGAGGCAGAGCTGCAAGCGCACATGGCGCGCCTTGAAGCAGTGGCAAAATCCACCGGTGGCCCGGCCTTGTGGCAGCAACTGCTCGAGGCCCGCTGAAGCAAATCCCGCCGCGTACCTGGCGCCGACCTTCTACCCTGAAATGAACGGCCTCACGGCCTGTCGCTCAGAAGGTGCCGGCGCCCATGTACAAGGACCTCAAGTTTCCGATACTCATCGTGCACCGCGATATCAAGGCCGACAGCGTGGCCGGTGATCGCGTGCGCGGCATTGCCCAGGAACTGGCCCAGGACGGCTTTACCATTCTGCCGGCGGTGGACTACGCCGAGGGCCGCCTGGTAGCGGCCACCCACCACGGCCTGGCCTGCATGCTGATTGCGGCCGAAGGCGCGGGGGAAAACACCCACCTGCTGCAGAACATGGTCGAGCTGATTCGCCTGGCGCGGGTGCGCGCACCGCACTTGCCGATCTTCGCACTGGGCGAGCAGGTGACCCTGGAGAACGCGCCAGCCGACGCCATGAGCGAACTGAACCAGTTGCGCGGCATCCTTTACCTGTTCGAAGACACCGTGCCGTTTCTGGCCCGGCAAGTGGCGCGGGCAGCGCACAACTACCTGGACGGCCTGCTGCCGCCGTTCTTCAAGGCCCTGGTGCAGCACACCGCGCAATCGAACTACTCCTGGCACACGCCGGGCCATGGCGGTGGCGTGGCGTATCGCAAGAGCCCGGTGGGCCAGGCGTTTCACCAGTTCTTCGGCGAGAACACCCTGCGTTCGGACCTGTCGGTGTCGGTGCCGGAGCTGGGGTCGCTGCTCGACCATACCGGCCCCCTGGCGGCGGCCGAAGCGCGTGCGGCGCGCAACTTCGGCGCCGACCACACCTTCTTCGTGATCAACGGCACCTCCACCGCCAACAAGATCGTCTGGCACTCGATGGTCGGGCGTGACGACCTGGTGCTGGTGGATCGCAACTGTCACAAGTCGGTGTTGCACGCAATCATCATGACCGGCGCAATCCCCCTGTACCTGTGTCCGGAGCGCAACGAGCTGGGCATCATAGGCCCCATCCCGCTGAGCGAGTTCAGCCGCGAGGCGATCCAGGCCAAGATCGAAGCCAACCCGCTGGCCGCAGGGCGCGAGCCGCGGGTGAAGATGGCGGTGGTGACCAACTCCACCTATGACGGGCTGTGCTACAACGCCGAAATGATCAAGCAGGTGCTGGGCAACAGTGTCGAGGTGCTGCATTTCGACGAGGCCTGGTACGCCTACGCGGCGTTTCACGAATTCTTTGCCGGGCGTTACGCCATGGGTACTTCGCGCAGTGCCGACAGCCCGTTGGTGTTCAGCACCCATTCCACCCACAAGCTGCTGGCCGCGTTCAGCCAGGCCTCGATGATCCACGTGCAGGACGGCGGTGCACGCCAGCTCGACCGTGATCGATTCAACGAGGCGTTCATGATGCATATCTCCACCTCGCCGCAGTACAGCATCCTGGCCTCGCTGGACGTCTCGTCGGCGATGATGGAAGGCCCGGCTGGGCGCTCGCTGCTGCAGGAAATGTTCGACGAGGCGCTGAGCTTTCGGCGTGCGCTGGCCAACCTGCGCGAGCACCTGGCCGACGACGACTGGTGGTTCAGTATCTGGCAACCGCCGCAGGTGGGTGGCATTCACCGCGTGGCGACCGAGGACTGGCTGCTGCAACCCCAGGCCGAATGGCACGGTTTTGGCGATGTGAGCGAAGACTACGTGCTGCTCGACCCGATCAAGGTCACGCTGGTGATGCCGGGGCTGGATGCGGGCGGCAGCCTGGGCGAGCATGGTATTCCTGCGGCAGTGGTCAGCAAGTTCCTGTGGGAGCGCGGGCTGGTGGTGGAGAAGACCGGCCTGTATTCGTTTCTGGTGCTGTTCTCGATGGGGATCACCAAGGGCAAGTGGAGCACCTTGCTCACCGAACTGCTGGAGTTCAAGCGCAACTACGACGCCAATACCGCGCTGCTGCAGAGCCTGCCGTGCGTGGCGCAGCTGGACCCGTTGCGCTACCACGGCATGGGCCTGCGCGACCTGTGCGAGCAGTTGCACGAATGCTACCGCGCCAACGCCACGGCCAAGCAGCTCAAGCGCTTGTACACGCGTTTGCCCGAGGTGGTGATGAAGCCGGGGGATGCGTATGACAAGCTGGTGCGCGGCGAGGTCGAGGCGGTGCCGATCGAGCGCCTGATCGGGCGGGTGGCGGCGGTGATGCTGGTGCCGTACCCGCCGGGGATTCCGTTGATCATGCCCGGGGAGCGGTTTACCGAGTCGACGCGCTCGATCATCGACTACCTGGGCTTTGCACGGGCGTTCGACCGTGGGTTCCCCGGGTTTGTGGCCGATGTGCACGGGCTGCAGCATGAGGTGGGGGACGTGTATACGGTGGATTGCATCCGCGAATGAGGGATGGTTTGTGCTGGCCGCTTCGCCGGCCTTGCCGGCGAAGCCTTCACCGCAACTGTTGCGTACTCACCACGTGCCCGAAATGATGCCGCCACAGGCTCACCCCCAACTGCCCCGAGCGATCCAGCGACGACCCTACCGTGAGGTCGCTGATCAGGGTCGGCTGCAGCCCCGCATCAAACAGCGCGAACCCCGCCGCCAGCACGCAGGTGTCGGTCTGTATGCCGCACACCAGCACGCGCTCGGGGTTCAATTGCCTGAGGTAATCCAGCATCTCGGCCGTCGGGGCGTAGCCATGCTTGATGAAGATACGATCTGCCGCCACCAGGCTCTGGTCGTGCGCCGCCGGTTGCCAGCCCAGCTGACGTTGAAACGGGGTCACCGATTCATCATGGCGCTCCACGCTCGCCACCGACGGCATGCGGCCGATCAGTGATGCTATGCCGTCTACCAGCCATTGCGGCGGGTTGAACGAGGGTTGTACGTCGATAATCAGCAGTACCTGGCGCATGGAATGCCCTATGGAAGTTCAAGGCCGGGCGATTGTAACCCCCGGCCTTGCACAGATGCTAAAATCCGCCGCTTGAAACCTGGAGATAGACGCGTGCGCAAAGTGGCGGTGGTAATGGCAGTGCTGGCCCTGGCCGGCTGTGACAACGATGCCGAACGGGTACACAAGCAGGTTGCCGAGCATCTGGATAACCCGAAGACGGCCAAGTTCGCCAACGTGCGATTCAACAAGCAGGGCGATATCTGCGGCCAGTTCCGTGGCAAGGACGCGGCCGGTGTGTTCCAGCCTTACCGCAGCTACGTGGCCATCAAGCAGGGCGACGACTACCAGATCATCATCGACGAAACCGGCGGCGACCTGCGCATCCGCGAAATCTGCGGTGGTGCCGACCTGCAGCGCCGTGCCGATGCCCTGGCCGACCAGCCCGCGCCCGAAGGCTGGGACGTCGAGATCATCCAGGGCCCGAACATGGGCGCCCTCAGCGACATGACCGCGCGCCTGATCGAAAAACAGATTCCATCCTCGGTGGTGTACCGCGACGGCAAGCCGGTGGTACTGCTGGGCCCTTACCCGACCAAAGAGGAGGCCCTGGCCAGCAAGAACGATGTGATGGCGCGCCTGGGTACCGATTCGGTGGTCATCCAGCACGGCGCCGAGCGCTAGCCAGCACGCGGCGGCGCCTCTTACACTCACGGCTTGTCTTCAAGGATGAGCCGTCATGAGTGATTCGCCCTTCGCCATTACCCTTCAACGTTGTACCGAACAGCACGTCGAGGGGCTCACGGCCCTGTACAACCACCCGCAGGTGGCGCGGCAGGTGCTGCAGATGCCGTATCAGAGCGCCGACCTGTGGCGCAAACGCATCGCCACCGACAACGAACGAATGGTGTTTCTGGTGGCCTTACATCAAGGCGAGGTGATCGGCAGCTGTACGCTCGAGCAGTTCATACGTGTACGTCGCGGTCATTGCGGCGGCATCGGCATGGGCGTCGCCCCGGCCTGGCAAGGGCAGGGGGTGGGCACACGGCTGTTGTCGGCGGTGCTCGAGGTGGCGGACAACTGGATGGGCCTGCAGCGCGTCGAACTCACTGTTTACGCCGATAACCAGCCGGCACTGGCGCTGTACCGGCGCCACGGCTTCGAGGTGGAAGGGCATTTGCGCGACTATGCTTTACGTGACGGTGTGTTCACCGATGCCTGCAGCATGGCGCGCCTGCGACGGCGCGAGGGTTAGAGGAGGGGGCTTATGTCCACACTGGAGCGAGCCATTGCGGTTGCCGCCAGGGCCCATGAAGGGCAGCAGGACAAGGGCGGCACTGCGTATATCCTGCACCCGTTGCGGGTGATGCTGAGGGTGCAGACCACCGAACAGCGCATCGTCGCGGTGCTGCACGACGTGCTTGAAGATACCAGCATGAGCTTGTCGGACCTGGCCCGCGAAGGCTTCGCCCTGAAGATACTGGCGGCGGTGCAGGCGCTGAGCCGGCGCGATGACGAAAGCTACGAGGCCTTCGTCGCGCGGCTGGGCAGCGACCCGCTGGCACGGGTGGTAAAGCTTGCCGACCTTGCCGACAACAGCGACCTTTCGCGCATCGCCATGCCCGGCCCCGAAGACATCGCGCGCCTGCAGCGCTATCAGCAGGCCAGCGCCTACCTGCAGGCGCTGGCCTGAACGCTGGCGCTTTCGATCACCCGTGCCAGGCGCTGCATCGCCGCATCGATGGCTTCGCCACTGAACCCACCCAGGCCGAGCACCAGCCCGGGCCTGCCGTGCGGCCCCGCATACATGGGGGATACCGCGCGCACCACCACCCCGGCCTCTGCGGCCTGGTCCGCTACCTGCCTGTCGTCGATACCTGCTGCCAGCCACAGCACCAGGTGCATGCCCTGGTCGGTCGGTTGCAGCCAGGCCAGCTCAGGCTCCAGCCAGCGCGCCACCGCTTCGTTCACCTGGCGGTGGATGGTGGCGTACACACCGCGGATGCGGCGGATGTGCCGGTCCAGATGGCCTTCGTTGATGAAGGCCGCCAGTACCTGCTGGTCGGCGTTGGCCGGATGACGGTCCATCAGCACGCGGGCACCGCAGAAGGCGTCCACCAGGTCCGGCGGCACGATCGCATAGCCCAGGCGCAGTGACGGGAACAGGATCTTGCTGAAGGTGCCCAGGTAGATCACCCGTTCAGGGTCCAGCCCCTGCAACGAGGGGAACGGGTGCCCTGCATAGCGCAACTCGCCGTCGTAGTCGTCCTCGATCACCCATGCATTGTGGGTTCTGGCCCAGCTCAGCAGTGCCTCGCGCCGGGTCATGCTCATCGGCATGCCCAGCGGGTACTGGTGCGAAGAGGTGACGAAGGCGGCGCGGGCGTGGGGGCAGGTGGCGACGGCGTGTTCCACGTCCATGCCCTCGGCGTCCACCGGTACGCGCACCATCTGCCCGCTGTGCCCGGCGCTTTCGAGAATGGCGGTGATACCGCGGTAGGCCGGGTCTTCGACCCAGGCGAAATCGCCGATGTCCAGCAGCACCTGGCAGGCCAGATACAGGCCCTGCTGGGTGCCGGAGGTGATGATCACCTGGCTGGCCTCGCAGCGTACCGAGCGGGATTTGCGCACATAGTCCACCACCGCCTCGCGCAGCTCGATTTCCCCCAGCGGGTCGCCATAGCCGGCAGGGGCACCCGGGCCGCGGGCGCGCACCCGGTTGCCAAGGCGCCGCCAGATATCATCCGGCGCGGCCTTGCCCAGCGGTACCGAGACGGCGAACGGTACCTGGGGTACCTCGCCGAAGCGGCGGGCAAGTTGTGCAAAGCGTTCGATGCGTGCCGAGCTGGCGGCGGGCCGCGCCACACCTGTCGTGTGCGCGGCAGGTGGCTCTTCAAGGCTGTGCGCGACCCGCGTGCCGGCACGGCCGCGGGACTCCAGAAACCCCTCGGCCGTCAGTTGCTCGAACGCCTCGATGGCCGTGCCCCGCGCGATCATCAGCGATCTGGCCAGCATGCGGGTCGAGGGCAGCGCCTCGCCGGGCTTGAGGTCGCCGCGCCGGATCGCCGCACGCAGCGCCTGGGCCAGTTGGCGCCCCAGTTGGCCGCTGCTGCGGTCCAGCGTGCCCAGCGAAGGAATATCCACCACGTTAGCTTTGCGCGCCATGTTTTCTGGTCCAGTCATTTTGTTCGATAGTGGATCTATACCATGGGCCAGTTGCGCCACACAATTTGCCATCGCCCTGTGCCGGATGGATGCAAACCATGTACGTACCGCAGTATTTCAACGAGTCGCGCCCCGAGGTGCTGCATCAGCTGATCATGCAGAACCCGCTGGGTGTATTGGTCAGCCACGGCGAGGGTGGGCTGGATGCCAACCATCTGCCGTTCCACTTCAAGCCGCAGGAGGGCAAGCAGGGGGTGCTGCATGCTCACGTATCGCGGGCCAACCCGCTGTGGCGCGAACTCAAGGATGGCGATGAAGTGCTGGTGATCTTTCGCGGCGCCGATGCCTACATCTCGCCCAACTGGTATCCCAGCAAGCACGAGACCCACAAACAGGTGCCCACCTGGAACTATCAGGTGGTGCACGCCCATGGCCGCGTGACCTTGCACGATGACGAGCACTACGTGCGTGGCCTGGTGGCCCTGCTCACGCGCACCCACGAAGCATCCCAGCCCGTGCCGTGGAAGATGTCCGACGCGCCGAAGGACTACATCCGCGACATGCTCAAGGCCATCGTCGGGCTCGAGATCGAGATCACCCGTCTGGTCGGCAAGTTCAAGCTGGGCCAGAACAAGGAGGGGCGGGATATCCAGGGCGCCGCCCAGGGGTTGAAGGCGTCGGGCAAACCAGCACTGGGCGAAGCCATGTTGAGCGCCACCGGTCACCCGCTGCACGGGCCGGCCTTGCCGGCGAAGTTACCCGAATGACCGCCGTCTGATCCCACCTGAAAATCGACTTTTCCTACAGAGTCGGCCAGAATCGGCGGCTCGGCTGCGTTATGGCTTTTTGACTGCATCGGTCGAGAGTGGGTGCTTTTGCACCGGCCCGACTTTCCAGCGCAGACGACAGGACATGACCCAGGACGAGTGGTTGAAGGCCAATGCGGCGCGGTTCGGCAGTGACTACGAACGATTGTTCGCCAGCAACGTGCTCAGCCTCGTGGCGGGCATCCGTTACGAGTCGCTGAGTGCGCAATACCCCTTCAAGGACAATGACGGCAAGCAACGCTACTGCGACCTTGTCATCAATGAAGAGGGAGACGTGCGCATCGCCATCGAAATCGATGGCTATGACAAAAGCGGTACGGGCACCGGCATGTCGCACCCCGAGTTCATCGACTGGCAGCGGCGGCAGTCTGCACTCACTTCCCAGGGCTGGCGGGTGCTGCGCTTTGCCAACCGCGATGTCAGGGATCACCCGCAGCGTTGCGCTCGGGATATCAGCGTACTGCTCGATGCCGAGCGAAAAAAAGCCCACGACCTGCTGTCGAGCACGCGCCAGAGCGCCAGCGTGCAGCAGTTGGCGCAGGCGCAGGGCAGCCGGATCAAAGGGCTCAACAAGGAGGTTTCGGTCATGAAGTACACGATCATGTCATTCACTGCGCTGATCGGGGTTCTGATCGTGGTGTTTGCGTTCAAGGGCACCGAGTCGGTTGCAGGCTCGGCCGTGGTCAGCCAGGCAGTGGCGGCGCCGGCGTCACCCGCCACCTTGCAGGGCGCCACCTGCGATAACCCGCTGGACTGGCGTCAGGCCGCCGACCATATCGGGCAGAGCGCTGCGGTGCTGGGCCCGATCATGAAGGTGACCTACAAACCGTCGTCCAGGGGCCAGCCGACCTGGATCGACCTGGGTGCCAGCTTCCCCAGCAAGCGACGGTTGGGGTTGGTGGTATGGGGCGAGCATCGCCCGGCGTTCGCCACGTTGCTGGCGCAGCCGCTGGAGGGGCGCACGGTGTGCGTGATAGGGCGTATCGAGCAGTACAAGGGCGTGCCGCGTCTGGAGTTGCAGGGCGCCAGTCAGTTCCAGCTGGTCAAGTGATCTTCAGGTGCAGCCTTGGCGCCAAGGCTGCACCGTTATCCCCTCAGCTGGCCTTCTGGCAATTGCCGGCGATGCTGTAGCCCTCTGCCTGGGCGGCAGATTCGCTGCTGAACTCGATCCGATTCTTTTCGGCAATGCTGTTGTACGACGGGCAGTCCGGGCGGTGGTAGCGCTTCTTGGCCCGGTTGCCGCGCACTTGCCCGGTGGCGTCGGCCACGGTTGCAGCCTTGGTTTTGGCGGCGGCGGCGGGTCTTGCCGGTGACGCGGCGGTCGTGGCCGTGCCCTTGCCTTGCCCCAGCTCTGCACGCAGGAATATCGGCGCGTGATCGGAGATGTTCGCCCGGCCTTGCTGGTGAGTCATGCCCAGGTGTTTCGGGTAGTCGTACACGCCCACGCTGTTGACCTTCAGCGGCGAGGAATGGCTGACGAAGATATTGTCGTAAAGGTTGGCGAATTTGCCGTCGGTTGTGGACAACGTGCTGGCGCCTGCGACCACCAGTGGTCTGGCGGCGGCATTGAGCGACTTCCAGGCAGGCGAAGTGGGCGGCATGTTGAAGTCGCCCATCAGCAGGATGTGATTGTTGCCGGGGTAGACTTCCTTCAGCCAGGTCCAGTAGCTCGACAGCGCATCGATTTCCGCGACCCGGTCAGACGGCTTTTTCCCGTACACGATATGCACCGTGGCCACCACGAAATAGGCATTGTCGGTGAGTGACTTGAAGCGCGCGGAGTAGGGCTCGCGCTCGAAGATCTTCTTGCGGTCCAGGTAGGACACCGCACCGTCTTCATAGGCGACCTTGCTGTCCTTCCACACGAAACCATACATTTCCTTGTACGAAGACCTGCCTACCGCATCGGAGGCCATGTGGCTCCAGGGCTCGCCGCTCTGGCGGCTGAGTTCCCTGGCCAGCTTGTCCAGGGCCGCTTCGCTCATCAGCTCCTGCACAGCCAGAAAATCCACATTTTTGGCGACCTTGGCAATGGCCTTGAAGTCCTTGTTGGGGCGGTCGCTCAGGTGTTCCAGGTTCCAGGTGCCGATACGCGTTTCAGCAAACACCTGGCCACACAACAACATCAGCAGCATCACTGCAGCTGCAAGATTCTTGAACATCATTACTTCCAGATTCTACGGATAACACCATCGCCCAGAAGGGCGACAAGTCGGAGCAGGGTGGGCGGGCAGCGCCTGGCGACGGCTTCAGTCTTCCTTGGGCACAACCCAGAAAATCTGCACGCCGCCGTCATCCCTGTAGGCCAGGGTGACGTTGTCGTTTTCGGCGATTTCCTCGAGCAGGGTCTCCCAGTCGGCAGGCGACTCGTGCTCCAGGCGAAAGATCAGCGCCGCGCGGGACTTCTGCGCGGTTGGCGAGTTGATGATTTTCTGAATGCGGATGCCCAGTTGCTCGTAGCTGCTGACGGGCTTGGCGGCAGAGGAGGTGGCCACAGGTACAGGTTCCTTGTTTTTGCTGTATGCGCATACAGTATTTTACTGTAAGGCTTTTCGCAACTGCGTGTCGCTCAAAGAACCCATGTGACCACACGGCGCAGGCTTTGCTGCACCGTGGGCAAAATAAAAGCGGCGAGGTTACAAGAGGTTAGGCCGCCCCGCTGTAGGAAGGGCGGCCTGCCGGGCTACTGCACTCAGTATTCCCAGAAGATGCGCTGCAGCTCCTTGCTGTCCTGGGTCTTGGTCAGGGCGACCATGGCCAGGATGCGCGCTTTTTGCGGGTTCAGGTCGTGCGCCACTACCCAGTCGTTCTTGTCGTCAGGCTGCTCGGCGTTGCGCAGCACGAACCCGCCCTGGTTGACGTGGGACGAACGGATGATCTGCACGCCGTTCTTGCGCAGTTCCTGCAGGGCCGGCACTACGCGCGAGGACACCGAACCGTTGCCGGTACCGGCATGGATGATGGCCTTGGCGCCATTTTGCGCCAGGGCCTTGTAGGCGGTGTCGCTTACGTTGCCGTAGCTGTAGGCGATGTCCACGGCAGGCAGGCTGCTGATGGTCTTGATGTCGAACTCCGAATCCATCGTGTGGCGCTTGGCCGGCAGGCGGAACCAGTACGACTTGCCTTCCACGACCATGCCCATCGGGCCCCAGGCGCTCTTGAACGCTTCGGTCTTGATGTTGATCGACTTGCTCACGTCGCGACCGGACTGGATCTCGTCGTTCATGGTGACCAGCACGCCCTTGCCGCGCGATTGCTTGTCGCTGGCCACGGCCACGGCGTTGTACAGGTTGAGCATGCCGTCAGCCGACATTGCGGTACCGGGGCGCATGGAACCCACGACCACGATCGGCTTGTCGGTCTTTTCCACCAGGTTGAGGAAGTAGGCGGTCTCTTCGAGGGTGTCGGTACCGTGGGTGATCACGATGCCGTCCACGTCCTTGCTGTCGGCCAGCTCGGCAACGCGCTTGCCCAGTTGCAGCAGGTTTTCGTTGGTGATGCTTTCGGAGGCGATCTGCATCACCTGCTCGCCGCGTACGTTGGCCAGGTTGGCCAGCTCCGGAACACCGGCAATCAGCTTGTCGACGCCCACCTTGGCGGCTTGATAGGTAGCGCTGTTGGCGGCGCTGGCACCAGCACCGGCAATGGTGCCGCCGGTGGCGAGGATAACCACGTTGGCGAGTTTCTGTTGGGTTTCGGCTTCCTTGGCGTAGGCGCCAGCAGGGAAGAACATGAACAGGGCCAGGGCGGCCGGAGCGAAGGAGTGAAGCGCAGCTTTCATCGTTATTGTTCCTTATGAGTGAAATTGCTGTGTTGCCCACACAAGTTCAGCAGAAAGCGTACCAGTTGCCCAATTAACTGAGCGTTGATGTCAATTCATTGATTTATAAGAAATTTATTTGGGCTTATGCCCCGTGCTGCCCGGAACTGTTTTCGGAAACCCGAATTATTGCGGTGCCAGATGTTCGGTTTTCCGAAGATTTTAAGGATAATTCCCGGCACTATTGGGGCCATGAAGGGCGGTCGGCAGATTTGACAAAACCCGGTAGCGTTTCCATAGTTGTTAACCGCAAACGTTTGCGACCCGACAAAAATCATAAGATTCGGAGTGAACCCATGACGCTGCCCTTTGCTGGACGCCTGTTGGCCGTTGCCATGCTGGCCACCCTCGCCACCGCCGTACCCTTCAGCCACGCCCGTGCCGACACCGCCAAGCCCAAGGTAGCCCTGGTGATGAAGTCGCTGGCCAACGAGTTCTTCCTCACCATGGAAGACGGCGCCAAGGCCTACCAGAGAGACCACGCAGGCGAGTTCGACCTGGTATCCAATGGCATAAAGGACGAGTCCGATACCAGCAACCAGATCCGCATCGTCGAGCAGATGATCGTCTCCGGGGTCAACGCGCTGGTGATTGCCCCGGCCGATTCCAAGGCCCTGGTGCCAGTGGTCAAGAAGGCCATGGACGCGGGGATCACCGTGGTCAACATCGACAACCGCCTCGACCCGGATGTACTCAAGAGCAAGAACCTCAGCGTGCCCTTCGTGGGCCCCGACAACCGCAAGGGCGCGCGCCTGGTGGGCGAGTACCTGGCCACCCGCCTGAGCGTGGGCGATCAGGTCGGCATCATCGAGGGCGTGCCGACCACCACCAACGCCCAGCAGCGTACCGCCGGTTTCAAGGACGCCATGGAGGCAGCCAAGATCAAGATTGTCTCGGTGCAATCGGGCAACTGGGAGATCGACAAGGGCAATGCCGTGGCCTCGGCCATGCTCAACGAATACCCCGACCTCAAGGCGCTGCTGGCCGGCAACGACAGCATGGCGCTCGGCGCGGTGTCGGCGGTGCGCGCGGCAGGCAAGGTCGGTGCGGTGCAGGTGGTGGGCTACGACAACATCAAGGCGATCCAGCCGATGCTGCTCGACGGTCGCGTGCTGGCCACGGCCGATCAATACGCCGCCAAGCAGGCGGTGTTCGGTATAGAGGCGGCCCTGAAGATGCTGCGCGGCGAGAAGCCGGACGTGGATGCCGACAACGTCATCCAGACCCCGGTCGAGCTGGTCAAGCAGCCCTAGCCCGCTGACGGTGCCTGCCGTGGTGCGGGCGCCAGGAGAACACCTTATGTCGGCGACTGCGGATGTCGTGTTGTCGGTCAGTGCAATCGGCAAGACCTACGCCCAGCCCGTGCTGGGCGATATCGAACTGTCCCTGCTGCGCGGCGAAGTGCTGGCCCTGACTGGCGAGAACGGTGCGGGCAAGAGCACCCTGTCGAAGATCATCGGCGGGCTCGAAACCCCCACCACCGGGCAGATGTTCTACCAGGGCCAGGTGTATCAGCCCGCCAGCCGCACCGCGGCCGAGCGCCAGGGCGTGCGCATGGTGATGCAGGAGCTCAACCTGCTGCCCACCCTGAGCGTGGCCGAGAACCTGTTTCTGCACAACCTGCCCAGCCGCGCCGGCTGGGTCAATCGCACGCGCCTGCGCCAACTGGCGATCGCAGCAATGGCGCAGGTGGGGCTCGAAGCGATCGACCCCGATACGCTGGTCGGCGAGCTGGGCATCGGCCATCAGCAGATGGTGGAGATCGCCCGCAACCTGATCGGCGACTGCCATGTGCTGATTCTCGACGAGCCCACCGCGATGCTCACCGCACGCGAGGTGGAGCTGCTGTTCAGCCAGATCGAGCGCCTGCAGCAACGGGGTGTGTCGATCATCTACATTTCCCACCGCCTCGAAGAGCTCAAGCGCATCGCCCAGCGCATTGCCGTGCTGCGCGACGGCAAGCTGGTGTGCGTGGAACCGATGCAGCGCTACAGCAGCGAGCAACTGGTCAACCTGATGGTGGGGCGCGAGCTGGGCGAGCATATCGACCTGGGGCGCCGCACGATCGGCGAGCCGGTACTGCGTGTCAGCGGCCTGGGCCGGGGCGACAAGGTGCAGGACGTCTCGTTCGAGGTGCGCAGCGGCGAAATCTTCGGCATCTCCGGGCTTATCGGTGCCGGGCGTACCGAGCTGCTGCGCCTGATCTTCGGTGCCGACACGGCCGACAGCGGCAGCATCGAGCTGGGCAGCCCGTTGCGCCCGGTGCGCATCGATTCGCCCATGGCTGCAGTGCGCCACGGCGTGGCCCTGATTACCGAAGACCGCAAGGGCGAAGGCCTGCTGTTGTCGCAGTCGGTCAGTGCCAACCTGGCGTTGGGCAACATGCCGGCGATCTCACGCGCGGGCCTGGTGGATGGTGCTGCCGAGCGTGCCCTGGCCGAGCGCCAGATCCAGGCCATGCGCATCCGCAGCGCCGGGCCCGCACAAACGGTGGGCGAGCTGTCGGGTGGCAACCAGCAGAAGGTGGTGATCGGCCGCTGGCTGGAGCGCGACTGCGCCGTGCTGCTGTTCGACGAGCCCACGCGCGGTATCGATGTGGGCGCCAAGTTCGACATCTATGGGCTGCTCGCCGAGCTGACCCGCCAGGGCAAGGCGCTGGTGGTGGTGTCCAGCGACCTGCGCGAACTGATGCTGATCTGCGATCGCATCGGCGTGCTTTCGGCAGGGCGCCTGATTGAAACCTTCGAGCGTGAGCACTGGAGCCAGGACCAGCTACTGGCCGCCGCCTTTGCCGGCTATCAGAAACGTGACGCGCTGCTGCAAGACGCAGTGCCCAGGAACCCCGCATGAACACTTCCCCGATAGACACACCGCCTGGCCCACCGGCCCGGCGCAGCGGTACCTACCTCGGCCTGGGGACCTACCTGGGCCTGGCCGGTGCGTTGCTGGCGATGGTGGTGCTGTTCTCGTTGCTGAGCAGCCACTTTCTGTCGTACGGCACCTTCAGCACCCTGGCCAACCAGATCCCCGACCTGATGGTGCTGGCGGTGGGCATGACCTTCGTGCTGATCATCGGCGGCATCGACCTGTCGGTGGGCTCGGTACTGGCCCTGGCCGCGTCGGCGGTCAGCGTGGCGATTCTGGGCTGGGGCTGGAGCGTGCTGCCGGCGGCACTGCTCGGCATGGGGTGCGCGGCACTGGCCGGGACCCTTACCGGCTCGATCACCGTGGCCTGGCGCATCCCTTCGTTCATCGTCTCGCTGGGTGTGCTGGAAATGGCGCGTGGCGTGGCCTACCAGCTCACCGACTCGCGCACCGCGTACATCGGTGATGCCTTTGCCTGGCTGTCGGAGCCGGTGGCCTTCGGCATATCGCCGGCCTTCATCATCGCCTTGCTGGTGATCGTGGTGGCGCAACTGGTACTGACCCGCACCGTGTTCGGCCGTTACCTGATCGGCATCGGCACCAACGAAGAGGCCGTGCGCCTGGCCGGCATCGATCCGCGCCCGTACAAGATCCTGGTGTTCTCGCTGATGGGCCTGCTGGCCGGCCTGGCGGCGCTGTTCCAGATCTCGCGGCTGGAGGCCGCCGACCCCAATGCCGGCTCCGGGCTGGAGCTGCAGGTGATTGCCGCCGTGGTGATCGGCGGCACCAGCCTGATGGGCGGTCGAGGTTCGGTCATCAGCACCTTCTTCGGTGTGCTGATCATTTCGGTGCTGGCCGCAGGGCTGGCGCAGATCGGCGCCAGCGAGCCGACCAAACGCATCATCACCGGGGCGGTCATCGTGATCGCCGTGGTTCTCGACACTTACCGCAGCCGGCGCGCGCGCCGGCGGACCTGAACAATGGCAACCATCAAAGATGTAGCGGCGCTGGCGGGTATTTCCTATACCACCGTTTCCCACGTGCTGAACAAGACCCGCCCGGTGAGCGAACCGGTGCGGCGCAAGGTAGAAGCGGCGATTGCCGAGCTGGACTACGTGCCCAGTGCGGTAGCGCGCTCGCTCAAGGCGCGCTGCACGGCCACCATCGGCCTGCTGGTGCCCAACAGCGTCAACCCGTATTTCGCCGAACTGGCGCGGGGCATCGAGGATGGCTGCGAGCGCAATGGCTACTGCGTGATCCTGTGCAACTCCGACGACGACCCGCGCAAGCAGCGCAGCTACCTGCGCGTGCTGCTGGAGAAACGCATCGACGGTCTGATCGTGGCCTCGGTGGGCGAGGAGGCCGACCTGCTCGACAGCCTGGCCAGCGTGCGCACGCCCATGGTGATCGTCGACCGCGCGCTGGCGGGCGTCGACGCCGACCTGGTGCGCATCGACCACGAGCAGGGGGCCTACCTGGCCACCCGGCACCTGCTGGAGCTGGGGCACCAGGACATCGCCTGCATCAACGGCCCGGCACACACCAGCGTGGCCAAGATGCGCCTGGCCGGCTTTCACCGGGCACTGGCCCAGGCCGGGGTGCCCCTGCGCGAGGGCCGCGTGGTGGACAGCGACTTCACCAGCCTGGGCGGCTATGGCGCCGCAGCGCAACTGCTGGGCCACGACCGCCCGACCGCGATCTTCGCGGCCAACGACATGATCGGCATGGGCGTGCTGCGTGCCGCGGCCGAGCGCAACATCTGCGTGCCGAGCGAACTGTCGGTGATCGGTTTCGACGATATCCAGATGAGCCAGTACGTCTACCCTGCGCTGACCACGGTAGGGCAGTCGATCCGCGAGCTGGGCGAGATGGCGTCCGAACTGTTGCTGCGGCGTATCGGCGAGCCGCAGCGCAGTGGGGTAGAGCAGCGCATCGTCGCGCCGAGCATCGTGCTGCGCGAGTCCACCGGGCCGCGTCCCGACCTCTTCAATGATTACCGCTAGGACCGACATGCCATGCAAGCAAATGTAGTGGTGGTAGGCAGCCTGAACATGGACCTGGTGACCCGCGCCGAGCGCCTGCCGCAGGCGGGGGAAACCCTGGCCGGCGAATGGTTCGGCACCGTGCCGGGCGGCAAGGGCGCCAACCAGGCGGTAGCAGCTGCGCGGTTGGGGGCAGCGGTGGCAATGATCGGCTGTGTGGGGGAGGACGCCTACGGTGCGCAGTTGCGTCAGGCGCTGCTCGACGAGGGCATCGATTGCCAGGGCGTGGACACGGTGGCGGGTGTTTCCAGTGGTGTGGCACTGATCGTGGTGGATGCCAGCAGCCAGAACGCCATCGTCATCGTGGCCGGTGGCAACGGGCACTTGCTGCCGGCATCGGTACAGCGCCTGGACCGCCTGCTGCAGGCTGCCGATGTGATCATCTGTCAGCTCGAAGTACCGCAGGCCACCGTGGCACATACCCTGGCCCGTGGCCGGGCGCTGGGCAAGACCGTGATCCTCAACCCGGCACCGGCCACCGGGCCGCTGCCGGCTGACTGGTTTGCCAACATCGACTACCTGATCCCCAACGAGAGCGAGGCCAGCGCCCTGACCGGGCTGCCGGTGGCTTCGCTGCAGGAGGCGCAGGCAGCCGCCAGCCGACTGCTGGCGCTGGGGGTGGGCAAGGTGATCGTCACCCTGGGCGCGCAAGGCGCTCTGTTCGCCGATGGCCAGGGTTTTGCGCATTTTCCGGCGACGCGGGTGCAGCCACTGGACACCACGGCGGCCGGGGATACCTTCGTCGGTGGCTTTGCCGCTGCGTTGGCCGCTGGCAGGTCGGAGCGCGAGGCCATTGCCTTCGGCCAGCAGGCCGCCGCCATTTCGGTCACCCGCGCCGGTGCCCAGCCCTCCATTCCGTATCTGAGCGAACTGCAGGGGAGCACGCCATGAAGAAGACTCCGTTGCTCAATATCGCCCTGTCGCGCCTGATCGCGTCGCTGGGGCATGGCGATGTGGTGCTGATCGGCGACGCCGGCCTGCCCGTGCCTGCCGGTGTCGAGCTGATCGACCTTGCACTGACGCCCGGCATACCGGATTTCATCAGTACCTTGCACACGGTGCTGGCCGAAATGCAGGTCGAAAGCCACGTGCTGGCCGACGAGACCCTGCAACACAGGCCGCCGGCCCTGGCAGGCATCGAGCTGCTGCATGCCCGCGGCGAGCTGGGCGCGCGCCATTTGATGAGCCATGCGGCGTTCAAGCAGCTCGGTGCGCAGGCCAGGGCCATCGTGCGCACCGGCGAATGCCAGCCCTATACCAACATCGCGCTGGTGGCGGGCGTGACCTTTTGACTGTTGTCCCCTGAGCACAAGGAGTGCCCAATGCCTGAACGTGTCCAAAAAGCCAAACGTTTGCTACGAGGTTTAGTGCTTATGTCTGCCCTGTCGAGTACTGCCGTGCTGGCCGCGCCCCGCGACCTGATCATCGATACCGACCCCGGCGCGGATGACGTGGTGGCGTTGTTGTTCGCCCTGGCGTCGCCAGAGGAACTGAAGGTGCGCGCCATTACCACCGTGGCCGGTAATGTGCGACTCGACAAGACCTCGCGCAACGCACGGCTGGCCCGGGAGTGGGCGGGGCGCGAAGAGGTGCCGGTGTACGCCGGCGCGCCCACGCCGCTGGTGCGCACGCCGATCTATGCCGAGAACATCCATGGCGAGGAGGGCTTGCCTGGCGTGGCGGTGCACGAGCCGAAAAAGGGCCTGGCCCAGGGCAGCGCGGTGCAGTACCTGATCGACACCCTCGGTGGCGCTGAACCCAACAGCATCACCCTTGCCATGCTCGGCCCGCAGACCAACCTGGCACTGGCGCTGATTCAGGCCCCGCAGATCGTCAAGGGCATCAAGGAAGTGGTGGTGATGGGCGGTGCCCACTTCAATGGCGGCAATATCACCCCGGTGGCCGAGTTCAACCTGTACGCCGACCCACAGGCGGCAGAGGTCGTGTTGCGCAGCGGGGTCAAGCTCACCTACCTGCCGCTGGACGTGACCCACAAGGTACTCACCAGCGAGGCGCGCCTGAAGCAGATTCGCGGGTTGAACAACCACGCCAGCAAGCTGGTGGGCGATATTCTGGATGCTTACGTCAAGGGGGACATGGCGCACTACGGCCTGCCGGGTGGGCCGGTGCACGATGCCAGCGTGATTGCCTACTTGCTCAAGCCCGAGCTGTTCAGTGGCCGGCAGATTCACATGAGCGTGGATAGCCGCGAAGGCCCGACCTTTGGTCAGACCATTGCGGACTGGTACGGCACGCTCGAGCTACCGGCCAATGTGATGTGGATCGAGAGCGGCGATGCCCAGGGCTTTTTCGATTTGCTCAGCGAGCGTCTTGCTCGATTGCAGTAATGGGTGTGGGCTGGTGTTCGGTCGCGGGCCAGTGGCGTTCGAACACCTGGTCGACGAAGGTGCGGGCAGCTTCGTGGCCGAGGTCTTGAAGCAGCAGGTCGGCGGCGATGATGAACAGCTCTTCGGTGGTGCCGGGGCTGTAGGAACGATGGCCGTCAGGCCATGTGACCTTGATGTTGGTGTCCAGGGTGGGGCTATTCATGGGGGTCTCGATCGAAAATACGCGTGCTGTTTGGTGCAGATGCCGGGCCCTGGCGTCTACAGCGGGGGCATGATTGCGCTCCGCCAACTGGTACAAGTTAAACATGTTGCAACAGGGCCGGCACTGCTACTTATGCATAAGCAGCGGGGCTAGGCAAACTAAATGGTGGTTGGGTTCGCCTATTCGTGACGTCTGTACCGATTCTTCGTTGGCACTTGGGTCGGCGCGGTAGCCGTGGAGCTGGCTTGCCAGCGAAGAGGGCGTACAGAGTCCGCCTGATGTACCCTGCACCCCACAGCCACCGCGCACGCCCGAGGACACCCCGTGCAGATCGACTTGAACACCCCCGAGCAGCTCACCCCCCAGCAGGTGCGCCAGCTGCTGGCCGAAGGCAACGACCGAATCCACAACCAGTTGCGCGTCACCCGCGGCGGCATTGCCTACCTGTCGCAGATTACCGGCGGGCGCGAGCTCGATGGCCTGCTGTTTCGCCTCGAGACCTGGGCCGCCGGCTCGGGCTGCGTGGGCCCTGTTGCCGCCGACGACGAACGCTGGGTCATGCAGGTGTACAACGTGCTGGCCAGCAACTGGCCCAAGCCCGCCAGCGACTACATCGATATCTACTGAACCGCTGCGCTCAGGCAAAATCCGGTCACGATTGAGGTTTCCCTGACGAGCACGTCTCAGGCAGACTGGGACGTTTTTGCAACCAAAAGTGCTTAAAACTGTCGTATCAGACAGCATTCCAGTATTTGAAAGGAGGATTCATGTTCCGCACGCGTGCAACATTGGCGAGCCTGTTGGCAGCCGTGGTTCTGGCAGGTTGCAGTACCGATGGCTCATCGTCCAAGGCGCCAGAGGTAGCGGCAGCACCGAACCTCGATGGTCGCTGCGATGCCAGCAACGCCGCATTCACCGTCGGCAAGCCGGCAACCCCCGAGCTGCTGGAGCAGGCGCGCAAGGCGAGCGGGGCGCAGATCGCCCGCGTGCTCAAGCCGACCGACATGATCACCCTGGAGTACCGTTCCGAGCGCTTGAACCTCAACGCCGACGACAAGGGCGTGGTCACCCGGGTCAACTGCGGCTGATTCCGCCCCGGGCCTGCCGTTGCATAAACGGCAGGCACAAAAAAACCCGTCCTAGGACGGGTTTTTTTAATTCGTCAGAACTTACTCTGGACGAACTTGTGCAGCCTGCATGCCCTTCTGGCCTTTTTCGGCAACGAAGGAGACGGTCTGGCCTTCTTTCAGGCTCTTGAAGCCGTCAGACTCGATGGCCTTGAAGTGTACGAACAGGTCGTCGCCGCCACCTTGTGGAGTGATGAAGCCGAAGCCTTTTTCATCGTTGAACCATTTGACGGTGCCGGTTTGGCGATTGGACATGGGTGTATCTCCAGGAAACATGATGTTTTTCAGTAGTGCGGTGTCGCCGAGGCCAACAAGGTGCACAGAGGCATCATAGTCTAATTTTGCGCTTGTGGTGACTTTTACGTGTGCCGAATGCTGATCTGGCGCAAATTAACTGAGTTTTGTATGGCCTGCGCCCTTATTTCTGGGGCTTGCAGGCCTTCGTAACCAGCTGGGTTGCCTTGTCTATGAGCTTCTGGTCTACGCCGTCAGTGCTGTTGAGCTCTTTGATCTCTGCGTCCGAAAAGTTTTTTTCGATCACATTCACGCTGCAGCTGCAGTGCTTTTCGGCGGATTGTTTCGTCATGCCCGGCTGGGCAGAGGCGGTGGCCACGCAGGACGTCAGGTAGCCTGGTGGAACAGTGCCTGCGTTGGCGCCAAGCGGCAGCAGCAGGGCACCAGTGGCCGCCAAGGCCAGAAGAGAATGAAGTCGCATACCGGTCACTCCTTTATTAGGTCGGGTGTATCTAGAGTAGGTCGCTTCCTAATCTCTGAGCGGAAAAAAACCGCTCAAGTTCACCGCATCGGTCTAATTTCAGAATATTTCTGCATATCCCCGGCCCATGGCCCTACGCGCCGAAAGCTTTGTGCTAGCATGCCTGGCTCAGGATTTGGCCGATTCGTCTTGCCGCTCAAATCTTTCTATATATATGTATCCAGTCACTCTGGTTCGTACCCTGGCAGGCCCTTGGGCTTCTGCCACTGTGAGGCAGGCTTTGCATTGCAAAGACAGGGTCGAATCGCGTACTGGCTCATCCCAACCCACGTGACCTTTGGTAGGGGTCACCACTAGGAGAGGAGGCGCCATGCCCACTATTACTCTTCCCGATGGCAGTCAACGTTCGTTCGACAAGGCCGTAACCGTAGCCGAGGTCGCCGCATCCATTGGTGCAGGCCTGGCCAAGGCCACCGTGGCCGGCAAGGTCGACGGCAAGCTGGTCGACGCGTGCGACCTGATCGAGCAGGACGCCAGCCTGCAAATCATCACGCCCAAGGACGAAGAGGGGCTGGAGATCATCCGTCACTCCTGCGCTCACCTGGTCGGTCATGCCGTCAAGCAGCTGTACCCGACCGCCAAGATGGTGATCGGCCCGGTCATCGACGAGGGCTTCTACTACGACATCGCGTATGAGCGTCCCTTCACCCCGGAAGACCTGGCGGCGATCGAGCAGCGCATGCAGCAGCTGATCGAGAAGGACTACGACGTCATCAAGAAGGTCACCCCGCGCGCCGAGGTGATCGAGCTGTTCAAGGCCCGTGGCGAAGACTACAAGCTGCGCCTGGTCGAAGACATGCCGAACGAACAGGCCATGGGCCTGTACTTCCATGAAGAATACGTCGACATGTGCCGCGGCCCGCACGTGCCCAATACGCGCTTTCTCAAGTCGTTCAAGCTGACCAAGCTGTCCGGTGCCTACTGGCGCGGCGACGCCAAGAACGAGCAACTGCAACGTGTGTACGGCACGGCCTGGGCTGACAAGAAGCAGCTGGCCGCCTACATCCAGCGCATCGAAGAGGCCGAGAAACGCGACCACCGCAAGATCGGCAAGCGCCTGAACCTGTTCCACCTCCAGGAAGAAGCGCCGGGCATGGTGTTCTGGCACCCCAATGGCTGGACCCTGTACCAGGTGCTCGAGCAGTACATGCGCAAGGTGCAACGCGACAACGGCTACCTGGAAATCAAGACCCCGCAAGTGGTCGACCGCACGCTGTGGGAGAAGTCCGGGCACTGGGCCAACTACGGTGACAACATGTTCACCACCCAGTCCGAGAACCGCGACTACGCCATCAAGCCGATGAACTGCCCGTGCCACGTACAGGTGTTCAACCAGGGCCTGAAGAGCTACCGCGAGCTGCCGCTGCGTCTGGCCGAGTTCGGCGCTTGCCATCGCAACGAGCCTTCGGGCGCCCTGCACGGCATCATGCGTGTGCGCGGCTTCGTGCAGGACGATGCGCACATCTTCTGCACCGAAGAACAGATGCAGTCCGAGTCCGCCGCGTTCATCAAGCTGACCCTGGACGTGTACAAGGACTTCGGCTTCAAGGACATCGAGCTCAAGCTCTCGACGCGCCCTGAAAAGCGCGTGGGTTCCGACGACCTGTGGGACCGTGCCGAAGGCGCACTGGCCGCCGCGCTCGACAGCGCCGGCCTGCCGTACGACCTGCAGCCGGGTGAAGGGGCGTTCTACGGCCCGAAAATCGAATTCTCGCTGAAGGATTGCCTTGGCCGTGTGTGGCAGTGTGGTACCCTGCAGCTCGACTTCAACCTGCCGATCCGTCTGGGCGCCGAATACGTCTCCGAAGACAACGGCCGCAAGCATCCAGTAATGCTGCACCGTGCCATCCTCGGTTCGTTCGAGCGTTTCGTCGGAATTCTCATCGAGCACTACGAAGGTGCATTCCCAGCCTGGCTGGCGCCTACGCAGGCGGTGATCATGAATATCACCGACAAACAAGCGGATTTCGCCCAGAAAGTGGAAAAAACTCTGGCCGAAAGCGGCTTCCGTGCCAAGTCCGACTTGAGAAATGAGAAAATCGGCTTTAAAATCCGCGAGCATACCTTGCTCAAGGTTCCCTATCTCCTGGTTATCGGGGATCGGGAAGTCGAAACGCAAACTGTCGCTGTGCGTACCCGCGAAGGTGCTGACCTGGGCTCCATGCCCGTCGCCCAATTTGCGGACCTGCTCGCGCAAGCGGTTTCCCGGCGTGGTCGCCAAGATTCGGAGTAATTACTATTAAGCGTGATATGAGACAAGATAAACGAGCTGCACCGAAAGCCCCGATCAACGAGAATATCTCGGCACGTGAGGTTCGGTTAATTGGCGCTGACGGCGAGCAGTTGGGCATCGTCTCGATTGAAGAAGCGCTTCGTATCGCTGAAGAAGCGAAACTGGACCTGGTAGAAATTTCTGCTGACGCCGTTCCGCCTGTCTGCAAAGTCCTCGACTACGGCAAAAGCCTGTTCGAGAAGAAAAAGCAGCAGGCTGCGGCGAAGAAGAACCAGAAGATCATCCAGATCAAAGAAATCAAGTTTCGTCCAGGGACGGAGGAAGGGGATTACCAGGTAAAACTACGCAACCTGGTACGTTTCCTTACTGATGGGGACAAGACCAAAATCTCTCTGAGATTCCGTGGTCGTGAGATGGCCCACCAGGAGCTGGGTATGGAACTGTTGAAGCGGATCGAAGCTGATCTTGCCGAATACGGGACCGTCGAACAGCATCCTAAGATGGAAGGACGCCAGCTTTTGATGGTCATCGCCCCCAAGAAAAAGAAATAACCACCAGGGCACGGCAGGCCTTGCGGTTATGTTTATCAACTGAATGCGGAGTATCCGAACATGCCAAAAATGAAAACCAAAAGCGGTGCAGCCAAGCGTTTCTTGAAAACGGCTAACGGCATCAAGCACAAACACGCTTTCAAGAGCCACATCCTGACCAAAATGTCGACCAAGCGTAAGCGTCAACTTCGCGGTAGCAGCCTGCTGCACGCGTCGGACGTTGCAAAAGTCGAGCGCATGCTGCGCCTTCGTTAATTTTTGGTTATAGATAGAGGAAATTACTCATGGCTCGTGTAAAGCGTGGCGTCATCGCTCGTAAGCGTCACAAGAAAATTCTGAAACTGGCTAAAGGTTACTACGGCGCTCGCTCGCGCGTATTCCGTGTTGCCAAGCAAGCGGTCATCAAGGCAGGCCAATACGCCTACCGCGACCGTCGCCAGAAAAAACGTCAGTTCCGCGCTCTGTGGATCGCTCGTATCAACGCTGGTGCTCGCGTCAACGGTCTGTCCTACAGCCGCCTGATCGCTGGCCTGAAAAAAGCGTCGATCGAAATCGACCGCAAAGTTCTGGCTGATCTGGCAGTGAACGAAAAAGCGGCGTTTGCTGCGATTGTCGAAAAGGCTAAAGCCGTTCTGGCTTAAGTACCCACGACAATCATTCGCCGTCGATGTCGGCGGCGGATGTTAAACGTCATAGATAGGGGAAGAGCCTGTAAGCTCTTCCCCTATTTTGTATCTGGAGTCTGTACATGGAAAACCTGGATGCGTTGGTCTCCCAAGCCCTCGAGGCTGTGGAGCGCGCTGAAGACATCAATGCCCTGGAGCAGATCCGGGTTCAATTCCTTGGCAAGAAAGGCGAACTGACTCAGGTGATGAAGACCCTGGGCAACCTGCCGGCTGAAGAGCGGCCCAAAGTCGGCGCGCTGATCAACGAAGCCAAGGAACGCGTTACCGAGGTGCTCAACGCCCGCAAAGCCGCCTATGAAGAAGCCGAGCTCAGCGCTCGCCTGGCTGCCGAGTGCATTGACGTCACCTTGCCTGGCCGTGGCCAGACCTCCGGTGGTTTGCACCCTGTCACCCGTACCCTCGAACGCATCGAGCAGTTCTTCACCCATATCGGCTACGGCATCGCCGAAGGCCCGGAAGTCGAAGACGACTACCACAACTTCGAAGCGCTCAACATTCCCGGCCACCACCCGGCCCGGGCAATGCATGACACCTTCTACTTCAATGCCAACATGCTGCTGCGCACCCACACCTCGCCGGTGCAAGTGCGGACCATGGAGTCCACTCAGCCGCCGATTCGCATTGTCTGCCCGGGTCGCGTGTACCGCAACGACTCGGACATTACCCACTCGCCGATGTTTCACCAGGTCGAAGGCCTGCTGATCGATCGCGACATCAATTTTGCCGACCTCAAAGGCACCATCGAAGAATTCCTGCGCGTGTTCTTCGAAAAAGAGCTGGCGGTACGTTTCCGTCCGTCGTTCTTCCCCTTCACCGAGCCTTCGGCTGAAGTCGATATCCAGTGCGTGATGTGCAGCGGCAAGGGCTGCCGTGTGTGCAAGCAGACCGGTTGGCTCGAAGTCATGGGCTGCGGCATGGTGCACCCGAACGTGCTGCGCATGTCTGGTATCGACCCCGAAGAGTTCTCGGGCTTCGCATTTGGCATGGGGGCCGAGCGCCTGGCCATGCTGCGTTACGGCGTCAACGATTTGCGCCTGTTCTTCGACAACGACTTGCGGTTCCTTGCGCAATTTCGCTAGGTCGCGCACCCGTAACGAATCTTTAGGAGAGCAGGATGAAATTCAGTGAAAAGTGGCTGCGCGGTTGGGTCAACCCGCAGGTATCCCGTGACGAGCTGGTGGCACGTCTGTCCATGGCCGGTCTTGAGGTCGACAGCGTAACCCCGGCCGCCGGTCAATTCAGCGGCATCGTGGTGGGCGAGGTGCTGAGCACCGAGCAGCACCCCGACGCCGACAAGCTGCGTGTGTGCCAGGTCAGCAATGGCAGCGAGACCTTCCAGGTAGTGTGCGGCGCGCCGAATGTGCGCCCTGGCCTGAAGATCCCGTTCGCCATGATCGGCGCCGAACTGCCAGGCGACTTCAAGATCAAGAAGGCCAAGCTGCGTGGCGTCGAGTCCAACGGCATGCTGTGCTCGGCCGCCGAGCTGCAGATCAGCGAAGAGAACGACGGCCTGCTGGAACTGGCGGCAGACGCCCCGGTTGGCCAGGACATCCGCGTGTATCTGGACCTGGACGATGCCAGCATCGAGGTCGACCTGACCCCGAACCGCGGCGACTGCCTGTCCCTGGCCGGCCTTGCCCGTGAAGTCGGTGCCCTGTACGGCGCCCCGGTCACCCGCCCGACCGTGCCGGCCATTGCGCCAGGCATCGACGACGTGCGCCCGGTAGACGTGCTGGCGCCGGCCGCGTGCCCGCGTTACCTGGGCCGCGTTATCCGTAACGTCGACCTGTCACGCCCGACCCCGCTGTGGATGGTCGAGCGTCTGCGCCGCAGTGACGTGCGCAGCATCGATGCTGCTGTCGACATCACCAACTACGTGATGATCGAGCTGGGCCAGCCGCTGCACGCCTTCGACCTGGCTGAAATCAACGGTGGCATCCGGGTGCGCATGGCCGAGGAGGGCGAGAAGCTCGTCCTGCTCGACGGCCAGGAAGTTGCCCTGCGTGCCGACACGCTGGTCATCGCCGACCACGATCGCGCCCTGGCCATTGCCGGCGTGATGGGTGGCGAGCACAGCGGCGTTGCGGCCACCACCAAGGATATCTTCCTTGAAAGCGCCTTCTTCGAGCCGATCTCGGTGGCTGGCAAGGCCCGTTCCTACGGCCTGCACACCGATGCCTCGCACCGCTACGAGCGTGGCGTCGACTCGCAACTGGCCCGCGAAGCCATGGAGCGCGCCACTGGCCTGCTGCTGGATATCGTAGGCGGCGAAGCCGGCCCGATCATCGAGACCGTCAGCCCAGAGCACCTGCCCAACATCGCCCCGGTCACCCTGCGTGCCGAGCGCATCACCCAGATGCTGGGCATGGAGATGGACAGCGCCGAAGTCGAGCAACTGCTCAACGGCCTGGGCCTGAAAACCAGCGGTGAGGCCGGGCAGTGGCAGGTCGAAGTGCCCAGCCATCGCTTCGACATCAGCCTGGAAGTGGACCTGATCGAAGAGCTGGCCCGTCTGTACGGCTACAACCGCCTGCCGGTCCGTTACCCGCAAGCGCGCCTGGCCCCGCAGGCCAGGTCTGAAGTGCGTGGCGAACTGCCTGCGCTGCGTCGCCTGCTGGTTGCCCGTGGCTACCAGGAAGCGATCACCTACAGCTTCATCGACCCCAAGCAGTTCGAGCTGTTCAACCCTGGCGTAGAGCCGCTGCTGCTGGCCAACCCGATTTCCAGCGACATGGCGGCCATGCGCGTCAGCCTGTGGCCGGGCCTGGTCAAGGCACTGCAGCACAACCTCAACCGCCAGCAAGACCGCGTGCGCCTGTTCGAGAGCGGCCAGCGCTTCGTCGGCCAGCTGGGCGACCTCAAGCAACAGCCGATGCTGGCTGGTGTGGTCTGCGGCAGCCGCCTGCCGGAAGGCTGGGCCAACGGCCGCGACACCATCGACTTCTTCGATGTGAAGGCCGACGTTGAAGCGGTACTGGGCTTCTCCGGTTCGCTCGACGACTTCACCTTCGTGCCCGGCAAACACCCGGCGCTGCACCCAGGCCAGACCGCGCGCATCGAGCGTGACGGCGTCGAAGTCGGCTACCTGGGCGCCTTGCACCCCGAGCTGGTCAAGACCCTGGGCCTGGATCGCACCGTGTATGTGTTCGAGCTGGTGCTGGCGGATGTAGTGGAAGGGCGCCTGCCGAAGTTCCACGAACTGTCGCGCTTCCCCGAAGTACGCCGTGACCTGGCGTTGATCGCAGGGCGTGATGTGGCGGCCAGCGCGGTGCTGGATGTAATCCGTGAAAACGCGGGCGAGTGGCTCACCGACCTCAGGCTGTTTGATGTGTATCAGGGTAAAGGTATTGATCCTGATAGAAAAAGCCTGGCCGTCGGCTTGACCTGGCAGCATCCATCGCGCACTCTTAACGACGATGAGGTGAACGCCACCACGCAAAACATTCTCACCTCGCTTGAACAAAGGTTGAACACCACGTTAAGGAAATAGCGTATGGGTGCTCTGACGAAAGCTGAGATGGCCGAACGGCTGTACGAGGAGCTGGGCCTGAACAAGCGCGAGGCCAAGGAATTGGTCGAGCTGTTTTTTGAAGAGATCAGGCACGCTCTTGAAGACAACGAGCAGGTCAAATTGTCGGGTTTCGGCAACTTTGACTTGCGTGACAAGCGCCAGCGGCCGGGCCGCAACCCGAAAACGGGTGAAGAGATCCCGATCACGGCGCGTCGAGTCGTCACCTTTCGTCCAGGGCAGAAGTTGAAAGCCCGAGTTGAGGCCTATGCTGGAACCAAGTCATAACGACGAGCTTCCGCCGATTCCAGGCAAACGCTACTTCACCATTGGTGAAGTGAGCGAGCTTTGTGCGGTAAAACCGCACGTGCTCCGTTACTGGGAGCAGGAGTTTCCCCAGCTTAACCCGGTGAAGCGCCGCGGTAACCGCCGGTATTATCAGCGCCAGGACGTGCTGATGATCCGGCAGATCCGGGCGCTGTTGTACGACCAGGGCTTCACCATCGGCGGTGCGCGGTTGCGCCTGTCGGGGGATGAAGCCAAGGATGACACGACCCAGTACAAACAGATGATTCGGCAGATGATTGTCGAATTGGAGGATGTGCTGGTGGTGTTGAAGAAGTGACCGAAGCCGTTTCACGAATTTTGGAAAAAAAGCTTCCATAATTCAAAAGCTTAAGGTAAATTCTTCATCGTTCTCAGCAACAAGGGGAACATGCTTCAAGCCCAGTCGGGGCGTAGCGCAGCCCGGTAGCGCACTTGCATGGGGTGCAAGGGGTCGAGTGTTCGAATCACTCCGTCCCGACCATATATTTCAATGACTTAGCCACCTTCGGGTGGCTTTTTCATTTCTGCGTGTGGGGACTTTTTCGGAACATCATCCGATTTTCCTCTTCAAGATCGTCAACACCGGCCCGCGCGAGTCGGTTGTTGATACCATGTTTGAAGCCTCAATCAGCTTGCCCAGCTCAGCGCCGGAATAGTGACTGGTGATGCTGCCGTTCTTGTGCCCGAGCAGTGACTTCCGGTCCTCTTCAGTAACGCCTGCTGCCCGCAGTCGGCGACCGAATGTGTGCTTCAAGTCGTGAATCCTGATAGAGGCATATCCAGGTTGAGCGGGGCGAAGGTTTTCCTCCTGCCAGAGTTTCGCCGCTCTCACCCGTGCCTTCTTCCAGGCCGAGACGTTCATTCGCTACATCGCGGTGCCGTTGTATGGAGATACCCATTCCTTGCTGATCCCGCGCTGCTTTTCAATGATCGACTTGGCCACGGTGTTCAACACCACCAGGCGCTCGTCGCCATTCTTTACGCCCGACCGGGCGTGTCTCCCGCCGAAGTCAGCGGGGATCAGGTATACACTGGTCCCAAGTTCCCACACCGATACCTCCCAATCCCACCTCAGTTTCCCACTGCTGGCCATCGGCCTGTAGTGGTCAACTAATCCCGGACACTGCGTTAAGTTTTTCTTCAGCCACGGCGGGCGCTAGTCCGCCGTTGAATTGGTGTGGCCGTTGCCAGTTGTAGCGCTGCATCAAAAACCGACCAATATCCTGCTGTGCCAGGGAAGCACTCATGTATCCCACTGTTGGCACCCATTCTGTTTTCAAACTGCGAAACAACCGCTCCATCGGCGCGTTGTCGTGGCAGTTTCCCCGTCGACTCATGCTCTGTTTGAACCGATAACGCCACAGCCGCTGACGGAAGCTTCGGCTGCCGTATTGGCTGCCTTGGTCGCTGTGAAACAGCACGCTCTGTGGCCGACCACGCTGTTCATAGGCCATGTCCAATGCCTTGATCACCAGGTCGGCATCGGGCTTCGCTGAAAATGCCCAGCCCACCACGCGGCTGGCGAATAGATCGATGACGGCAGCCAAATAGTGCCAGCAACCTTGAGCCCAGACATAAGTGATGTCACCGCACCAAACTTCGTTTGGTGCCGATACGGTGAACGCTCGATCCAGCACGTTCGGGATATCTGGTCGCTCGACCGTCGCTTTTTTGTAGGCATGTGAACCGGGTTGCTTACTGATTAGCTTCATTTCGCTCATCAGCTTACGCACGTTGAAGCGCCCAATTTTTATGCCGTCCTCGCGCATCATGAGCATGATGCTTGGGCTGCGCCGCGCTGCGGCTTTGGGTGAACAGTTCGTTCACTCGGCTGCGTAAAACCAGCCGCTCAACGTCGGGAATTCGACGTTTTCGGCAGTGCGCGTAGTAGCAAGATCGGGTGACTTCAAATACCGAGCACAACAGATCAACAGGCTCTTCAGAGCTGAGCTGATCGATTAACACGAACGCTCGTGTTCCTCGGCCATCAAGAGCGCGGTGGCCTTTTTTAGGATCGATTTTTCCCGTTCCAGCCGATTGATTCGGGCTTCTAATTCCTGGATTTTTTGCTGCTCGGGCGTCAGCGCCTTGCTGGTCGGAGTGACACCGCCTCGCTCTTGCTGGAGCTGGTTGACCCATCGACGCAGGGCCGACTCCACCAAGCCGAGCGAACGGGCTGCTTCGATGTGGCTGTAGCCTTGATCGAGCACCAGGCAGGCAGCTTCGCGCTTGAACTCAGGGGTAAAGGTACGGCGTTGCTTGGTCATCGGACACCTCTCTGTAGCGAGCATTCTCGCCTAAATGGGTGTCCGGAATCATTAGACCACTACAAATCGGTTGATTGCGGACATAGGGAATCTTCGCCCGCGCATGTCGGCGGGCTTGAGTTGTAGGGGAGGGGGTAGGCTGAGGCGGGGCGCTTCATGAAGGTGGTCCAGTGCGTCTTTTCGCGCTTGCCGGACTTGTGGCCAAACAGGGGCTTTTCATCGGTTAGGGCTAGCAGTTCGCTGGCCAGCGCCTGGGTTTCGTTCCACTTGAAGATCAGGATTTCTTCAGGTTCCAGAACCCTGAAACACTCGGCGAACCCCTGCTGGATGTCTTCGCGCCAGTCGCTGGTGAGCAGGCCGTACTTGGCTCGCATCCAACTATCGACGCCGGTGCGGGTGAGGTGCGGCGGATCGAACACCACCACGCGGGATGTCGAATCCTCGAAGGGCAGTTGCCGGAAGTCCATCAGCACATCCGGCCCAGGGCACCCAGCCCGGTACCGTCCTGGGTGATCTCCTGCGTTTCATCACCCAGTTCAAGAGCTTCCCGGCTGCCTACATGGAGAAGGCACTCGGTCGAGAGCTGTATGGCCGTGGGTACACGCCGACTGCCCTGAGCAGTAACTTCCGTGGCGGGCGAGACCTGGTGCAGGCGCTGCGCAACGGAAACGGCGAGCGACTGGCGTTGGCACAACTTATCTTGTGGACCACTGCGTTCGGCTACCTATCGACCGCATCGAAGAACGTCACAAGAGGGGGCTAGCCTCGTCCGGCCGATTATCCCAAGACCTGGCTGGCGGCGATGGTGCAGGGCGGCAGCCTGGGCATCTTCGGCTACTACCTATTCGGCGAGCCCAACCGCTTCGGTAATACTGCGCTCGAATCAGCTGCAGGGCTTGCCCTGGGCACCGCCCCCGACCTGATCAACCTATGGGCCAAGGCGGGTGACGACACTACACCATCAGCCCTCCGCCTGGCTCAAAACAATACACCGTTCATGAACCTCTTTCTGGAGCATAGAAAATTGACCGTATCGACCACCGATAGCGTTAAAACATACAGCACGGGTGGACCGAACTTTCCGATCCCATTTTTCGATTCCTGCAGAACTCTGACATCGAGGCCGTTCTGGTCAAGCAGGACGGAACAACCGAAACGCTGACTGGGGCTCAGTACTCGCTGACCGGCGCTGGTACGCAAGGCGGCGGTACGCTCACCTCGGCATATGCTGCCAGTGGGACCACCTTGACGATCTCCAGGGTGATGATTGCCGTCCAGCCAACGGATCTGCGCAACCAGGGCAGGTTCCTGGCTGAGACGCATGAGAACGTTTTTGATCGGCTGACCATGCTGATTCAACAGGGGTTTTCAGAGTCAAGCCGTGCCCTGAAACGCCCAATTGGCGCCGATTACTTCGATGCCGAAGGCTGGAGGATCGCCAATCTCGCGAACCCATTGAGCCCACAGGATGCTGCAACCAGGGGGTGGGCGGAGGCGTTTATTGCCTCTATCCTCGCAACCGGCCAGGGGCCGGTCAACAATGCCGCAAATGTGATCTACGCCGCGCCAGACGGTAGCATCACAGTAGTCCAAGCAATGTCGGGGCAAAACGGTTCTGGTCTAATCGGCTATTCTTCGGCAGGTCCGAATACGGTGCCGCGCACCGTTCAGGAGAAGCTTCGCGAAGTTGTGAGCCGAGCCGACTACGCGGCTGACGCGGCTTTCACTGCCGCACGGGCTGGAAAGGTAAGCATCGACGAGAGCGGCAATCTCGCAGCTGATGTCTTGCCTACAGGTGGGTCGGTGCCGGTGCCACTATCAGACTTGGCCCGGGACGCATATGGGCCGGGAGCGATACAGGCGCTTTTTGCGCCGCGCCCAGTAATCCGCTACTACAACGCAACTAGCGTGCAGATTCATGCCAGCCAAGCATGCATGGGTGAGTTTAGATTTATGGCAGGCTTTACCAAAAACCGTGGGCGAGTTCTACCGCTCTCTACGCAGATTGTCACAGTTTCACCAGCTGGACTTGGTGCGGAAAGCTCATTCCGTACACAGAATTGGTACACGGCGTTTGCAGTTGCTAACACGGCTGATACCAGTGCATCTATCGAGTGATGCCATTTCTCAGGGTGGCCTCCGTTGATGGAAAGGTTGTCTCTCTAAACAAGGCCGGGGAGGGCATCCACACTTTGCAAGCCCAAACCTATGCGTGGACCTCAGAAAACAACTTAAGAACCGCAAAGTGCCTAATTATTTCTGAAGGCGGGAGATTTTCAGGTCGCGTAACCACTGTAACTGCGAACAATAACGGAACTGTAACTCTCCATGATGTAGGGGAACTTGGTTTTGGAGACTTTTTGTTGCCTGCCCCTCCAGCATCTGAAGAGTTTGGGTATTTGGGCACTTTCTATATGGATACCCAAGAGGTCAGAAATATTCATGACACTGGATCTATAGTTAGATCACGAGGAATTTTTATTCAGTCGCCATCCACCAATGGAAAAATTGCAAGCCCAATGAAGCTAGACTGCTCTGGATATATTTCCCCTCTCGCCACTGGCGTGATGCTCGATAGCTCTGCAAATATTAGCACATCGTCTACAGGTCAGTTGGCAGAGTACTTTGCAGGCGATGGCGGAAATCATACGGCTTACACAGGGACTATAATTAAAACTGCCGCTGCAAGTCTTCCATATTATTTTCCAGGAATTTTGGTGGCTTTTCTATACCCTGGAGAGCTGTACTATTCAAATGGCGGGGCAGATGCTATAACCAACAGTCGCATCAACTCGCAGATGAATATAAACGGATACATTGAGGCATAAAAAGGCAGGATGTAATCATCCTGCCAATTTTATGTTGCGCAGTTATTTGGCTATTTTATATTTCACTACGACCCTGTTGCCGCTGTCGGCAACATATAGGTGTCCATCTATAACTTGAATCCCGTTAGGGAAATTCAATCTTTTCCCGTGCGGAGCAAATCCTTGCGCCTCTCCAGCTATTGTTGTTATTTTTCCGTCCTTGGAGACCATCCTTATTTTATGATTGAATTGATCTGTAATAAATACGTTTCCGTTTTCGTCCGCCGCCAGCTTGGTTGGAGTGTTAAGCTCGGCATCCACAGCCAATCCGTTGTCGCCAGCGTATGACCCCATTCCTTGATAAATTGAATATTTTTGTTTACCGGCAAAGCTGTGTATTATTCCATCTGTATCGACTCTAAGTACGGAGTTGTTCCAGCCGTCCGCGATCAACACGTCACCATCCTTCAGTGCAATAGCACCGAGAGGGTGATTCAGTTTTGACATGTTTGCCGTGCCCCCTATGACAGGAGTTCCTGCGCTTCCATTCCCTATCAAGGTAGTAACTTTTCCGGTAGGGCTTATCTTTCGAATCTTGTGGTTATATGTGTCCGTTACGTATAGGGTCCCATCTGCACCAAATGACATTCCAGCAATAGATTTGAAGCGAGCATTTTCAGGGTTTTCATCGTCAACATCGCCGTAGGTGTCATGGCCAGCGAATCTGCTTACCTGCCCGCTTGCATCAATCTTCATGATTCGATGTTGCTCTGATACAAATACATTGAGGTTTTTGTCTACTGCCAGTGTAGTTGGGTAGTAAAATTTCGTATTTAGTTTATCTACGTTAATCGATGCCCAGCCCTGCTCTCCAGTGCCAGCCCAAACGGACGACTCGCCCGTAGCTATATCAAGTATAAAAATTCTTGGTCGCTGATTGTCGAGTATTAAAAGCTTCCCTTCACCATATTGTGCAACACTGGTAAGAGCACCTATCGCATTAGGGCTCGTGCCAGTGAGCTGGGTTTTGTTTACACCATCGAACGAGTAGATAACACCTTGGTCGGAGTCGGTAATCAGTAATCCGCCATGATATGGTTTGACATTCGAAATGTTAGCAAACCCAGATGCTGCAATTTTTGAGTTAAAGCTCTCGTCTACCGCGTAAAGCAATGTATGATTGCCTACGAAAAGAGTGTTGCCGAGTTTCGCAAGCCCCTTCCCGTAACCACTTTGCATTTTAAGAACTTCTGTATCTTTATTTTGCTTGAATCTGTAGAGTTTGTTTACTTCCGTAACATAGGATTCATTTTCTCCTATCAGTATGTCTTTTGCTTTTTCGAATTTTTGAGTAGATGTCGTGGCGCTGGGTATTATTGTCTGAGATTTGTCTATGCAAAAAATGCCACCCTCAACAGAAATTCCTTTTATCATGCGTGTTGAGGGAAAGCATAAATTGCCATTTTCGTCATATTTTAAAGAGGCTGTGTATCCGATTGGAGAGGTGGCGGCTGCTGTGCCCACGTTAGGCAGCTCTTCACCGCCACGAATTCCGGCAATTGTTGAAACTTCACCGCTTTCTATGTTTATTCTTCTAATTAGATTGTTGCCACTGTCTGCGAAATTCAGATACTTCTGATCGTCAGAAATAAGCAGTCCCGTAGGAAGATTGAGCATGACAGATTCTCTGGGGCCGTCACCATTGAATCCTGATTCAAAAGTTCCTGCGAAGTTTTCCACTATGCCATCTTTGATTTTTCTGATCACGTGCAAGTGCGTATCCGAAACATAGATAGTTCCATCGCTTGCTTCCACTGCGTCTTCTGGGTAATTAAGCCTTGCGTTTTCTACTGGCATTGGCTTGGAGGAATCAATACCAAATATTACATCGCCCAGTATCAGGCCTGCGGGCGCGGTGTCCCCACACCCGCCCAGGACTAGTGCAGATGCTAATAGTAGTTTTTTCATTTACGGACCTACCTTGGATTAGCCGATTATCGTAGCAAATAGAGAGACGATTATGAATATTTCAGAGCAGCAGATGTTGTGGGCCCTTCCCGATGCCCTGGCGGGCTTGGACGGAAGGGCAATAGGGCCCCTGACATCGGGCGGCGGCCCGCAAGGCCGACCTGACCACAGCTCAATGCCGATACACGCCTTGAGCGGGTTTTTTATTGCCTGGAGAAACCATGCCCATCACCGAGCAGCAGTTGCTGCAGATCCTCCCCAATGCTCGCCAAGTCGCGGGCATTTTTTTGCCTGCACTAAACCGTGCGATGGCTCGCTTCAAGATCAACAGCAGGCTGCGCACTGCGGCGTTTCTTGCCCAAGTCGGCCATGAATCCGGCCAGATGCGCAACCTGGTGGAGAACCTGAACTACCGCGCCGATGCGCTGGCACGGACCTGGCCCACCCGGTTCACTGCGCTGTCGAGCGCCGCCTATGCCCGGCAACCTGAGAAGATCGCGAACAAGGTATATGCCGATCGCATGGCGAATGGCCCCGAGTCATCGGGCGCTGGTTGGCGGTACCGGGGCCGCGGGCTGATCCAGCTCACCGGCCGGGCGAACTACCGCGCCACCGCTGATGGGCTGGGCCTGCCCCTGATCGATAAGCCTGAGCTTCTGGAGCAGCCTGAATTTGCCTGCCAGTCGGCCGCGTGGTGGTGGTCGCAGAACGGACTGAGCGAGCTGGCGGACGCCGGAAAGTTCGAGGCTATCACCCGCAAGACCAACGGCGGACTCAATGGCCAGGCTGATCGGGTGGCTCTGTACGAGCGGGCACTGAAGGTGTTGGCGTGATCGGGTGGCGTACCGCCGGCGCGGCGGTGTGTCTTGCCCTGGTTCTGGTGTTGTACTGGGGTGCCTATGAGCATGGGCGTACGACGATGGACGCCGAGTGGCAGGGCAGGTGGGCTGCGCGCGATGCCAGTGACAAGCAGGCCTGGGCCCTGGCTGAGCAGGTGGCCAGAAAAGAAGAACTTCGCCGGCAGGCGGTGGTGGATGAGGAGGAGAGCAATGCGAGGAAACAGCTTGAACTGGCGGCGGATCGCGCTGCTGCTGCCGAGTCTGCTGCTGGTGGGCTGCGCGGAGAAATCAGCCGGCTGCGCGCCGGACATTCAGCCACCTGCAATGCCATCGCTGCCCAGCAGCGCCAAGCAGGAACCTCTGCCGTCGTGGTGCTCGGGGGATTGCTTGAAGACGCTGATCGAATGGCGGGAAGCTGCTCGGCAGCGCTTGAGCGAAGTCGAATAGCTGGTCTGGCCTGTGAGGCTGTGGTCGATGGCATGCGTCGAAAGGGTGAGTAGCCATATAAAGGAAGGGAAACGGTCGGCAGAACGCCGGTGGAGGCGCAGGAAGCCTGCGTGAGATTTGCGTGACTCTTGGCAACGCTTGAAAACACCTATGAGCAGTCGATTGCAGCGAGCGCTGAGGTTAATCCAACGTTTACAGGGGGTTATGGCCTGCTGCACGCATGAGCTGCAAGGGGTCGAGTGTTCGAATCACTCCGTCCCGACCATATATTCAGTGAGTAAGGCCATTTCCGAAAGGGATGGCCTTTTTCATGTGCGTGATTTTTGTGCCCTGGTTTCAGGACACAAACAAAGCACAACGCTTTCAGTGATTGATTTCCTTCTGCGAGGCGGTTGCCTCGGGCTTAGCTGTTAGCTACTGTCCGGCGCGTGAATCTGGGGTTTAGGAGCCCGAGCTCTTCAAGGATCCTTTTGAGTTAACTGCGTTGGCAGACAGCGTCGCCCCCGCCGGAAAGCAGGAAACGCTCATAGTAAGGGGCGGCTAGTTCAAATACCAGATAGCCATTCTATGCATGAAATGCTGAGTTCGTTAATAGGCAGTTTTTGTAAGAGTGCCTGATTAAAGATAGCGGGATATTATCTGGAGGCCCCTGGAGATGCTCCAGCGGCCTTAAGTTTACTGCTTTGCCCACGTGCCACAGAAAGATATTTGCGAATAGTTAATTTTGTAGAGGCGCCCTTGAGTAGGTGGGCACTCATGAGGCCATGCAGAGCCGATGTCCTTCAAGTAACTTGCTTGGCCGGTATTTATAATAGCTAGACTCCTGACTTGTTTGCATATTAGCGTTTTGGACTTTCCGTCCCAAATGACCCGCTCCCAGTCATTCCCAAATGTATTGGAGCAAGGTAGGTTTGAGTTGGCGGTGTTGTACCCTTTGAAGTCTGTTATGTATCTGTTGGATGTTCCGGTTTTTTTGCAATAAGCAATATCTGATTTTCCATCAAATGAGAAAGAAGACCATCCTTCTCCAAGCGTGCTGCATTTTTGAGCTGCGCTTTTACCGGTCGCAGGCCAAATGGCAGTCACATCGACAACCCCAGTGGGTGGTGTGGGGGGCTCGGGCTCTGGTACGGGAACGGGTGAAGAAACGTATGGAGGAAGCTCAACAGATTTCAAATTTTTACCGCCTTCTGTAGTAGTGGCCACAACTATTACAGCAAGGTCAGCTTCCCTTCTAGTGCAAATTAATGAAAATCCCGACGCGGTAATCTGGTCTCCTGCTTTCGGTATATCGCCCTGGCAATTGACATCTGAACTGGGTGATATTGCCCACTGGCGAACTTCTGTGAAGCCTTTTTCACCCCCGGGTGAATACTGGATATGATAAATAAAACGTTTTGGGTCTTGAGATGGCTGTATATAATGACTGACGCCAGAGCTGTTTTGTCTAATACATTCAGACCAAGTGTTGGCAATCACGTTGCTGGCTTTTTGGGCGATTTTCTTGTAGAGGGTGTTAGATAAGGCTTCATCATAATCCGATGAGCAGTAACTGCTGGAGTACGACTGATTTGAGCTTGCAGAGCCGGTTATAGTGTTGTAGTTGAGGCTGCCGTCATAGTTGCTTGATCTGGCCTCGGAGTTACAAATTACATCTTTCGAGAGATTGTATTTGTGCTGGAAGTCTAAGACGTTCTCCTTGTCGTATATTCCGTGTTTAAGAATTGCATCGCAAACACTGTCGAGCGCAAAAGCCTGGGGTACGGCCAACAAAGATATTGCGGGAAGAAATGATGCCAAAAGCTTCATAAATGCCCTCATTGATCATCGATGTGGTCTCTGAGGGATAGCACACCGACTGGCAATGCGCCAGCCGGCGGAAGACGGGTATTTACTGAAGACAGGTCTCGACGGGCAAGTCATACCGGACTTCCCAGCAAATGCCGAGCTCGGCATTTGTGAGTAGCACTTCTCCTCCAGGCGATACTCCGCCAGAATGCGCGCACATTTCGATTTTGATGATCGGTCTAACGCATGGAGCGAGTAGGTGCGTCATTTACTAGCGGCAATAGTGCTCGGTTTTTCCTGCTCTCTGCCCGCCTTGGCGGGGGATGGACGCGCCGTAGAACCCACGTTCCTCGGAGTAATCGTTACCTCGTCTCTGGCCGTGACGCTGTTTCCCGTGACCCTGACCGAGGACGCGCAAGCCAGCAGCCGAAATAGCAGCAAAAGCCAGGATAAAAAAATCGTAGACGCCCGCAATGACGCGGCGGCCTACGTGGCAAGCGACGGCGCCATTCTGGGCGTGGAGCTGCAAGCTGCTTTGTCAGCGCTGCGGCCCGCAAGCACGGTAACTACTGAGGACGAGATGCAACTGGCGAAGGCGATCCTGGCCTATCAACCAGCGAACTAAAGTCCTGCTAAAGCGCATTTCTCACAACGAATTTGCAATCCGTTACATCCAAACCTCAGCCTTTCCCTATTCCCTGTAGTCTCTTTCCCAATCATACTCCCGCCGCACGCCAGCCATTGCGCCGGCCCTGTCAGCGCTCTAGTCTCCTCAGCGTCGTTGCTCATCAACGACCGGCTTTGACAGGCCGTCCCTGACTCTTGGCGCACGTGCACCCTTTATGGCGGCTGTACGTGGGGCACACTCGTGTGCGCCGAGTTCTAGAGTCCTCGGTCTGTCAACCCGCGTACCGCTGCCACCTTCTTGTTTGACAGCAGGTCTGTAGCAGCCTCATCGACTCTAGAGGTTCATCATGCTCAAGATCGTCCCAGACCCACCCCACCACACCCCCCAAACCCTCGAAGACATCCTCATTCAACTCTCCGAATACCTGCTCTGCGCACAGACCGTGTCGCAGCACGCGGTGCTACTTCACTCCCAAGCCCCCCAGCAGATGCTCAGCCTGGCGGCCGTGCATGAGATAGAGCACGCGCGGGGGTTGGTGGAGGTGGCGTTGAGTCGGGTTCAGGCTGTTCACTGATGAGGTAGTAGGGGGCTTGGGTGCTATGCGACCGCGTTGCGGTCGTTCGCGGGTCAAGCCCGCTCCTACAGGGTTTTGTGGTGTGCATTCGGCTACGGCGGTGTCTGCATTCGCTGGCAAGGCCAGCTCCTACAAGGTTATGCGGCGCCTGTAGAGCCCCCACACCTCCTGAAATTGGCAACGCTGCAGGAGCATTTTGGATGGACAAGGATTCGATTGCACCCGCCACAAACGCGGTCAAAACCATCGGCGTCGGCACCTTCGGCGAAGGCGAAGCAGCCTCCAACGCCGACCGGCTGTTCCGCGTGCAACCCGGCCACAATGCGCAGTTCGCGCTGGAGCAAGCCGCCGCGCTGATGAGCTGCGTGTATAGGCTCACCCTGCAAGCCGGCACCCAGCAGGACACCTCGCTGATCTGGGCCGCGCACTGCCTCAGCGGCATGTCAAAAGCCCTGGTCGAGGACGTGGCTCACGCCATGCTCACCGACTAGCCACCCCGCACAGCAGCGGGCGAAGGGCGCCGATGCTGCCCCTCGGCCGCTGCAAGGCCGTCACCGATCACCCGCACCCGGGCCATCACCACCTGCGGCTGCTGCATCACCGCAAAGTGCCCGCCCTCGATCATGCGCAGGCTGAAACCACCCTCGGTCACGCGCTGCCAACAACCCAGCGATTCAAAGCGCACCTGCTCGTCACCCATACCGCCAAACGCATCCACCGGGATGTCCAGGCCGCGCACATGCGTGTGGCGATACCCCAGAATCAACTCCAGGTCGGCCTGCAGTATCGGCACCGCCAGGTCCATCATCGCCTGGTTCGCCAGCACCTCCCGTGGCGTGCCGGCAAGGTTCGCCAGGTAATCGCGCAAGGCCTGGTCATTGAGTGCTGGCAGGCCAGCGCACACGGGCAGCCAGTCCGGGCTCTGGCGAGAAGACACCAGCAGGTGCACGGGCTTGCGCACCCCCTGCGCCAGCAACACCCGCGCAGTCTCGTAGGCGAGCAGGGCGCCCAGGCTGTGCCCGAACAGCACCAGCGGCTTGTCGGGCAACGCCTGGCACTGCTCGGCAAACGCCGCGGCCACCTCCGCTACCGAGCGGGCGAACGGCTCGCGCAAGCGCCGGCTGCGCCCCGGCAGCTCCACGGCGTACAACTCGCATACCCCAGCCGCCGCCTGCTTCCACGCAAAGAAGCTCTGCGCGCTGCCGCCCGCGCAGTGAAAGCAGACCAGGCTGACCGGCGCTTCGGCGTCTGCCAGCCACTGCACCAGCGGCTCAGCGGGTCTCATCGAACAGGTCCAGCTCGCTCGCCAGGTACAGCTGGCGCATCTTCGCGCGCTGGATCTTGCCGCTGGTGGTTTTGTGCATGCTGGTGGGCTGCACGAACACGATGCGGTTGAGGGTGATGCCGTACTGGTCCACCACCGCGCTGCGCACCACCGCCTTGAGCTGACGCGGGTTGTCCTGCAGCCAGCGCTTGATCTCGCGGTTCAGTTCGATGGCCGCCACCAGGGTCTGGCGCTGCTGCTCGTTGTCGTGGCTGAATACCGCGCAACTCTGCGGGCGCACCTCGTCCAGGGCTTCGATCACGGTGTACTCGATGTCTTCGGGGTGCAGGTTGCGGCCCTCGCAGATGATCAGGTCCTTGAGCCGGCCACACACGTACAGCTGGCGGTCGTCGGGGCCGACAAAACCCAGGTCGCCGGTGCGCAGGTAATCCAGGGGGCTGCCATCGTCGATCCGCGCTTTGAAACCCGCCTCGGTCGCCGCCGGGTTCTGCCAATAGCCCTGTGCAATGCTCGGCCCGCGTAGCCAGATTTCGCCGATGCGCCCAGGCGTGCAGCGTTGTCGGCTGGCCGGGTCGACGATCGCGATTTCCACCTCCCACGAAGGCTCGCCACACCCCACCAGCTCCTGCGGTGCCCCCGCATCCACGGGCACCACCACCGAGCATACCGGCCGCCCCTGCGGCCCACCGCTCACGAACAGCGTTGCCTCCGCCAGCCCATAGCACGGCACAAACGCGCTGGCCCTGAAGCCATGCCCCGCATACTGCTGCGCAAAGCGCGCAAGGCTTGCCGGGCGAACCACGTCGGCGCCGTTGAGGGCGTGGGTCCAGTGGGACAGGTCCAGGCCCTGCAGGCGTTCGGCGTCGTAACGCTCCACCGCCAGGTTGTAGGCAAAGTTCGGCCCCCCGGCCAACCGCGCCTTGTACCGCGCAATGGCCTGCAGCCAGATCAGCGGCTGGCGCACGAAGGTCGCCGGCGCCATGATCACCGTGTGGTTGCCCAGCACGATGGGCAGCAGCTGCCCGAGTATCAGGCCCATGTCATGGTGGTGCGGCTGCCAGGTGACGAAGTCGCTGGTGTGGTCCAGCGCCCAGCTGTCGCGCATCATGCGCAGGTTGGCGGTGATGTTGGCGTGGCTCACCCTCACGCCCTTGGGCGCCGAGGTGGAGCCGGAGGTGTACTGCAAAAAGGCGACGCGCTGTGGGTCACGCTCCGCAGGCCGGGCGAACGCCAGCGGTGTGTCGCAATCGTCGGTAGGGCTCAGCATCGCCAGCGCCGCCGCCGGGGTGCCGGAAAATGCCTGCTGCAGCATTGCCTGTTCGCTTGCGGCCACCAGCAGCAGGCGGCTGCCGCTGTCATGCAGAATGCTCAGGCAACGCTCCACCCGGCGCCGGTTCGGCAGGTTGACGGGGACGGCGATGCGGTCGGCGATCAGGCAGGCCAGAAAGCTTGCGATAAAGTCCAGGCCCTGCGGGAAGAACAGCGCCACGCGATCACCCGGCTCACTCACGGCCTGCAACTGGCGGGCGATGGCGTTGGCCCGCCCCAGCAACTGCTGGTAGCTGACCTGCTGCTGTTCTTCCCCCTGGTCGTCGAGCAGGGTGAACAGCACCTTGTGCGGGTGCACCCAGGCGCGCAGCGCCAGGCTATCGTGCACCGCCAGCAGGCCGGTTGCACTGGCCAGTTCCTGTGGGCTCAGGCAGCTCTTGTCAAACATGCGCGGCCTCCCCACGGGCGGCAATCGCCGCGATGGCGAGGGCCAATTCGGCGATGGTCGGGTGCTCGAACACCAGGGTCGGCGACAGGCGCAAGCCAAACTGCTGCTCCAGGCTGCCGATCAGTTTCATGCCCGCCAGCGAGCCGAGCCCGAACGCACCCAGGGGCGTATCCAGGTCGATGTCCTCGGGCGGCAGGTCCATTTCACAGCAGATGAATTCGCTGATGCGCGTTTGCAGCGTCTCGACCAGGGTCATGGCGTTGTCCTTGAAGGGCAGAGGGGAGGGCAGAGCAGGTTGAGCAATTGCTCCGTGGGCATGGGAATGGGCAGCTCGGGCCGGCAGCGCTGGCGCCAGTGATTGAACAGCCACAGCGAGGCATCGCCCGGCTGTTGCCATTGGTTGAGGCCGGCGAGCATGTGGGCCTGCAGTGCGCGGCGTGCGCAGGTGGCTTGGGTCGCGGGGTTGGCAGCGTCGCCAAGGCGGTCGCGCAGCGCGGCCTGATCGCTGCCGCTGTCGCTGAGGTAGAAGGCCTGCAACGCCTCGGCCTGTTCGTTGCGCAACCTGTCGAGCACATAGCCGGGCGTGCGGCTGGCGAACTCGGGGTAGCGCCAGTCCGTCAACGGGCGATGCTCGGACTGTGTCATGCCGGCAAGCTGTTGCTGACGCTCGACGGGCAGGCCGGCCTCGCTGCCCAGCAGAAACACGCTGCCGCACACCACGAAATCCACCCCCATATCGAACATCGCCTGGGCGCTGGCAGGGCTGCCGATCAGGCCGCTGGCGCCGATCTTCGGCCCGCAAGGCTTGCGCCGGGCCAGCGCTGCCAGCAGCAGGGGCAGGTGTGTATCGGCAGCAATCACCAGCGCATCGGCGTCAGCCTCCAGCTCATCGATGCACTCGACCCGCACCTGCCACCGCACCCCAGGGCAGCGCTCACGCAGGGGCTGCCAGTGGGCCGGCACCTCGATGCAGGCCAGTGTCTGGTCCGCCAGCCAATCAATCAGTGCCGGATCAGCGCGGCCATGCAGGCGGATACCGAAACGGCCGCCCACCTGCGGCTCGGCATTCAGGCGCAACACACGGGCCTTCAACTGATTCTTGTCCAGGCCGTGACTGTCGATCAGCCCCATGGCCCCGTGGCGCGCCAGTTCGCTCAGCAGTGCGGGAACGTCAGGCGCAATCACCAGCACAGGGCGCGCAGGGGCATTCGACCGCTCAACGGCAGGCTGCTCACGAATAGCCTTGAGCATCCCACCCAGAATCGCAGGCTGGCCGATCTCGATAAAATCCTCGACGCCCTCGGCCAGCATCCGCTCGATCACCTGCTGCCATTGCACCGGGTGCGTCAGGTGTGTGGACAGTGCCTCCACCAGCCCGTCGCGGGTATGCGGGCGCGCGTGCACGTTGGCGATCACCGGGAATGCCGGTTCGCGAAACGCTCCGCTCATGCGATGCAGAAAGTCCCGAAACGGTTGCTCCACAGCGGCCATGTGCGCGGTATGAAAGGGCCCGCTCACCTTCAGCGCAATGGCCCGAATCCCCTGCGCTGTGCAGTGCTCCAGCAACTGTTCAAGGGCTGCCAGCGTGCCCCCTACGATGATCTGTGTGGGGCTGTTGATATTGGCGATGGCCAGGCCTGCATCCGGCCGTTCGTCCAGCAGTGCCTGCACCCGCTGCCGATCCTGGCCTAGCACCGCCACCAGCCCGCCGCCCTGCACCTGGGCCATCAACCGCGCCCGCTCGATGACGATGCGCAGGCCCAGGCTGAAGTCCAGCGCGCCGGCAGCGGTCAGCGCCGCGTACTCACCCACGCTGTGCCCGGCCGCAACGCTGGCAACGACGCCATCCTCACGTGCCGCCAGGTAGCCAAGCCACGACACTACATAGATGGCCGGCTGGGTGAAGGTGGTGAGGTTCAACTGCTGCTCGGGGTCTTCCAGGCACAGACGCTCGATCGAGTAACCCAGCACCGCATCGGCTTCGGCCACCAGCGCGGGAAAACGCGCGAACAACGCCGCGCCCATGCCCTTGCGCTGGCTGCCCTGGCCCTGAAACAGCCACGCCTTCATGCGCTCACCTGCTGGCGCACAAGGTCGAAGACGCGCATCTGCATGCCCTCCAGGCGCAATGCGCAGCGGCCATCGGCCGTGCACAGGGCCACATCGAAGGTCATGCCCTGGCGCTCGACACTCAGCTGCCGCGCGTCTCGCAACGCCTGGGGATCAAGCGTCAGCGTGCGAATGCGATAGGGCAGGCTGGTGCCCGCCGCCGTGCTCAGGTGGGTCAACAGCGCAGCCCACAGCTGGTAGCCGTCCAGGCCCTGAGGCAGTGTCGCCTGCACACACTCTGCCGTGACGGGCAACGCCTGCAATACCGGCGCGGCAGCAGCCGCAGCCGCGGTCTCGACCTGCAGCAGCACCTGCCCGTTCACACTCACCTGCCAATGCCGTGGGGCGCGGGTAAAGTGCAGCGTGTCGCTTGCCGCAAGGGTAACCGGCGGGCCAAAACACACATCGTGCCAGTGCAGCACGCTGCTTGGCTGGGCCACATGGTCCACCAGGGCGGCCAGCGCCATGCATGAACCCGGCAGCGCCGCGCCAGGCGCCCAGCAGTCGAGCCACGCCTGTGCCGGCGTGGCCGGCGCAGGTGCTGCGACGGCTGCGCTGTACCACACCCGCTCCAGCCGCCAAGGGTAGGCCGGCAAGGGATACTTGTGTGGCCGCGGTTCGTCGCCATACAACGTGGCCCAGCCCGGGCTCGGCACTTTGCCGGCCACCCAATGCGCAGCCCAGTGCTCGAGCAGTGCGCGGTCGGCCCGGCCACTGCCAGCCTCCGGCGCCGGTTTGGCGGTCAGCCCATCAGCGCTGTGCCACCGGGTATCCGAGGGGCAATCAGACGACCCCAGATACGCCCGCAGCTGTTCGAACAACGCCTCGCGACTATCGACCACCACCGCCAGCCGCCGCACCATCGCATCGCGCCCCTCCTGCAGGCTGCGGGCGATGGCCGCAAGGCTGGCCGACAGGTCGCCCGGCAACGCATTCAAGCTCTCCAGCCGTGCCGCCTCTTCAGGCTGCACCGCCGCTTCGCCCACCAGCCGCTCCACCACCTCTTCAAGGCTTACCGCACCGCGCCATGCATCGATGGGTACGTCCAGTTGCAGGGCGTCCAGCGCCTGCTCCAGGCAACCTACAAAATCCTCGGCGTCCATCTTCAGTTCGGCAAGCCGGGTGGCCACACCGTTGCCTGGCATCAGCCCCAGCAGGTCGCGCAGACGTTCGTCCAGCGCCTGGCGCAGCGCGCCGCCGGCATCGGGCAAGGGCTCGCCAAAGGCCGCCAGCAACTGCCGCGCACGGGCGCGCAGGCCGTCTTCATCCTTGGCCGACAGCAGCACCAGATACGGCTGGCCGTCGGGCACGCCAGGGCTGTCGCTCCCCCTGTCGGCAGCCTTGAGCACCACATGCGCATTCACCCCGCCAAACCCGAACGCACTCACCCCGGCCAGCAGCGGTGCATCTTGTTCGCCCATGGAATGCGTGGCATCGGGCAGATAGAACGGGCTGCCCGCCAGCTCGATCTGCGGGTTGAGCGCGTCATGGTGCAGGTTGCCCACCACCTGGCGATGCTGCAGGCACAGCAGGCTCTTGATCACCGAGGCAATCCCGGCCGCGGCTTCCAGGTGGCCGATCTGGCTCTTGAGCGCGCCCAGTGCGATGGGCGTGCCGGCCTCGGTCATGGGCAGGGCGTTCTTCAGCGCGTTGATTTCAATCGGGTCACCCAGCGGCGTGCCGGTGCCGTGGGTCTCGATCATCCGCGCCTGGCTGGGGCAATGGCCGCTCTGCTGCCAGGCCCGGGTGATCACCTCGGTCTGCGCCTTGGGGTTGGGCGCGGTAAAACTGTGGGCACGGCCGCCGTGGTTCTGCGCGCTGGCGCACACCTGGCCGTAGATGAAGTCGCCGTTGGCCTGGGCTGCCGCCAGCGGCGCAAGCACCAGCGCGGCCACCCCTTCGCCGCGCACATAGCCGTCGGCACTGGCAGCGAAGGTCTGGCAATGTCCGGCATGGCTGAGCATGCCGGCCTTGCCGAAGGCGATGAACAGCTCAGGCCCCAGCAGCAGGTTGACCCCGCCCACGATCGCCAGCTCGCATTCACCGTCCTGCAGTGCCTGCCGGGCACGGTGCAGTGCCACCAGCGAGCTGGAGCAGGCGGTGTCGATGGCCTCGCTGGGGCCGTGCAGGTCCAGGCAGTACGACACCCGGTTGGCGATGGCCGTCAGCGCAATGCCGGTGCCGCGCCAGGCATCACTGGGCACGCCGTCGCGGCGCATCAGCGTGGGGTAGTCGGCATGGCCCACGCCCACGAACACCCCCACCCGCCGTTTGGCCAACTGGCCCTGCGCATAGCCGGCATCTTCCAGCGCCGCCCAGGCCGCCTGCAAGAACAGCCGTTGCTGCGGGTCCATGCCTTGCGCTTCGCGGGGCAGAATGCCGAAGAAGCGCCCGTCGAAGCGGTCGACCCAGGGCATGAAGCCGCCGCGCTGGCAGTAGGTGGTCTCTTCCCCGGGGTTCAGCGTGCTGTCGTGGTCGCGCCAGTTCCAGCGCTCGGCCGGCACCTGGCCGACCGCATCGCGGCCTTCGCGCAACAGCTGCCAGAACGCGCGCAGGTCTGGCGCCCCCGGCAGGCGAGCGCTCATGCCGACCACGGCGACCGGCGTCACGACGGGCATGAGACCGGCTCCCGCTCTTGGACGTGGTGTGCGGCGCTGCTGGCGTCATAGGTGTGGGCGATGCTCAGCAACGGGCTCTGGCGATTGCCGGCCTGGGCCCGCTCGCGACCCTGGCGCAGCTCCTTGGCCAGGTAGTGCAGGTAGGTGGGGCCGTGCATCTCGTAGTTGTTGCGTGGGGTGGCCAGGAACTCGCGCTCGATCACCTTGCGCTCGGCGGCAATGTGCGCGCGCTCGGCCTCGGCCCCGGGGCGCTGGTACGCACCGGCAAAGTAGTCGGCGGCCACCTCGGCCTGGCGCTCCATCATGTCCAGAAAGCCCCAGGTCACGGCCTGGAACACGCCGATGAAGGCAAGGTTCGGCACCTCGGGCAAAAAGATCCGCTGGTACAGCGGAATGCGGTTTTCCTCGATCTGCAACAGGCTCTGGGGCAAGAACGGGAAGTCGGTGTGATAGCCCGTGGCGTAGATCACCGCGTCCACTTCCAGGCTGCTGCCATCCACGAAGTGCACGGTGTTGCCGTCGATGCGCTGCACCTGCGGCACCACCTTGAGCTTGCCGTCGCCCACGCGGTTGGCGAAGTTCTCCGACAGCGTCGGCAGGCTCGACATCATCAGGTGGTCGGGCTTGGGCATGCCCAGTTGCTTGCGCTTGGCGATCAGCAGCTTGTACAGGCCGGTGAACATCAGCCCGGTCAGCGGGTAGGGCAGAAGCTTCTTCACCCACCAGTCGTTGAGTGGGCCCATCACCTTGTCCACGCGAATGCCGAACAGGTAGTGCGGCAGCACGTACACCCCACGGCGCAGCGACAGGTAGGTCATGCGTGCATCGTGGCTCACGTCCACGGCAATCTGCGCGCCGCTGTTGCCCACGCCCACCACCATCACGGTCTTGTCCTGGTAGGGGTGGCGATAGCGGTAGTGCTTGGAGTGGATGCTGTCGATCCGGGCAGTGGCTGCGTAGTCCGGCAGGTTGGGCGTGTTGTGGTGCCCGTTGGCGACCACCAGCGCGTCGTAGTGGCGTACTTCGCCCGAGCCCAGGGTCACCCGCCAGGTGCCGTCGGCCAGGCGCTCGGTGTGCTGCACCGGGCACTCCAGGTGAATGCTGTCGCGCAGCGCGAAGTGCTCGACGAAGCTGTCCAGGTACGCATGCACCTGGCGGTGCGAGGGGAAGTCCGGGTAATGCGACGGCATGGGGAAGTCGCTGAACTGGTACAGGCCCTTGGGCGTGTTCATGTTCATGCTGTGCCACACCGAGGTGTGCTCGCCCGTGTGGTCGAAGGCCCAGATACCGCCGATGCGGTCGCGCTTGTCGAAGCAGTCGAAGGCCATGTGCTTGCGCTTGAGCGCGCGGGCCATCGACAGGCCGCCGACCCCGGCGCCGACGATGCACACCCTGGGGCCTGGCCCGGTCAGCGGGCGAATGGCGGCCACACCCGGTGCGGCGTGGCTTGGCGAGTTGACGCGAGTGTGCTCAGTCACAGGTTGGGTCCTTTTTTTTTAGGGTGGGTGAGGCTCGACAGAAACTGCGCAGTGCGCGTATCGCCCAGGTGCCGGTTGTGTTCGGCGCAGTCCTGCAACACGCCGTCCACGCCCCGGGCCAGGGCCCGGCGCAGGTTGGCGACCATCAGGTCGATGCTGTCGCGGTCGATGTTCAGCGGCGGCAGGTAGCGCAGGCAGTGGTTGTGGATCGGGCACACGGCTGCCGCCACCCCGCCTTCGGGGTCGCGCAGCAGGCTGCCCCACAGCAGGTAGCCGAAGCTGCGCTCGACAAACGCCGGGGTGCCGGCCAGCTCCAGCTCCACCGTCAGCAGCAGGCCCTCGGCGCGCACTGCGCGAATCAGCGGGAACGCCCGTTGCAGCTCCAGCAGGCGCTGGTGGAAGTACTCCCCCTGCGTTCGCGCATGGGCCAGCGCACCCTCGCGCTCCAGTGCCTGCAGGCAGTTCAGCGCCAGGTGTGCGCTCAGCTGGCTGATGCCGCGCCCCTGCAGGTCGGCCACGCGCTGCGGTTGTCGCTGGGCGCCAGCCTGGGTCACGGCCTCGCTGCACAGCACCACGCCCATCGGCAGCAGGCTGTCGCACAGCGCGCTGCCCAGTGCCACGATATCCGGCTGCGGCACCTGTGCCTGGCTGTGCAGAAAGCGCCCGGTCATCAGGTTGGTCTGGGTTTCGTCGATGCCCACCAGGTAGCCGCCGGCGTCGCGATGGCGCTCGATCATCGCGATCAGGTGGGGCGGCACCGGGCGCGAGGCATTGGCATCGACCTGGATCGTCTCGAACCACACCAGGGCGATTTCGCCGCTCAGCAGGTGGCCCTGCAACTGCGCCTCGGCGTCTTCGGCCAGCGGGTCGATGAACACTGTATGCGCATGCAGTGGCTCGAACGGCGCGCGGAAGATATCGAAGCCCAGCGTGTGCGAGGCCGCGGCGCTGAGCATCGAGAACCCCAGCCCGCCGCTCAAGCACAGCAGTTTGTGACGTTCGCCCCTGGCCGCCAGCAGGCCGAGGGTCAGCGCGGCCTCCACGGCGGTGACGTTGCTGGAGGCCGGCAGCGCCATCGGCAGGCCGGTGTTGTGCTGCAGCAGGCCTTGCAGCTCGCCCCAGTAGTCGCGCCGGGTGTCGTGCTGGCGCGCGACCTGCTCGATCACATCCAGCGGGTTGAGGCCGCGCGGGCAGGTGCCCACGTTGACAAAGCAGTCGATGATTTCCCGCGAGGGTTCGCCATCGTGCATCAGCCGTGAGCGCACCCCGCGAGCCTCGTGGAAGCGCCCATCGAAGCCGTGCATGCGGGCGATCTTCGCGTAACCGCGGTTGCCGTAGCACAGGTGCGCCTGGTAGGTCGCTTCGCTGCTGCTGGCGATACGGCGCAGTTCGCGTTGTTCATCCACGCTCAGCCCGGCGGCGAACTGCGCCATCAGGTGTTCGAAGGCCAGCTTGAACGGCAGGCCGAAGTTGCTCATCACATGGCGCACATAGCTTTCGTTGGGCGTCATCAGCCACGGGTTCTTCACCCGTTCATGTACCAGGCAGGCGCCCAGCGGCGCCTGGAACCCGCTCAGGCCCTCGCCCAGCACGATCAGGTCGGGGCTTTCGCACAACGCCAGCAACGGCCAGTGCCCGGCCTGCCGGGCAGGCTCCACCACCAGGCTGAGAATGCCGCTGCCGGCCAGCTCGCGCAGCCAGGCATCGCAGGCCTCGGCGTTGGCGTCGGCGGCCTGGATGCAGGCCACCGCCGCCAGTTGCTCGGGCCCATGCTGGCGCTGGTAGGCCAGCGCCTGGGCAAGGCTCGCCACCACCCGGATGCCGGGTACCAGCGCACTGGCATCGGCGCGCTGCAGCGGGTTGAAGTAGCGCGCCCAGTAGCCGCTGTCGTCGATCAGCAGCAGTTCGCCCTGGCCGTCGGGGGTGCGGTTGCGTGCATGGTGGCGGGCCAGGCGCAGGGCCGCATCCAGGGCTTCCTCCAGCGAAGTCATGAAGTAGCTGCGGTAATCGGCAGGCTCGCGCTTGCCGCGCTTGGCCAGGTGATTGAGCAGCAGGGCGGTCTGCGCGGCGGGCGCCGACAGGATCGCGCAGTGGCCCTGTTCGCCCTGGCGCACGTAGTCTTCCAGCGTCTGCAGGGTGTGCGCGGTGGCCGGCTGAAACACCGGGGGCACGGGGCGCCGGGCCGGGCCTTCGGGAGTTGGCAGGTTGTGCAGGAACTCCAGCAGCAACTGGTTGTAGCGTTGGTGATGGGTAAAGCCCAGCAGGTGCCCGGCGCCCTGCACCTCGATCAGTTCGGCATGCGGCACGGCGTTGGCGATCAGCGCCGAATAGGCCGGCGGCTGATAGGCATCGTCGCTGGCGCAGATGATCCTGCACGGGCAGTGCAGGTTGCCCAACTGCGGGCGCAGGTCGAAGTCGCCGATCACCTGCTGGTAGGCCGGCAGCGCTGCCATGTTCCAGCCGCGGTTGAGGGTCATGAAGCGCGGGCTTTTCTGCAGCTCGCCCATCAGTACCGGGAAGTTCGACGCGCCTTCGCTGAACGGCGAACTGACGCTGATGCACAGCCCTGCGCAGCGGTGCGGGTGGGCCAGGGCAAAGGCCTGGGCCAGCACGCCGCCGAACGAATAGCCGATCACCGGCAGCGGCTGGTCGATACCCAGCTGATCCAGCAGCACCACGATATCGGCCACCAGGTGCGCAATGTCGAACGCAGGCGGCAGCTCGGCCTCGCCGCAGCCGGGCAGGTGCAGCATGATCAACCGGTGACCGCGCCCCAGCGCCTGCAGTTGCAGGCGCCACATCACGTCGTACTGCATCACCAGCCCGCCCAGCATCAACACCGGCGTGCCGCTGCCATAGGTCGCGCATTCCAGGCGCGGCGCGCCGGGTCGGTGGATCTGCACCCGCGTGGCCTGCTGGCACAGGCTGAACTGTTCGTCGAGCAGGGCCTGGCTGGGCTCGTACTCGTTGCTCGCTTGCGTGCCCTGGACCACCGCCGGGGCAGCGGGGGCGAGGTGCTCATAGCGTTGCCACAGCGCCTCGATGCTCAAGGGGCCTTGCGTAGCGGGTGTGGCCACTGCGCCGGCAGCCACGGGCGCAACCACCTGCGCCATCGGTGGCGCCGCAGCCACAACCGGTGCGGGGGCGGGCAAGGGCGCACTGTCGCCGTAATGCTCGAGCAACTGCCCGTGATGGTTGGCCAGCAGGTAGCCGCAGAAACTCCGCAGGTTCTGGAATTCGAAGAACACCGTCGGTGGCACGCTGATGCCGAAGCGCTGGGTGAACAGCGTGCCGATTTCGGTGGAGGCGATGGAGTCCAGGCCGTAGTCCATCAATGCACGCGTGGGCGAAAAGTCCGCCGGGTCGATCTTCAGCACGCCCAGCAGCAGATCGCGCAGGTCCTCCAGCAGGCGCTGCTCCAGCGGCGGCGCGGCGCCGGCATCCAGGCTGTCGAGCAGCAGCAGCGCCTGGCGCGCACTCAGCGCGCCGGCATCCGGGTCGCCCGTCAGGGGCAGGTGGGTCGGTTGGTTCATGGTCGGTTCCCCGGCGTGTCGTCGATGGTCAGGCGCTACGCGCCAAGGGTGGCGAGGGCTGCAGCCGCGCGGTCAGAAAGTTCACGGCCCGGATGAACTTCCACAGGTCCACTTCGTGGGCGTGGCGCTGGGTCTGCATGAAGCGCTGCTGGCCCAGGTCGAGCAGCTGCGGCTGACGCTTGATCTGCTGCACGGTGTGCCAGGCCGGGCTGCGCAAGGCACGGGCCTGCAGGTAGGCGGCCACGAAGCGCCCGGTCATGTTGGCCAGGTTGCCGATGCCCGACGGCGTGTTGAGGTAGCCGACGAACACCAGGTCGTCGTGCTCGGCCGGCAGCATGCGCAAAAACAGCGAGTCGAAATCGCGCTGCCAGTCGAAGGTCTGCAGCGGCAGAAACGGCAGGTCGATGCCGTAGCCGGTGGCCCATACGATCAGGTCGATGGTGGCTACGCTGGCGTCGCAAAAGTGCACCTGCTGGCCGTCGAAATGGCTGATGTCGGGCTTGGCCTGCACATCGCCATGGCCGATGTAGTAGAGAATCTGCGAGTTGAGAATGGGGTGGCATTCGCGAATGCCGTGGTCCGGTGCGGGCAGGCCATAGTCGCGCCCGTCGTAGCCGGCGAACTTGAAGCTGCGCTCCACGTGCGCCCAGTATTCGTCCTCGTCGGCAAATTTCGGCGCCTGGTCCATCAGCCATTCCTGGGTCGGCTGGCCATCGATGAACTTGGGCATGTAGTGGTAGCCGCGCCGGGTCGAGTGCAGCGCCAGGCTGGCGGTTTGCGCGGCGTCCACGGCAATGTCGCAACCGGAGTTGCCGCCACCCACCACCAGCACGCGCTTGCCGCGAAACTGTGCCGAGCTGCGGTACGCGCTGGCATGCAGGGCCTGCCCGCTGAAGGTGCCGGGGTACTGCGGCACCTTGGGCGTGCCGAGCAGGCCGTTGCATACCACCACCGCCTCGTAGCGGGCCTGGCGCCCGTCGTCGAAGCTCAGCAGCCAGCCGTCGGCGGTCTTGTCCATGTGGGTGACGCGGGTGTTGAAGCGGGTGTGCTGCTGCAGCTGGCAATGCTCGGCCAGTTGCGTCAGGTAGTCGAACACCTGGGTGTGCCGCGGGTAGTCCGGGTAGTGCTCGGGCATCGGGAAGTCGGCGAACTGGGTGTTGCGCTTGGAGCTGATCAGGTGCACCGCTTCATACATTTTCGAGGCCGGGCCGTCGGGCTGCCAGTTGCCGCCGAAACGCGCGGTGGCTTCGATGATCTCGAAGGCCAGGCCCACTTCGCCGAGGGCCTTTGCCACGCCCAGGCCACTGGCCCCGGCGCCGATGATGGCGATAGTCGGCTGCTGCATTGCATCACTCCCTTGAAGGTGGAAACAGGCGAATTCAGAGCATCGAGCGCAGCAGGTCGCGGGCCTGTTGCTGGCTGATTTCCCGGCGGGCCAGGCGGTCGAGAATGTCTTGTGGCGTCACCGCGGGCGCAGCGTGCGGTGGCGCCGGCAGCGGTGGGCTGCTCACCGTGGGCGGCGTACTGATCCAGTAGCGACGACGCAAGAATTCATAGCCGGGCAGCGGCACCTTTCGCCACGCCTGGGTCGCCGCTGGTGGCGTCGCGGGCAGGTGCGCATCGAGCCAGGTGCGGGCCAGGGCCGCACACTCGGGCGCAGGGGCCGGGCCACTGAGCAGCACCCGTGCGTCGTCGGCCGGCGGGCTCATCAACCATTCGCTCAACTGCCGGCGCAGCGCGTCGAAGTCGTCGGCCACCACGGCCAACCGTGCTTGCTCGAACGCCTGGCGCCCGTGCAGCAGGGTGCTGGCGACATCCCGCGTGGTGAAGCAGCGCAGGCCCAGGTAGTGCTCGGGGTGCTGCGGTGCCAGGGCGTGTTCATGCTCCAGGCAGTCGACAAAGCGCTGCAGGTAGCTGCGCAGTTGCCCGGCGCTGTGCGCGCTGAATACAAAGGCCTGGGGGCCGGTGGGCGCGGGTGGCGCTTGCAGCGGAGCGTCCTCGATCAGCACATGGGCATTGGCGCCGCCGGCCCCGAACGAACTGATGGCGGCCACCCGGGGCAGGCCATCTGCAGGGTCCGGCCAGTCGGCCAGGCGCTGCTGCACCACGAAGGGCGTGTTGCTGAAATCGATGTTCGGGTTCAGCGGCTGGGCATGGATGGACGGCGCCAGTTGCCGGTGCTTGAACTGCAGCAGCACCTTGGTCAACGCGGCCATGCCGGCGGCCGATTCCAGGTGGCCGATATTGGCCTTGATCGAGCCGATGGGGCAGCGCCACTCGCTGGGTACCTGGGCGGCCAGGGCCTTGCCCAGGCCACGGATCTCGATCGGGTCGCCCAGGCTGGTGCCGGTGCCGTGGGCCTCGATATAGCCCAGCCTGGCGGCGGGCAGGCCCGAGCGCTGCAGGGCGCGGCCGATCACCTGGGCCTGCGATTCGGCGTTGGGCACGGTATAGCCCGAGGTGCGCCCGCCATGGTTGAGCTCGCTGCCACGGATCACCCCGTACACGTGGTCGCCGTCGCGCAGGGCCTGGGCCAGCGGCTTGAGCAGCACCACGCCCACGCCTTCACCCGGCACGTAGCCGTCGCCGCCGGCGCCGAAGCTGCGGCACTGGCCCTGGGTGGAGGCGAAGTTCAGCTCGCACAGCATGCGGTACTTGTACGGGTGCAGCGACAGGTTCACCCCGCCGGCCAGGGCCAGCTCGCAACTGCCGCTGCGAATCAGGTCGCAGGCCAGGTGCAGGCTGGTGAGCGACGACGAACACATGCTGTCGACGGCGAACGAGGGGCCTTCCAGGTCCAGGCAGAACGACACGCGGTTGGCGATCGAGGCATACGAGGAGTTGGTCAGGGTCGCCGGCCGCGCGGGCCAGCTCGACGCACCATAGAACTGGTACTCGCCGTACATCACCCCCGCGACCACCCCCACGCGGCGTCGCTCCACGCCCGGCTGGCGCGGCCCGCACAGGCTCTGCGGGGTGTAGCCGGCGTCTTCCACGGCATGCCAGGCGGTTTGCAGAAACAGGCGCTCCTGCGGGTCCATGCGCTCGGCGTCGCGCGGCGAGATGCCGAAGAACAGCGGGTCGAAGCAGTCGAAATCATCCACCAGGCCGCCCCAGCGCGCATACAGCTGGTCGTCGCCGCCCGGTTGCTCCCAGCGCGAGGTCACTTCGCTGATCAGGTCATCGCCGGCCGCCAGGTGCTGCCACAGCGCCTGGGCATCGCGTGCGCCGGGGTAGCGCCCGGCCAGGCCGATGATCGCGATGTCCTGGCGTTGGGTGTCGGCAGTGCCCTGCGTGACCACCGACAGCGCGGGTGCTGGCGGCTCGACCACCACGGGGGCTGGTGCCAGCCGGGCGACTTCGGCCGGGTGCTCGCTGCCGAGCAGGGCGGCCAGCTCGCGCAGGCTGCGCACTTCGAACAGCACGGTCTTCGACAGGGTGGGGAAGTGCTGTTCAAGCCGGCCGTTGAGTTCCATCACCAGGATCGAGTCCAGGCCGAATACCTCCAGCGAGGTGTCGGGGTCGACCTTGTCCAGCGGCGTGGCCGTCACCTCGGCCAGTTGACGGGTGAGGTAGTCGAGCAGGCAGGGCGCGTCGCTGGGCGCCTGCGGCGCGACCTGCACAGGCGGCGCCTCGATGCCGAACAACCGTGCAACCGCGTCGCGCTTGCCGCACACCGGGATCAACACCGCTTGCGCCAAGGCGAGGCAGCGCAGGAACGTGGCCACCCCCTGATCGCTCGGCAACAGGGCCAGGCCATGGCGAGCCAGCCATTGGCGCACCGGCGCCGGGGCCTGCATGCCGTTGTCGGTCTGCCACAGTGGCCAGGCAATCGACAGCGAGCGGCCCTGGCGCTGGCCGCTGGCACAGCGCTGCTGGCGGGCCTGCACGAAGCGGTCGAGCCAGGCGTTGGCCAGCGCGTAGGCGCTCTGCCCGACATTGCCGTACACCCCGGCCAGCGACGAGCACACCATGAACAGTTTCAGCGGGTCATCGGCGGTGGCTGCATCCAGATGGCGGGCGGCCAGGGTCTTGCCCTGGAGTACGCTGGCGCGCTCCTGGGCAGGTTGCCGCAGGAAGAACCCGTCCTGCAGAACCCCGGCACAGTGAATCACCCCGTGGCAGGCGCCATAGCGCTGGCGAATGCTGGCCAGGGCAGTGTGCAACGAGTCGGCATCGGCGCAGTCGGCCTGCCAGTAGGCGGCATCGTCGGCGCCCAGGTGCGTGAGGCGCTGCAGCCATCGGGCAGCGTCTGCATCGAGGGCGCGACGGCCCAGCACGGCCAGGCGCAGGCCGCCGAGGCTCGCCAGCGCTTCACCCAGTGCACGGCCGACGGCCCCCAGCCCGCCGCTGATCACCAGCACATCGCCGGCGCTCAGTTGCGTCGGCGCTGTGCCGGCACCCGGGGTGACAAAGCGCAGGCTCGCCACGCGGCGTTGCCCTTCGCACAGCGATACCCGGTTGACACCGGGCTGCGCAGCCGCAAGCAGTTCGTGCGCCAGCGCTTCACGCTCTGCGCTGCCGGGCTGGTGGCTGGTTTCGATCAGGTTGGCGCTCAGGCTGGGGATCTCCTGCACCACCGAGCGCAGCAGCCCTTCAAGGGCACTGACAGGGCCGGGGTGCAGCACGATCCGGGTATGCAGCGCGGGGGTGCTCTGGCCCTGGCACAGGTGGCGCAGCAGGTCTGCGGTGGCCAGGGCGGCGTCCAGCCCTTCGCCCAGGCCGGCGTCCTGGCTGCCGGTGCTGCGCAGGTCGATCAGCAGGCGTGCGGGTACCTGCTGCTGGCTGGTCAGCAGGCGCAGCAACAGGTCGATGTGGCGCGCATCGCCCAGGTCGGCCTCGACGGTGCGTGGTGAGGTGTAGTGGAACTGCTGCGCGGGTACCAGTCGCCAGGCGGCGTCACGCAGTTGCGCGGGTAACTGGGCGAAGGCTTGCGGGTCGTCGCACAGCAGCAGTGTGGTGGGCATCGGCCCGGGCACGGCCGGGGCGGCGGGCTGGTGCTGCCAGTAGGGTTCGAGCAGATGCACGGCATGCTCGGGGTCGACGCGGTACTCGCGAAAGGCAAAGGCCTCGATGTCCATCAGCACCTGGCCGTCTGCATCGAACACCCGGAAGTCGTACAGGCGCATCTGGCTGCCCTGGGCAGCACGCGGGCGCACGTGCACGAAGCAGCGCTCGGTCAAGGGCCGGTAGCCGTGCAGGGCCTGGCAGGCGTAGGGCACGAAGGTGGTGTCGATCTGTGCATTGCCCTGGGCGGCGGTGACGAAGGCGCTTTGCAGCACCGCATCGAGCAACGCCGGGTCCAGCGTGCTCAGCGGTTCGCCCTGGCGCTGCTCGGGGCGCCAGTGCAGTTCGGTAAGCGCCTGTTGCTCGCCCAGCCACGCGCCGGCAATGCAGCGCAGGGTGGGGCCGTAGGCGATGCCCAGGCGCTCGAGGGTGGGGTACAGCGCGTCGAGGGCCAGCGGTCGGGTGCACTCGCTGCGCACCTGCGCCAGGCTTGGCAGGCTGTCGGCGGGCACCTGCACGGCGCGGCACTCGCCACGAAAGCTCGGGGTGGGGTCACTGGCCGGCAGCGGCTGGAACGCCAGGCGCACACCGTCGTGGGTGCGCTCGCTGCGGCATTCGATGCTGCGCTGCTGGCCGGGCTCGACACGGATAGGGCTGGCCCAGGTCAGCTTGTGCAGGGTCAGCGGCAGGTCCAGGCCGTGGCGGCGCGCCTGGTTGCAGCACAAGTCGATGTAGGCGGCGGCGGGCAGCACCGGCTGGCCCTGCACCACATGGTCGCGCAGAAAGAACTGGCCGGCATCCAGGTGCAGCTGGGTGCTGGCGTGGGGCGCGGCCGACGCCACACGCGGCACCCAGTAGCGGTCCCTGGCAAAGGGGTAGAGCGGCGCGGCCAGTGGGCTGGGCGGCTGCGGCCAGAAGCGGCCCCAGCGTGCGAGCGTGCCGTCTACCCAGGCCGCTGCCAGTTCATCGGGGGCGCTGGCGCTCAGCTCGCGCGTTGGTGTGCCGGGCAGCAGCCGGCCCTGATAGCCCCCCGGCATCGATTGCACGAAGCGCTCCAGGCCAGCCTGCAACTGCGTCAAGTCGGCAGCTACCAGCGCGAAGCGATGGTCGAACGCCGGGCGGCAGCATTGCAGGGTGTAGGCGAGCTGGTTGGCCGATGCGTCGGGGTGGCGTTGCAACCAGGCCAGCAGGGCGGTGGCCTGTTCGCGCACTTGCGCTTGGCTGCGCGCCGACAGCGGGTACACCGCCGGGCCCGTGCTGGCGCTCGACGGTGTGGGTTCGGGGGCCTGTTCGACAATCACATGGGCATTGGCGCCGCCAGCGCCGAACGAGCTGATGCCGGCGCGGCGCGGGCCGTTGTCGCTGGTCCAATCGCGCGTGTCACGCACGATCTGCAGGTGGCTGTGCTCGAGCCCGGCGTCGGGGTTCAGCACCCTGGCATGCAGCGACGGCGCCAGGCGCCGGTGCTGCAACTGCAACACCACCTTGCTCAGCCCGGCCATGCCGGCGGCCGCTTCCAGGTGGCCGAAATTGGCCTTGATCGAGCCGACATGGCAGGTCGCCGAGTGTTGCCCGCCCAGTGCCTGCCTGAGCCCTTGCAACTCGATGGGGTCGCCCAGGCGCGTGCCGGTGCCGTGGGCTTCGATGTAGCTGATGCTGGCGGCCGGTACCCTGGCATCGGCCAGCGCCCGCTCGATCAGCGCGGCCTGGGCACCGGCGCTGGGCACGGTGTAGCCGTTGGTGCGCCCGCTGTGGTTGATCGCACTGCCCTTGATCACTGCCAGTATCCGGTCGCCGTCGCGCCGGGCCACCTCGAGCGGCTTGAGCACCACGGCCGCAACCCCTTCACCGGGCACGAAGCCGTCCGCCTCGCTGCCGAACGCATGGCAACGTCCGGTGGGCGAGAGCATGTGCTGCTGGCACAACTGCACGTACTTGGCGGGGTGGGTGTAGAGGTTGACCGCACCCACCAGCGCTGCCCGGCACTCGCCCTTGCGCAGGCTGTCGATGGCGCTGTGCAATGCCGTGAGCGATGACGAGCAGGCGGTGTCGATGGCCAGGCTCGGCCCGCACAAGTCCAGGGCGAACGACACCCGGTTGGCCACCGACCACGGCAGGCCACTGGGGATCGCCGGTTGCCCGGCCTGCCACAGGGCAGGTCCGAGCAGGGGGTAGGTGTTGCTGGTGATCCCGACGAACACGCCGACATCCAGCGCACCCTGGGCGCCGCGCAGCAACTGGCCGCGCTCGCCCAGGTGGCCGCTGTCTTCCAGGGCATGCCAGGCGCATTCGAGAAACAGCCGCTCCTGCGGGTCGAGGCAGGCGGCTTCACGCGGGGCGATGGCGAAGAACTGCGCATCGAACCGATCGATATCGGGTAGAAAACCGCCCCATTTGGCATAGCTCAGGCCGCTGCTGCGGGCGTCGCTGCCCGCGGCGAAAAAACCGTCCAGCGGCCAGCGCTCGGCGGGTATCTCGCTCACCGAGTCGACACCCGCCAGCAGGTTGCGCCACAGCGCATCCAGGTCGTCGGCACCGGGGAAGCGGCCATGCAGGCCGACAATGGCGATATCGCCAGCGGGCTCCTCGTTGCACGGCGCCAGGGGGGCAATCGAGGGCCAGGCCTCGACGCCTGCGGTTGGTGGGGGCGGGCTGGGCGGGCGGCCCTGCAGGTAGCTGGCGCTGGCCTGCGGATGCTCGCGCAGCAGGTGCGTGGCAACGTCGCGGATGCTGCGGCAGTCGAACAGCAGGGTCTTGTTCAGGTCGGCGAAGAGGGGCTGGATCAGCTCGTTGAAATTCAGGATGGCCAGCGACGTGAGGCCGATCTCGTGGAAGGGCGCATCGTTGTACAGGGTGTGGGCCTCGACACCGGTCGCCTGCTCCAGCAGTTGACGCACCAGATCCATCAAGGCGGCGTGCGAACGGGCTTCCTCGGTATCGAGCATCTTCAATTCCTGAATAAAAGTTGACAGACGACGGGCAGGCACACAGAGGCCGACGCCGCGGTGGCGTCAGCCTTCAAGTGGCTGGGTCAGGTATTAAAGGGTAATGCTGGTGGTGGGGTAGAACAGCATGTTCAATACGAACAGAATCATCCAGAAGCCGATTTCCAGTGTTTCGGTAATAGGCTGAATACGTTTTATCGCGCCATAGACATGCACCACAAACATCAGGGTGAATACCACGAAGAGTATGTCGAAGGCATAACTGAAACTGGTGCCGGTGGTGGCCGAGCGCAACATGGCCACTTCAACCACCAGAATGAACGCGCCCAGGCAGCGGCCGAAATAGATGGCCAGGTGGGTATGTTCCGGGATGGTCCATTGCATCAGGCGCGCCCAGGTGAGTGGCGCAATGAAGATCGGCAGGGCGAAGAACAGCGTGGTCACGATCATCAGGGTGGTGACGTACACACTACTGTATTGCGCATAGTAGCCAAGCATCGGCGAACTCCTTGTTCAATTGTTATTGTTGTTATTCATCGTGGGGTTTTGCTGGGGGCAAGCATTGCGAGGGCGGTACTTGTGTGTCAAGCAAGCCGCGGTGGGGGAATACCAAAGAAGGGGAGCCGGGTCGAGAGTCGTACTACTTAGGGCGCGAGACTTAAAACGTTATCAACCGCTTCACGGCAGGTGAAGTTATCAAGTAATAACCGGGTGAATAAAGTTTTATTTATCCGATAGTTGCGAGCCCTGCCGGCACATGACCGTCAGGGCCCACTCGCTCGCCGCCTACCACAAACCCGCTGCAGCCCCTCAGGAAAAAAATGCAGGATGTTGTGCGCAGAAATCGCTTGAGGTAGCCGGCCTTGCCGTCCAAGGTGCCACCCTGATAGCCATTGCCTGAAAAAGGCTGAAGCGTGCGGCGCAGGCACATGACGATGCCTGCGTGAGGAGCGGCCTTCTGCAAGCGTGACGCGTCATCTCGCTGCAGAACGTTGCCGTCTTCTCCCAATAATAAGAGAGGTAAAGGAAATGCAATCCAACAGTCTCAAGCAGAGCCTGAAGCAACGTCACATCACCATGATCGCGCTGGGGGGCGTGATCGGGGCTGGGCTTTTCATGGGCTCCGGCTCGCTGATCGCGTCGGCCGGCCCCGCCGCGATCCTGTCGTACTTCATCGGCGGCATCGTGGTCACCCTGGTGATGTTCATGCTTGGCGAGATGGCCTGCCGCACCCCCGATGCGGGGTCGTTCTCCACCTACGCCAACATGTACCTGGGCGAGTGGGCCGGCTTTACCGTCGGCTGGCTGTACTGGTTCAAGTCGATGATGACGATCACCCTGGAGGCCGTGCTGCTGGGCGCCATCCTGCATGACTTTCTGCCCTGGCTGCCGATCTGGGCGGGTGCGTTCATCATGCTGGTGACCCTGATGGCGAGCAACGCCTACTCGGTGAAGTCGTTCGCCGAAGTGGAGTACTGGCTGGCCGCGCTGAAGGTCGCCACCATCCTCATCTTCATGCTGCTGGGCGTGTCGATACTGCTCGGCCTGCACAGCGACATCCCGTCCCCTGGCCTGGTGAACCTGACCGCGCACGACGGCTTCATGCCCAATGGCCTGTCGCCGGTGATGGCGGGGGTGATCGTGGTGATCTTCTCGCTGGGCGGCAGTGAAATCGCCGCCGTGGCGGCTGGCGAGTCCGAGAACCCGCGCCGCAACGTGATCCGCGCGATCAAGAGCGTGATCCTGCGCGTGATGCTGTTCTACGTGGGCTCGGTGTCGATCCTGATCCTGTGCCTGCCGTGGACCGACAAGGCCAACCTGGCGTCGCCCTATGTGTCGCTGTTCACCCTGGCCGGGTTCGGCGGCGCGGCGGTGGCGATGAAGATCGTGCTGTTCGTCTCGTTCATGTCGGTGATGAACTCGTTCATGTTCTCCAACTCGCGCATGCTGTTCTCCTTGAGCCAGCGTGGGCATGCGCCCAAGCTGTTCTCGCACACCACGGCCAAGGGCGTGCCGCTCAATGCCTTGCTGCTCAGCCTGTGCATCTGCCTGACGATTCTGACCGTGCACTTTCTCAGCGGCGGCGACCTGTTCATGACCCTGGCCAAGAGCAGCGGCACCTTCGTGATGATCGTGTGGATCTTCATCATCATTGCCCACCTGGCCATGCGCCTGAAAACCCGTCACGAACCGGTCGACCCCAAGGCCTTCCGCGCCTGGTTCTTCCCTTATGCCAACGTCGTGGCACTGCTTGCGCTGCTCGCCGTGATCGGCAGCCAGGCCATCGACCCGGCATCACGCCTGCAACTGTGGTTCATCGCGGCCACCACGGTGCTGGTGGTGGTGGCCTATTTCGTGAAGCGCAATCGGGTGGCCGACAAACCGGCGGCTTACGTGCAAGCCGAGTAAGCCGTGGCAAGGGTGTAGGAGCCAGCCTTGCTGGCGATGCCCGGCCATGCCGGGCCAGGGGTGCTATACGCACCATCGCCGGCAAGGCCGGCTCCTGCAGGCCGCTTTACCAGAACCCTGCCGGCGCCTGCAGCGCAGCCCTGAACACCTCGATTGCCCGCTCCACATCCGCCATCTCGGTGTACCGCCCCACGCTAACCCGCACACTGCTCAGCGCCTGGCCGGCATCCAGCCCCAGTGCCAGCAGCACATGCGAAGGGGCCTGGGTGGCCGAGCTGCACGCGGAGGTCGACGACAGCGCCAGGCTGCCGGCCACCTGCGCGCTGTTGAACCCGCTGCGGCTGATGCACAGGTTCAAGGTGTGCGGGATGCGCTGCTGCGCGCACCCATTCAGGGTCACGCCCGGCAGGGCCAGCAAGCCTTCACGCAGGCGCTGGCTCAGTTGCTCGATGCGCATGCTTTGCGCATCACCTTGCACGCCCGCCAGCTCGAACGCCGCGCCCATGCCCACAATCTGATGCGTGGCCAGCGTACCCGAGCGCATACCGCCCTCGTGCCCGCCGCCATGCATCTGCGCCTGCAGCACGGGGCGCGCACGCGGGCCGACGTAGAGCGCACCGATGCCTTTGGGCCCATAGACCTTGTGCGCCGAAAACGACATCAGGTCGACCGCCAGCGTGCCCAGGTCGATGGCCACCTTGCCCACCGCCTGCGCCGCGTCCACGTGCAGCAGTGCGCCGTGTTCGCGCACGATGTCGCCGATGCGGGCAATGTCGGTGAGGGTGCCGAGTTCGTTGTTCACCCACATCAACGACACCAGTGCGGTGTCCTCGCGCAAGGCCGCCTGCACGGCCTCGGGCTGGATCAGCCCCTGTGCATCGGGCTTGAGCCAGGTGACCGTGTGGCCCTGGCGCTCCAGTTCATGGGCGGTGTCGATCACCGCCTTGTGCTCCAGGCAACTGGTGATCAGGTGACGGCGCCCAGGCTGGCCCTGGGCAATGCCTTTGAGGGCCAGGTTGTTGGACTCGGTGGCGCCCGAGGTCCATACAAGGGCGTCTGCGGTAGCGCCAACCCGGTCGGCCACTTGCTGGCGCGCGTGGTCCACGGCCTGTCGGGCGGCCTGGCCATAGCCGTGGCCAGTGGAGGCGGGGTTGCCGAAATTGCCCTGGCGGCCGAGGCAGGCCAGCATGGCTTCGATCACCCGGTCATCGACCGGAGTAGTAGCGGCGTAGTCGAGGTACAGCGGTAGTTCTGGCATGGTCATCGTCTTTTTGTGCACGTGAAGGGCAGGTAGGTAGCCTACCGACGATGACGGAGAAAATTTTTGACTGTTGTTCGGTTTGTTTGGTGTTTGTAGAAAAAATCTTCTATTTGAATCCAAAGAGTTAGTATTTTTTTCGTTATGGCGCGCCGCCGACCGTATTCATGCCTAAACCGTTGCGCCTCGCCAACCGCATCACACCCTGAACATGGCCATCAGCCCCTGCTGATGATTGGCCAGCCGGTTGAGTGTCTGGCTGATCTGCGCCGATTCCTCGGCTTGCCCGGACAACGATTCGGTCACGTCGCGAATGCTCGCCACGTTGCGGTTCACTTCCTCGGCCACGGCACTCTGCTCCTCCGCCGCCGAAGCGATCTGCAGGTTCATGTCGGTGATCACCGCCACCGCATCGCCAATGCGCTGCAGGGCCGGCAATGCCTGCTCCACACGCGCCGCGCTGTCCTGCGCCTGGCGGTGGCTGTTGTGCATGGCCTCCACCACCTCGCGGGTGCCTTGCTGCAACCCTTCTATATCGACGCGAATCTCGTCCACCGAGTCCTGGGTGCGCTTGGCCAGGTTGCGCACTTCATCGGCCACCACCGCAAAGCCGCGCCCGGCTTCCCCCGCTCGCGCTGCCTCGATGGCGGCATTCAACGCCAGCAGGTTGGTCTGCCCGGCAATCGAACGGATCACGTCCAGCACCGAGCCGATCTGCTCGCTGCGCGTGGCCAGGTGCTCCACCTCCTGCATGCTGGTGGTCATCTCGCCGGCCAGTTGTTCGATGGCGCGGGTGGTGTCGCCAATAAGCTCCAGGCCTTCGCGGCTGGCATGGTCGGCGCCGCGTGCAGCCTCGGCGGCCTGCGCGGCGTTGCGCGCCACATCCTGCGCAGTCGCGCTCATCTCGTGCGACGCCGTCGCCACCTGGTCCACCTCGCGGTACTGCTGATGCATGCCGGCGCTGGTCTGGCTGGCCAGTGCCGCCGACTGGTCGGCGGTGCCGCGTGCGTCGTGCACCGAGGCCTTCACGTCGGCAATCACCGGCTGCAGCTTGTCGAGAAACCGGTTGAACCAGCCCGCCAGCTCACCCAGCTCGTCCTTGCCCGCATACTCCAGGCGCCGGGTCAGGTCGCCCTCGCCACTGGCGATGTCCTTGAGCATCGCCGCCACGTCCAGTATCGGGCGGGTCACGCCGCGCGCGGTCAGCCAGATCACCAGCAACCCCACCACCGCGGCCACCAGTGCCATCAACAGGCTGCTGAGGTTGGCGCTGGCATTGTAGGTGTCCAGGCGATTGTTGAGTGCCACGGCCGGCGCACGCAGCACCTGCTCGGGCACTTCCAGCAGCACGCTCCACGGCTGGGCACCGGGCACCGGGGCGAACGACTGGCTCACCTGCAGCAGGCCGTTGTCGTTGAATTCGGCCGCCTTGCCGGCACGCATCTGTTCGGCCAGGGCCCTGGAGTCGGTGCCGAACACCTGCTCGAAGTGCTTGCTCAACTGGCCGCTGTCCTCGCTGTGCCCGGCCAGCAGGCCGGTCGCGCTGACGATGCTCACCTGCCCGTTGCCGTCGAACAGGTCCTTGCGTCCCTCCAGGCTCAGCAGCTGCAGGTTGTCCAGGCTGATGTCCACACCCAGCACGCCGATCAGCTTGCCGTTGTGCTTGAGAGGGATGGAGATGCTGGTGGTCAGCGGGGTGCGGTCGCCCACGGTGTCGAAGTAGGGCTCCACCATGCAGGTGTCACCGCTCTCCAGGGTGCAGGTCAGCCAGCGATTGGAGACCGAGCCATTGGCCGAGACGCTGGTGTCGGCGAGCATCGATTCAGGCATCGCCTCGCGCTCCAGGGTGCCGGGGCTGGGCTGCGACCAGTACAACGAGAACCGTCCGGCCTCGTTGCTGCCCGCGCCGGCCTGGTTGACGAAGGCCGCGTCCTTGCCGTCCAGCGCATCGGGCAGGAACACCAGGTACAGCCCGAGCAGTTCGGGGTTGTTGCCCAGCGCCCGTTCGGTTTCGCGGGTCAGGACCTGGCGCAGGTCGCCATTGCCCTGGGCGCGCAGGTACATCACCAGGTCTGCAAAACCGTTGCCGTACAGGTAGGCGCTCTGAAAGTAGCGCTGGATCTGCGCCGCCTGCAGCTGCGCGTAGGTGTGCAGGCGCAGGCGCGCGTTCTGGTCGAGCATCTGGGTGCTGGCGCTGCTCACCAGCGTGGCGCTGCGCGAGGACTGCACCCGTGTCGCCACCATCAGCACCACCACGACGGCCAGCAGGCACAGGCCCGCCAGCAAGGTGATCTTCCATTGAATTCGCAGGCGACGCAGCAACATGATCAGGTCCTTGATTTCACGGTGTCGAGCAGCAACGGCCCGCTCTGGATCGCGGGTAGGCATCGTTGGGCGGTGCTCGGCAGGGGTGGCGCAGTGATGGCATACAGGAGGCACGGACCATAAGAAAATTGACAGACAAGTGTCAATTAATATTTCCACTTTGAGGCGGGGTGTTCGCAGATAAAACGCAAAATTGCCGATGTTTCCGTTTTTTCGTGGGTGATGAGTGATGGTTTGTTTATTAAATTAGACAGATTGGTTATCAGCCCAGGCGGAACCATATGTAAATTTCGTAAATAAGATTTAAACCCATTTGAGAATCATTATATTTGGCGTCTCTTTGTGGCAGCCCTGCCGTGCAGGCTGCCCTTGTGCTTGATGTGACGGAGACGTGAAATGCAGTCCAGAAGTACCCACAACAGCCTGGCCTGGGCCTTTGTCGCGCTGTCATCGCCGGCCCTGATTGCCACCTCGGCCCAGGCCGATGACGAGCAGAACGGCGAGAACACCCTGGTGATCCAGAACACCATGGTCACCGCCGAGCAGGAAGCCAAGCAGGCACTGGGCTCTTCGATCATCACCGCCGAGGACATCAAGCGTCACCCGCCCGCCAACGACCTGTCCGACATCATCCGTCGCGAACCGGGGGTCAACCTCACCGGCAACAGCGCCAGCGGCGCACGCGGCAACAACCGCCAGATCGACCTGCGCGGCATGGGCCCGGAAAACACCCTGATCCTGATCGACGGCAAGCCCTCCAGCGCCCGCAACGCAGTGCGCTACGGCTGGAACGGCGACCGCGACACCCGTGGCGAAACCAACTGGGTACCGGCCGAGGCGGTGGAGCGCATCGAGATCCTGCGCGGCCCGGCTGCTGCACGCTATGGCTCCGGCGCAATGGGCGGGGTGGTCAACATCATCACCAAGCGCCCCACCCAGGAGCTGCAGGGCAACGTCAGCCTGTTCACCACGCTGCCCGAAGACCACGCCGAAGGCGCCAGCAAGCGCACCAACTTCAGCCTCAGCGGCGGCCTCACCGACGACCTGGCGTTCCGTGTGTATGGCGGCCTGGCCAAGACCGACGCCGATGACCTGGACATCAACGCCAAGAGCGCCAACAGCGCGCTGGTGGCCGGCCGCGAAGGCGTGCGCAACAAGGACATCAACGGCCTGCTCAGCTGGCGCCTGAACGATGAACACCGCCTGGAGCTGGGCAGCGGCTACAGCCGCCAGGGCAATATCTACGCCGGCGACACCATGAACAGCAACGGCGGCGGTGACGTGGAGCGCATCTCCAGCCTGTACGGCCACGAAACCAACGTGATGCAACGCAGCACCTACGACCTCACGCACCTGGGCGACTTCCAGTGGGGCTCGACCAAGTCGTCGCTGTCGTATGAATACGTGCGCAACTGGCGCCTCAACGAAGGTCTGGCCGGTGGCCCGGAAGGCTCGATCAACGACACCGGTGCCGACATGTCGCGCCTGCGCAACACGCGCCTGTCCAGCGAAGTGAACCTGCCGTTCAGCCTCGACAGCAGCGAACATGTGCTGACCCTGGGTGGCGAGTACCTGTACGAAGTGCTCAACGACAAGGGCTCGCTGCGCCCGCAAAGCTTCGACCCCAGCGGTGGTGCCGGCAATGAAATCGCAGGCTTCGATCGCAGCGACTCGAAGATGTCGGCCAAGAGCTTCGCCCTGTTCGCCGAAGACAACATCGTGATCGGCGACACCACCATCACCCCGGGCCTGCGCCTGGACCACCACGAAGAGTTCGGCGACAACTACAGCCCGAGCCTGAACGTGGCGCACAAGCTCACCGACGACCTCACCGTCAAGGGCGGTATCGCGCGGGCCTACAAGACCCCGAACCTGTACCAGGCCAACCCCAACTACCTGCTCTACAGCCGGGGCAACGGTTGCAGCACCCAGCAGACCAACAACGGTGGCTGCTACCTGCAGGGCAACCCCAACCTCGACCCCGAAACCAGCGTCAACAAGGAAATCGGCCTGCTCTACGACCGTGGCACCTGGCGCACCAGCGCGACGTACTTTCGCAACGACTACAAGAACAAGATCATCGGTGGCACCGACGTGATCTACGACATCAACAGCGGTCGCCGCGTGACCCAGTGGGAAAACGCCGACAAGGCATTGGTGGAAGGGGTGGAAGGCAACTTCTTCGTCGAGCTGACCCCGTCGCTGGACTGGAACACCAACCTCACCCTGATGCTCAACAACGACAACCGCGACACCGGCGAGCCGCTGAGCGTGATTCCCAAGTACACGGTCAACAGCACCCTGGACTGGCGTGCCACCGACAAGCTGTCGTTCCAGGTCGCCGGTACCTACTTCGGCAAGCAGAAGTCGCCGACCTACAACTACCGCACCCAGCAGAACTACGACCTGGATGCCCAGCAGGACGTCGAAGCCTACGGCCTGGTCGATGTGAGCACCGGCTACAAGATCACCAAGAACTACGACGTGCGCTTTGGCGTGAACAACGTGTTCGACAAGCAGATCCACCGGGGTGGCAACGCCAGCAGTTCGGGCGCCAACACCTACAACCAGCCGGGCCGGGCGCTGTTCGCGGCACTGAACATCTCGTTCTGAGCCGCCATTGCCTACAGGCTGCCCCGGGTCGATCGCGCATCGATCGGCCCGGGGCGGCTTTTTTGTGTTTTCAGGCCCTCTACACCCGTACTACCCAAGGTGAAGCGTGAGTTATCTATCAGCACAACCTGCCACGAAGATTCTGGCCGTCGAGGACGATCCGCTGCTGGCGGCCCATCTGGAACAGCACCTGCGTCGCCGCGGTTTCGATGTGAGCGTCTGTCATGGCGTGGACGACAGCACCGACCTGCAGGCCTGGACGGCCTTCGACCTGATCCTCATGGACATCCTCCTGCCCGGTCGCGACGGCCTGCAACTGCTGGGTGAATTGCGCGAGCGGTTCATGGTGCCGGTGATCCTGATGTCGGCACTGGGTGCCGAGCAGGACCGCATCGTCGGCTTCAGCCAGGGCGCCGACGACTACCTGCCCAAGCCGTTCAGCATGAACGAGATGGACGTGCGCATCGATGCGGTGCTGCGCCGGGTTGCCTATGAGCGGGCCGCGCCGGAAGGCGCGCAGGGCGAGCCGGCGGCGCTGCGCAAGGACATGCGCCAGGACATGCAGCTGGGCGCCGCGGTGGCCAGCTTCACCCCCATCGAGTACCGCCTGATGCAAGTGCTGCTGGCGCACCCCGAGGAAGTGCTGAGCAAGCCGTTCCTCTACCAGCAGGTGCTGCACAGGCCGTTCTCCCAGCAGGACCGCGTGCTGGACATGCACGTCAGCCATGTGCGCCGCAAGCTGGCCGCCATCGGCTATGCCGGCCGCCTGGCCACGGTATGGGGCAAGGGCTACGTGCTGACACAGGTGCCGGCATGAGCTTGCCCGGACGTCACTCGCTGCTGTGGAAACTGTGCGCGCTTCTGGTGGTGCTGTGCCTGTCGATCATCTGGTTCAGCCGCTCGGGCGGTGCGCACCTGGAGCGCAGGAGCTATCACCTGAGCGAGGAGGCGCGCCAGGTGCTCAAGGGCTACGCCGTGGAGGCCCACGCGGCGTGGCGCAGCGGCGGTACGCCAGGCGTCGACCGGTGGCTGGCCGACCTGAAGATCCGCGAGCCGGGCTGGGCGCTGGTGCTGGGCAGCGACCTGCGCTCGTTGAGCAGCCAGACGCTGACCGATGAGCAGCAGAAGTACGTGACGTTCATGCGCGAGCTCGACTGGCCCATGAGCAAGCGCTCCACCGAGCTGCCGGCGATCAGCGTGCCGTTCCCCGAGGCGCCCCAGGCCGGCAGGCTGGTGATCCAGTTGCCCGAGCGCTTCATGCCGTCGATGCGTCCGCTGCTGGTGCAACTGCTGATCCACGGGCTACTGCCGGCGCTGTTGGCACTGCTGGCGGGTTTTCTGCTGTATCGCGTGCTGATCGGCCCGCTGGCGCACCTGCGCGCCCAGGCCAATGCCCTGCGTGCCGACCGCCTGGACACCCGGGTCGACCCGGCGATTTCCCGGCGTAGCGACGAACTGGGCGATCTGGGGCGGGCCTTCGACCACATGGCCGAGCGCCTCGAAAAGACCGTGTCGCTGCAGCAGCGCCTGCTCGCCGACCTGTCCCACGAGTTGCGCACGCCGTTGACGCGCCTGCACATGGCCGCCGAAAACGAGCCCGACGATGATGTGTTGCGCGAGCGCCTGACCCGTGAGGTGCAGTGCATGCGCCAGCTGGTCGACGACACCCTGGAGCTGGTGTGGCTCGGCACCGAGCGCCCGCAACTGGCGCTGGACACGGTCGAGGTGCAGACCCTGTGGGAGGTGGTACGCGAGAACGCCTGTTTCGAGTCCGGCTGGCGTGAGGGGCAACTGCCCATGGCGCTCACCGAAGACTGCCTGGTGCGCGGCCACCTCAACGGCCTGGCCCAGGCGATGGAAAACATCGTGCGCAATGCCATCCGCCATTCGCCTGCCAACGGGCAGGTGCGCCTGGGCGGCCGGCGCGATGGCGATTGCTGGCACCTGTGGATCGACGACCAGGGCCCCGGCGTGGCCGAGGCTGCGCTGGAGACCATCTTCCAACCCTTCACCCGACTCGACGCCGCACGCCCGGGCGGCGACGGCTTCGGCCTGGGCCTGACGATCGCCCGTTGCCGGGTGCAATTGCAGGGCGGCCAGGTATGGGCACAGAACCTCAAGCCGGGCCTGCGCGTGAACCTGCGCCTGCCAGCGGCAGCACAAGGAGAAACCTGATGAGCAACACCCGACCGGTCTGGTTGTTGATTGTGTCGCGCGCGGCAGCCGCCTTGCTGGGCGGCTATGCATTCAGCTATGCGGCCACGGCTTTTCTGGCCCGTGTGCTGCCAATGCCTGCGGTGGATGCGGTGATCGTGGCCAGCCTGCCGTCCTTTGCGTTCTACACCTGCGCGTTCCTGTGGGCCTTCGCCAGTCGCGATGCCCTGCGTGCGTGGTGGCCGGCGGCGCTGGCGGTGCCGTTGGCGGCGGTCGGCTTCTGGCCGCAGTTGTGGAGCCTGTGAGATGAAAAATACCTTCACCCAATCCATGGCGTGGCTGCACACCTGGGCCGGCCTGATCTTCGGCTGGCTGCTGTTCGCGATATTCGCCACCGGTACGCTGGCGGTGTTCGACAGCGAAATCGACAACTGGATGCGCCCCGAGGTGCGCAGCCACGACCTCACCCAGTTGCAGGCCGCGCAACGCGGGCTGGCCTACCTGACCCAGCATGCACCGGGCGCCAGCAACTGGAACATCAGCCTGCCGGATGCGCGTTCGCCCGGTTTGCAGGTAGCGTCCGGCGAGCGTCGACGCGGTGGCGGCACCCCGCTCGACCCGCATACCGGCGAGCCGATCGAGGTGCGCGAGACGGCCGGTGGCAGCTTCTTCTTCCGCTTTCACTTCACCCTGAACCTGCCGCGCAACTGGGGCATCTTCGTGGTCGGTGCCCTGGCAATCGTGATGCTGGTGGGGCTGGTCAGCGGCATCGTGATCCACAAGAAGATCTTCAAGGAGTTCTTCACCTTCCGCCCCGGCAAGGGCCAGCGCTCGTGGCTGGATTTTCACAACGCCAGCGCGGTGCTGCTGTTGCCGTTTCACCTGATGATCACCTACACCGGGCTGGTGATCTTTTTGCTGATCTACATGCCGGCGGCGGTGGATGCGCTGTTCGAGGGTGACAACCAGGCGTACTACAAGGCCCAGGGCGAGCAGCGTCTGCCCACGCCGCGCGCGGCGCTCAAGCAGCCAGCCGCGCTGGTCGACCTGGCCCCGGTACTGGCCAGCGCGCAAGAGCGGCTGGGCGCCATCAGCAGCATCGGTATCTCCAACCCCGGTACGGCGGCCGCGCGGATCGAGGTGCGCCCGACCCTGGGGTATCGCATCGCCCTGAGCAAGGGGCAGGCCATGGTGTTCGACGGCGTCAGCGGCGAGCTGCTGCGCGATGTGCCCGACATGCGGCCTGCCGTGCTCACCCAGCGGGTGATGGCGGGGCTGCACTTCGCCCAGTTCGGCGGCTATCCGATGCGCTGGCTGTACTTCGTGTGTGCGTTGGTCAGCACCGCGATGATCGGCACCGGGCTGGTGCTGTTCTGCGTCAAGCGCCGGCGCAAGTACGCCAGTGCCTCGGTGTCGGCGCAGCGTTGGTACAAGGTGGCCGAGAACTTCAACGTGGCGTTCGTCGCCGGCCTGATGCTGGCCTGCGCAGGCTTGCTGTGGGCCAACCGCCTGCTGCCGGTGGAGCTGGCGCAGCGGGCCAACTGGGAGGTCAAGGCGTTCTTCGCGGTGTGGTTGCTGTCGCTGCTGCATGCCGGTTTGCGCCCGGCGCAGCGCGCCTGGGCCGAGCAGCTGGGGCTGGCCGCGGTACTGTGCATCGGCCTGCCGGTGCTGGGCGCGTTGACCGCGCAGCACGACCCGGCGCACCGCGTGCTGGAGGCCACCAGCGTGGTGCTGGGTGGGTTGCTGGCGTATGCGGCATGGCGCTGCGTGGCGCCGCGTGAAGAAAAACCTGCGCGCAAGCGTGCGACGGTAGCGGTGGAGGGGCAATGACATGCTGATGATCGGCGCGGTGGTGTTTGCCTATGTGGGTATGTTGGCGTTGTGCCTGGGGCTGGAGCGGCACTACAAGCAGGTGTGGGGCAGGTCACCTGCACCCTGGTTGAGGGTGGCCCTGCGGTCGGCGGGCTGGTCGGCGCTGGCCATCAGCCTGTGGGTCAGTGGCGTGGCCTGGGGCTGGGCGATGGGGCCGGTAGCCTGGTTTGGCGGTATTTCACTGGCGGGGTTCGGGGTGGCGATGCTGTTGCCGTACTGGCCGCGTGCAATGGTTTGGCTGGCTGCAGCGTTGCCGTTGTGGGGCGTGCTGCTGGCGGTGTGACGATGTTGCAGTGGGGGCTGACATGCTGGACAGGCCCCCCCTGCGCGATGGCATCATCGCTAACTCGTTCACAGTCACCCCGGATGTCTTGCAGATGCTCACGATCTACCTGGTGGTCGCTCTCGGGGCCGTTGTTGCGGGGTTCGTCCAGGGGCTTTCGGGCTTCGCCTTCAGCATGGTCGCGATGTCGTTCTGGGCCTGGGTGCTCGACCCGAAGCTGGCCGCCACCCTGGCGGTGTTCGGCGGCCTCACCGGGCAGGTGGTGGCCGCGTTCTCGGTGCGCCGGGGCTTGAGCCTGCAACGCCTGCTGCCCTTCATCCTCGGTGGCCTGGCCGGCATTCCTCTGGGTGTTGCGCTGTTGCCCAACCTGGACATGCACTGGTTCAAGACCTTGCTCGGGGCCCTGCTGGTGACTTGGTGCCCGGTCATGCTGCTGGCCGGCAGATTGCCGAGAATCCCGCTGGCCGGCCGGCTGGTCGATGGCGTCATCGGTGTGATCGGTGGCGTTATGGGTGGGCTTGGCGGTTTCACCGGCACGGTCCCGACGCTGTGGTGCACCCTCAAGGGCTACGAGCGCGACCTGCAGCGCTCGATCATCCAGAACTTCAACCTGTCGATGCTGTTCGTGACCATGCTCACCTACCTGGGCACCGGCATCGTTACGGTGGACATGCTGCCGTTCTTCGCCATCGTCGCGCCGGCCATGCTGATTCCGACCTTCCTTGGTACGCGCCTGTACATCGGCATCAGCGACCTGCAGTTTCGCCGCATCGTGCTGGGCTTGCTGACTGCCTCGGGTGTCTCGCTGCTGATTTCGTCTGTGCCGAACCTGCTGGGGTAACCCAACCCTTTGGCCGGCTAGGCCGGCTCCTGCAGGTTCGCGCATTTGCCCAACCCCCCGGTACATGCTAGAAAACCGCCTACCCATTCAAAACCTGAATCCCGCCATGAGCCTCAGCCTCAAACCCAACAGGTCTCTGTTCGACCTCGACCTGCTGCGCGCCATCGTGGTGGTGGCCGACTGCGGCAGTTTCACCACGGCGGCCACGCGCCTGCATTCCACCCAGTCGACCATCAGCCAGAAGGTCCGGCGCCTCGAGGAGATGGTCGGTCACCGCTTGCTCGAGCGCGGCAATCGCGAGGTGCTGCCCACCGACGCCGGCCAGACCCTGCTCGGCTATGCCCGCCACATGCTCGCCCTCAACGACCAGATGCTCGAAGCCCTGGCCGGCGCCACGGTCGGCGTGACCCTGCGCCTGGGCGTACCCGAAGACTTCGTTGGCGGGCGCACCACCAACGCGCTGTCGGCGTTCAACCGCAAGCACCCGCAGGTCAAGCTCGAAGTCACCAGCGGCCTGTGCCGCGACCTCAGCCAGAGCTACGACAACGGCGAGCTCGACCTGGTGCTGCTCAAGCAGCGGCGCAACGGTCGCGAAGGGGTGGCCAGCTGGCCGGAGCAATTGCGCTGGATCGACAGCGCGCACAACCCGGCCCTGGCGCTGGACCCGATCCCGCTGGTGACCTTTCCGCCACGCGGGCTGTACCGCGACGAAATCATCAGCGCAGTAGAGAGCCTGGGCCGGCGCTGGCGCATCGCGTTCACCAGCTCCAGCCTCAGCGGCATTCAGGCCGCCGTGGCCGACGGCATGGGTATCAGCCTGCTGCCGCCACGCGCCGTCACCGCCGAGCACCGGGTGCTCGGCGAGGCGGACGGCCTGCCGGTGATCGACAGCTACGAGATTCTGATTCTGCATCGCCAGACGGCCGACCCGATGGTACGAGCGCTGGCGGGCGTGTTGACCGGCCTGCTCGAAGCACAGGCGGTGTGAGCCTGCGGGTCACTTCCCCACAAAAAAGCCCGCCAGTCACGGCGGGCTTTCTGCATTGCTACCTGCTTAACGCTTTGGGTTCAGCGTCAGGTTCACGTTGCGGTTCACATCCTTGTACAGCAGGTAGCGGAACGGGCCAGGGCCACCCGAGTAGCAGGCCTGCGGGCAGAAGGCGCGCAGCCACATGAAGTCGCCGGCTTCCACTTCGACCCAGTCCTGGTTCAGGCGGTACACCGCCTTGCCTTCCAGCACGTACAGGCCGTGCTCCATCACATGGGTTTCCGCGAACGGGATGGTGCCGCCCGGCTGGAAGGTCACGATGTTGACGTGCATGTCGTGGCGCATGTCGGCCATGTCGACGAAGCGGGTGGTGACCCAGGCGCCATCGGTGCCCGGCATCGGGATCGGGGTAACGTCCTGTTCGTTGGTGACGAACGCTTCCGGGTGCGCCAGGCCTTCGACTTCCTGGTAGTGCTTGCGGATCCAGTGGAAGGTCACGTTGGCCGCGCTGTTGTTGCGCAGGCTCCAGTCGGCGCCCGGCGGAATGAACGCGTAGCCGCCTGGCTTGAGGGTGTACGGCTTGCCTTGCAGGGTGATGTCGACTTCACCTTCGACCACGAACAGAACCGCCTCGGCGTTCTTGTCCTGCTCCGGGCGCTCGCTGCCGCCTTCAGGGGCAACTTCGACGATGTACTGCGAGAAGGTCTCGGCGAAACCCGACAGCGGGCGGGCGATGACCCACATGCGCATCTTGTCCCAGAAGGGCAGGTGGCTGGTGACGATGTCACGCATCACGCCCTTGGGGATCACCGCGTAGGCTTCGGTGAACATGGCACGGTCTGTCAGCAGCTCGGTCTGAGCCGGGTGCCCGCCGTGGGGGGCGAAGTAAGTGGTTCTGGACATGGACAGTCTCGATGTTTGTTGTTGTGTCCCCCGGGCCAGCCTGCGGCGGGCGGCCCCGTTCAGGGATTGCACCGCTACGTTATGACCATCTTTAGCTATCCACAAATTAAATGTTGAAATCCCTGTCATTCGATTTGTGAATGCGGCGTGCGCCGGGCCAGCACTGCGCTACAGGTGTGCGCCCTGTGTAGCGGGTGATGCAACACCTGTAGCGTTGATTGCAGCGTGGGCGGCATCGGTGCGGCGCGCGCAAAGCCGCGTGCCAGAGCGGTTGTGGCGGTTCATGTCACAGCTGGCATGGCGGTTGCGATGAGCTGATGGCGCAGCGCGAAGACTGCGCCACTAATAAGAACAGGACACTCCCATGAGACAGACTGGCCTCGCCTCGCTTCCCCTCAAATCCCTTGCCGTTGCCGTGCTGCTGAGCCTGGCGGGTACACCGGCGCTGGCTGCGGACATCCCGGCCAACGTCGATGGCGCGCGCATCATCGCCGCCGACAAGGAGCCCGGTAACTGGATGAGCACCGGGCGCACCTACGACGAACAGCGCTACAGCCCGCTCAAGCAGATCAGCGACCAGAACGTCGGCCAGCTGGGCCTGGCCTGGAGCTACAAGCTGGACCTGGACCGTGGCGTGGAAGCCACCCCCATCGTGGTCGACGGGGTGATGTACACCACCGGGCCGTTCTCGGTGGTGTACGCGCTGGATGCGCGCGACGGCAGGCTGATCTGGAAGTACGACCCGCAATCGGACCGCCACCGCGCCGGCGAAGCCTGTTGCGACGCGGTCAACCGTGGCGTGGCGGTGTGGAAGGGCAAGGTCTACGTGGGCGTGCTCGACGGGCGCCTGGAGGCCATCGACGCCAAGACCGGCCAGCGCGCCTGGTCGGTCGACACCCGCGCCGACCACAAGCGCAGCTACACCATCACCGGCGCCCCTCGGGTGGTCAACGGCAAGGTGGTGATCGGCAACGGCGGCGCCGAGTTCGGCGTGCGGGGCTATGTCACCGCCTACGACGCCGAAACCGGCAAGGAGGCGTGGCGCTTCTACACCGTGCCGGGCGACCCCAAGCTGCCGCCCGAGGGCAAGGGCATGGAGATCGCCGCCAAGACCTGGTTCGGCGATGCCTATGTGGAGCAGGGCGGTGGCGGCACCGCCTGGGACTCGTTCGCTTACGACCCGGAGCTGAACCTGCTGTACATCGGCGTGGGCAACGGCTCGCTGTGGGACCCCAAATGGCGTAGCCAGGCCAAGGGCGACAACCTGTTCCTGTCGTCCATCGTGGCGGTCAATGCCGACACCGGCGAATACGTGTGGCACTACCAGACCACCCCGGGCGATGCCTGGGACTACACCGCCACCCAGCACATGATCCTGGCCGAGCTGCCCATCGACGGCAAGCCGCGCAAGGTGCTGATGCAGGCGCCGAAAAACGGCTTCTTCTATGTGATCGACCGCGCCACCGGCGAGCTGCTGTCGGCCAAGGGCATCGTGCCGCAGAGCTGGACCAAGGGCATGGACATGAAGACCGGGCGGCCGATCCTGGACGAAGAGAACGCCGCCTACTGGAAGAACGGCAAGCGCAACCTGGTGACCCCGGCGTTCTGGGGCGCGCATGACTGGCAGCCGATGTCGTACAACCCCGACACCGGGCTGGTGTACATCCCGGCGCACATCATGTCGGCCTACTACGAGCACATCCCCGAGGCGCCCAAGCGCAACCCGTTCAAGAGCATGTACCAGCTGGGCCTGCGCACCGGGATGATGCCCGAAGGCGCCGAAGGCCTGCTGGAGATGGCCAAGAGCTGGTCGGGCAAGCTGATCGCCTGGGACCCGGTCAAGCAGCAGGCCGCCTGGGAAGTGCCCTACGTGACCATCTTCAACGGCGGCACCTTGAGTACCGCGGGCAACCTGGTGTTCGAGGGCAGCGCCGACGGGCGGGTGATCGCCTATGCCGCCGACACCGGCGAAAAACTCTGGGAGCAACCGGCTGCCAGCGGCGTGATGGCCGCGCCCGTCACCTACAGCGTGGATGGCGAGCAGTACGTGACCTTCATGGCCGGCTGGGGCGGCGCGTTCTCCACCTTTGCCGGGGCCCTGTCGCTGCGGGCCGGCGTGCAGCCGTACGCCCAGGTGCTGACCTACAAGCTGGGCGGCACCGCCAAGCTGCAAGAGCCGGCGCCACGCCCGGACACCCCCAAACCACCCGCGTTGAGCAACGACACCGCTTCGATCGAGGCGGGCGCCAAGCTGTACGACGGTTACTGCTCGCAGTGCCACGGTATCCACGCGGTCAGCGGCGGCGTGCTGCCCGACCTGCGCAAGCTCACCCCGGAAAAGCACCAGATGTTCCTCGGCATCCTCTTCGGTGGCCGCGTGCCGGATGGCATGCCGTCGTTCGCCGACGCCTTCACCCCCGAGCAGGTCGACCAGATCCACCAGTACCTGATCAAGCGCGCCCACGACCTTCATCAGGAAGGCGATACCTGGAAGCAGTTCAGCGCCAAGTCATCCCATTGAAAAGGAGCCATTGATCCATGAGTGACGTCATCTACCAGAACTACATCGCCAATGCGTTCGTCGACAGCGACGCGCAGATCGAGGTGCACAACCCGGCCAATGGACAACTGCTGGGGCGCGTGCCCCAGGCCAGTGACGCGCAGGTGGAGCAGGCCATTGCCGCCGCGCGCAAGGCCCAGAAGGGCTGGGCCATGCGCCCGGCCATCGAGCGCGCCGGCTACCTGCGCAAGATCGCCAGCAAGGTGCGCGACAACGCCGAGCGCCTGGCGCGCATCATCACCGCCGAGCAGGGCAAGGTGCTCGGCCTGGCCCTGGTCGAAGTCAACTTCACCGCCGACTACCTGGACTACATGGCCGAGTGGGCGCGACGCCTGGAAGGCGAGGTGCTCACCAGCGACCGCGCCGGTGAAAGCATCTTTCTGCTGCGCAAGCCGCTGGGCGTGGTGGCCGGGATTCTGCCGTGGAACTTCCCGTTCTTTCTGATCGCCCGCAAGATGGCGCCGGCCCTGCTCACGGGCAACACCATCGTGATCAAGCCCAGCGAGGAAACACCGATCAACTGCTTCGAGTTCGCCCGCCTGGTGGCCGAGACCGACCTGCCCAGCGGTGTGTTCAACGTGGTGTGCGGTACCGGGGCGACCGTGGGCCAGCGCCTGACCAGCCACGCCGGCATCGACCTGATCAGCTTCACCGGCAGCGTGGGCACCGGCTCGCGGATCATGGCCGCGGCGGCGCCGAACATCACCAAGCTCAACCTTGAGCTGGGCGGCAAGGCGCCGGCCATCGTGCTGGCTGATGCGGACCTGGAGCTGGCGGTCAAGTCGATCACCGCGTCGCGGGTGATCAACACCGGGCAGGTGTGCAACTGCGCCGAGCGGGTGTACGTGCAGCGCGAGGTGGCGGATGAGTTCACCGACAAACTGGCCAGCGCCATGGCCGCCACCCGTTATGGTGACCCGCTGGCCGAGGCGGACCTGGACATGGGCCCGCTGATCAACCAGGCCGCCCTGGACAAGGTCGGGCAGATGGTGCGCACCGCCACCGGGCAGGGCGCGCAGCTGGTGACCGGGGGCGCGGTGGCCGATCGCGGGCAGGGCTTCCACTACCAGCCGACGGTGCTGGCCGGCTGCTCGGCCGACATGGAGATCATGCGCAAGGAGATCTTCGGGCCGGTGTTGCCGATCCAGATCGTGGAGAGCCTGGACGAGGCGATTGCGCTGGCCAACGACAGTGAATACGGGCTGACTTCATCGCTGTACACGCGCAGCCTGAGTGCAGCGATGCATGCCAGCAACGCGCTGGATTTCGGCGAGACCTACATCAACCGCGAGAACTTCGAGGCCATGCAGGGCTTCCATGCCGGCACGCGCAAGTCGGGGATCGGTGGGGCCGATGGCAAGCATGGGTTGTATGAGTACACGCATACCCATGTGGTCTATATCCAGATCTGAGGCCCAGGTAGCCTGTTAGGGCCTCATCGCGGGTCAAGCTCGCTCCCACAGCCTGTGGGAGCGGGCTCGACCCGCGATGGGTTGCACAGCAACCCCTGCCATCACAACCGATCATTGGGCTGCACCACCCCGTACTTCTTCATCTGCCGATACAGCGTCGAGCGCGCCACCCCCAGTTCAGCCGCCACCGCACTGATGTTCCAGCGATGGCGCCGCAACCTTTGCAGCAACTCGCTGGCCGGGTCCTGGCTGTCGATGCGCAGCGGCTCGTCGCGCACCACCTGCACCACTTCCGCCGGCAGGCAATCCACGTCGATCACCCCGTCCTCGGCCAACGCCACCGCGTAGCGCAACGCATTGAGCAACTGACGAATGTTGCCCGGCCACGCATGGGCATGCAGGCACTGGCGGGCCTGTTCGGTCAGCCGCACGCCGCTGCTCTGCGCCGCCAGTAACTGCTCGATCAACGCGCCCCGGTCACTGCGTTCGCGCAAGGCCGGCAACGCCAGGCTCATGCCGCCCAGGCGGTAGTAGAGGTCCTCGCGAAAGCGCTTGTCGCCAATCATCCCGTGCAGGTCCTGGTGGGTCGCCGACACCACCTGCACGTCCAGCGCCACCGGCGCCTGGGCGCCGATCGGGAAGATCTCGCGCTCGGCCAGCACCCGCAGCAAACGGGTTTGCAGGTGCGCCGGCATGTCGCCGATCTCGTCCAGAAACAGCGTGCCGCCGGCGGCCAGTTCCAGCTTGCCCTTCATGCCCTTCTTGTCGGCCCCGGTGAAGCTGCCGCCGCGGTAGCCGAACAGCTCGCTCTCGATCAGCGTCTCGGGAATCGCCGCGCAATTGAGCGCGATGAACGGCCCGGCGCGCCGCGCACTGGCCTGGTGGATGGCGCGGGCGAATGCCTCCTTGCCGGTGCCGGTCTCGCCGGTGATCAGTATCGGCAGGTCCTTGTCGAGCACCTTGCGCACCCGCTGCACCGCCTGTTGCAGGCGCGCATCGCCGCCGGCCAGCTGCTGCAGGTCGGGGTGGCTGCTGCGCACCGGCGGTCTGGCCGGGGCAGGGCGGTGGCGCTGCGACGGTATGCGCAGGCCCACATCCAGCAAGGCGTCGTCCTGCTGCCCGCGCAGGCGCACGCCGCGTGCACCGCCCTGGGTCAGGTGCAGCAGTTCATCCACCGAGGTTGGCAGCAGGCTGTCGATGCGCGCACCCAGCAGCGGCGCCGCATCGCGCTGGTGGGCAACGAAGGTGGCGCGGTTGGCGCCGATGATGCGGCCGTTGTCGTCCAGCGCCAGCAACTGCTCGTTGGCCAGGTCGGCTATGTCGTCGATGGGCTTGAGCGACAGGGTGAGGCGGTCGCGGTAGCACTCGCGAAAGTGCGCGTTCTCGATCAGCCGCGCATACAGGATCACCAGTTGCAGGGTCAGGTACTGCGCCTCCTTGGGCCCGTTGCTGTTCAGGCAGGTGGCGTTCAGGCAGCCACGCAGCAGGCCCTGGGCGTCGAAGATCGGCGCCACCGAGCAGCTCAGGCGAAAGTTGGAGGCCAGAAAGTGCTCTTCGCGGTGGATGATCAGCGGCTGCGCGGCGGCCAGGGTGGTGCCGATGCCGTTGGTGCCGGCAATCGACTCGTCCCAGCGCGCGCCCACCACCAGCCCGGCCTGGGTATAGATGTGGCTGGCTTCGGGCAGGCGGGTGTCGAGGGTGATGCCGTGTTCGTCGCTGAGCAGCACCGCGAACCCGGCCGGCACCACGCGCCTGGCCAGGCCGCTGACGCCCTGGCTGGCGATGGCCAGGTATTGCTGGTGCTGCTGTTGATGCTGGCGGATGGCGTCGGCGCCCAGCACGTGGGTACGCCCGGCGGCGCCGGGGTCGAGGCGATGCTCGACCACGCTGCGGTACCAGGACTGCGCAATGACAGGGTCGGGGCGGATGCCGCGCTCGGGGAAGTGATCGTCGACGAAGGCCGCGAGATCGCTCGGGCTGGTCTGGGTATGCTGCATGCTGGGCTCCCGTCGACCGTGGCGCGCGCAGGGGCGGCTCACCGTCATCTTGTTGTCTCGGGCCAGGGGCGGGCACCGATCTGTGCCTACCTTAGTCGCTGTGTCGGGAATTTTCAGCTATTGATGCAGCCCTGGCCTAGAAAAGCATCCCCAGCAGAATCGCCTTCACCGTCGCCTCGGCCTTGTTGCTGGCCTGCAGCTTGCGCATGGCGTTGACCAGGTGGAACTTCACCGTGCGGCTGTCGATGGTGAGGATGATGCTGATCTCGCTGTAGGTCTTGCCCACGGCGGTCCATTTGAGCACTTCCTTCTCCCGTGCGGTCAGGGTCTTCTGGGCCTCGGGCAGGTGGGTCTGGGCAAAGAAGCCGGTCATGGCACTGTGCGCCAGTTGCGACAGCCAGATGAGCTTGGCTTCCTTGGCGTCCAGTTCAAGTGTGGAGATCGGGTCATCCGGGCGGGACAGGGACAGCAGGCCGATGGTGCCGTAGTCGCCCTGCACCGACAGGCACCAGCCGTGGTCCAGGCTGTAGTGCCGCGCCTCTTCCCAGAATGCCTGCTGGTGCTGCTGTTGCGCGGCGGCCCACTGCAGGGGCGTGGTGCGGGTCAGCCCGTGGGCCACCGTCGGGTCGCAGGAAAAATAGTCCTCGGCCACGTACCTGGCTTCCCAGGCGCTGGGGTAGTTGGAGCGCAGGATGAACTGCGGGGCGGCGATCGGCAGCGGATTCTTCAGCCCATAGGAACAGAACTCGAAGTCCAGCTCGCGGGTAAGCCGGGTCAGCTCGCTGAACAGCTCGCTTTCGTTGCGGCACCCCGTCACCACGGCAATGAAGTGCTCGCGCCAGTCATTCACGCAATGTGCCTTTCATGGGTGGAATGTGCTCGGCCAATGGAGAGTGCAAACAGGCCCGAATTATACCGTACGGTACAGTTTTCGCGGAAAACTTCTGTAGCAAATGGCCATCAGTGCGCTGGCATTTCAGGTTTTTCCTACGAATAAACCTGCCCTTTCGGGCAGCTATATAGGCTCCGGAGGGTTTGTTGTACTCCCAGCTCTTTGAGTTGGGGCGTTTTCATGTTCACTGCTGTAACCGGGACCATCAAAGACTTTCCGCGCACCATGGCGAGCGCACTGGCCGAGTACCGCTACCAGGTGTTTGTAAGGGAGCTGGGCTGGCCATTGCAGTGTCCCGAGGGTCAGGAGTGGGATGAGTTCGACCGCCCCGATACGCTGTATGTGCTGGCATGCGACAAGCAACAGAATATTTTCGGTTGTGCCCGCCTGATCCCCACCCATCGCCCGTACCTGCTGGCAGAAGTGTTTCCGCACCTGGTTGGCGATGCGCCGCTCCCCTATCAGCAGGACATATGGGAGCTCTCGCGCTTCGCCATGAGTTCGCCCAAAGGCCAATACCTGTCGGCTGAACAGGCTTGGCAGAATACCGTGGCGATGGTCGGCAAGGTGATCGATGTGGCCCGTGCCCAGGGGGCGCGCAGGCTGATTGCCTTTACTGCAATGGGTAACGAGCGGTTGCTCAAGCGCATGGGCGTGACCACGCGAAGAATCGCGCGTCCGCAGATGATTGACGACAAGCCGGTGCTGGCCTTCTGGATCGAAATCGATGACCAGACGACCCGCGCACTGCAACTGGCAGCGTGACGGGTGAACATGTCGAGGGAAGGTGGTAAAGCAATGATTGCGTGTGTGCGTTGGCTGTTGGTCGTGCTGTTCGTGGTGGTGACGTTTCCGTTCCTGTGCCTGGTGCTGTTGCTCAACCCGCGCAAGCAGGACAACCTCTACCTGGCCTGCAAGGTCTACAGGGCCATCAACTGGATCTTTGGCGTGCGCGTCGAGGTCGGTGGTTTCGACGCCATCGCGCCCGACCGCTCCTACATCTATGTGGCCAACCACCAGAGCAACCACGATGCATTTGTCGTGGCCCAGGCGCTGCGCCCAGGCACGGTGATCGTGGGCAAGCAATCGTTGCGCTGGCTGCCGTTGGCCGGGCAACTGTACTGGCTGACCGGCAGCCTGTTCATCGACCGCAGCAACCCGCGCGCGTCGATCACCAGCCTGCGGCGCATCGCCACCCGCGTGGCCGACAGCAAGACATCGCTCTGGATCTTCCCCGAGGGCACGCGCAACACCGGGCAGGGCGTGCTGCCGTTCAAGACCGGTGCATTTCGCATCGCCAAGGAAATGGGCATCGGCATCATCCCCGTGACCATCAGCCCGGCGGTGCGCCGGATTCGCCACAACGCCCTGGGCTGCACCGATGTGAGTATCGTGGCGCACCGGCCCATCGAGGCCGACCTGGTGGCCAGCATGGATGCCAAGCAGCTGGCGTCGTATACGCGGGAAGTGGTCAACAATGGGTTGCCCATCGTGTAGTTGCCGGGGCCTTCGCCCGCAAGGCTGGTTCCTGCAGGAGCCAGCCTTGCGGGCGAAGAGGCCCGTCAGTTCGCCGCCTTGAACCTCAAGCGCCACGCATGCAGCAGCGGCTCGGTATACCCGCTCGGCTGCTCACGCCCCTTGAACACCAGGTCGCTGGCGGCCTGGAACGCCATCGAGGTGGCGAAGTCCGGCGCCATCGGGCGGTATGCCGCATCCCCGGCATTCTGCCGGTCGACCACCACCGCCATGCGTTCGAGCACCTCGCGTACCTTGGCCTCACTCACCGTGCCATGCAGCAGCCAGTTGGCAATGTGCTGGCTGGATATACGCAAGGTCGCACGGTCTTCCATCAGGCCGACGTTGTGGATGTCCGGCACCTTGGAGCACCCGACCCCTTGCTCCACCCAGCGCACCACGTAGCCGAGAATGCCCTGGCAGTTGTTCTCCAGCTCCTGCAGTTTTTCCGCATCGCTCCAGTTCGGACGCGGCGACACCGGAATGGTCAGCAGGTCGTTGAGCAGGCTGTCACGCTCGCCGGCCAGGTCGATGCGCTGCAATTCGCTCTGCACCCCCTGCACGTCCACCTGGTGGTAGTGCAGCGCATGCAGCGTGGCGGCCGTGGGTGAGGGCACCCATGCGGTGGTGGCACCGGCCTTGGGGTGGCCGATCTTCTGCACCAGCATGTCGGCCATCAGGTCGGGCATGGCCCACATGCCCTTGCCGATCTGCGCGCGCCCCTTGAGCCCGCAGGCCAGCCCCACCAGCACGTTGTTGCGCTCGTAGGCGGTGATCCACGGCGTGGACTTCATGTCGCCCTTGCGCAGCATCGGGCCGGCTTCCATGGCGCTGTGCATCTCGTCGCCGGTACGGTCGAGAAAGCCCGTGTTGATGAACACCACCCGCTCGTGCGCTGCGCCGATGCACGCCTTGAGGTTCACCGAGGTGCGCCGCTCCTCGTCCATGATGCCCATCTTCAGGGTGTTGCGCGGCAGCGCCAGCAGGTCTTCGACACGCCCGAACAGTTCGGCGGCAAACGCCACTTCGGCAGGGCCGTGCATCTTCGGCTTGACGATGTACACGCTGCCGCTGCGCGAGTTGCCGCGCCGCTGCAGGTCGTGGATGGCGATCAGGCCGGTGAGCACCGCGTCCATGATGCCCTCGGGAATCTCGGCGCCATCGCCATCGAGAATCGCCGGGTTGGTCATCAGGTGGCCGACGTTACGCACGAACAGCAGCGAACGGCCATGCAGGGTCAGCGTTGCGCCATCGGCTGCGGTGTAGACGCGGTCCGGGTTGAGGCGGCGCACGCGGGTCTTGCCGCCCTTGCTGATCGCTTCGCTCAGGTCGCCTTTCATCAGGCCCAGCAGGTTGCGGTAGATCAGGGTCTTGTCTTCGGCATCCACCGCGGCCACCGAGTCCTCGCAGTCGAGGATGGTGCTCAGGGCGGCTTCGACCAGCACGTCCTTGACCCCGGCCGCATCGGTCTGGCCGATGGCGCTGGTGGGGTCGATCTGGATCTCCAGGTGCAGGCCGTTGTTCTTCAGCAGCACCGCGTTCGGCTGGGCGGCATCGCCCTGGAAACCGACGAACTTGGCGGGGTCTTTGAGTGTGGTGGTCATGCCGCTGATGAGCTCGACGCGCAGTTGCCCGCCCTCGATGCGGTAGGCCTTGGCCTCGGCGTGCGAGCCGCCGGCCAGCGGTGCAGCCTGGTCCAGGGCCTTGCGTGCAAAGGCGATGACCTTCTGGCCACGGCGCGGGTTGTAGCCCTCGCCAGCCTCGGCGCCGTCGGCGTCGCTGATCGCGTCGGTGCCATACAGCGCGTCATACAGCGAGCCCCAGCGTGCGTTTGCGGCGTTGAGCGCATAGCGCGCGTTCATCACCGGCACCACCAGCTGCGGGCCGGCCTGTTCGCACAGCTCGCTGTCGACGTTGGAGGTGCTCACCGCCACCTGTTCAGGCACCGGCACCAGGTAGCCGATCTCGCTCAGGAAGGCGCGGTAGGCCGGCATGTCGGCCACCGGGCCCGGGTGGGCGCGGTGCCAGGTGTCCAGCGCGGCCTGCAGGCGGTCGCGTTCGGCGAGCAGGGCGCGGTTCTTCGGCGCCAGGTCGTGCACCAGGGCGTCGAAGCCTTGCCAGAAGTTGGCCTCCGGCACACCGGTGCCGGGCAGGGCCTCGGTTTCGATGAAGTGCTGCAGGGCGCTCGCGACCTGCAGGCGTTGACGCTGAATACGGTCGTTCATGTTCGGTTGCTCCTGATCAGTCTTTAACGGCGGCAACGCCGGCCTTGGCCACCTGGGCGTCCTGTTCGGACTTGACCCCCGACACACCCACCGCGCCGACCACCTGGCCGTCGACGATCACCGGCACGCCGCCTTCGAGCGTGCCGCTGATCACCGGCACCGACAGGAACGCCGTGCGCCCGCCATTGATCATGTCTTCGTACAGCTTGGTTTCACGTCGGCCCAGCGCCGCGCTGCGGGCCTTTTCGGTGGCGATGTAGGCACTCACCGGCGCGCAGCCGTCCAGGCGCTCGAAGCCCAGCGGGTGGCCGCCGTCGTCGACCACGGCAATGCTCACGGCCCACTGGTTGGCCTGGGCCTCGGCACGGGCGGCGGCGAGAATCTGCTGCACGTCGCTCAGGGTCATTACGGGTTTGCTTTGCATGAAATCAGGCTCCTGGGTTGAGGGCTTGGTCAACGAGTTCGATCCAGTGCCGCACGGGGGTTCGCCCGGCACCGTCGAGGTGGGTCTGGCAGCCGATGTTGGCCGTGGCGATCACGTCGGGGTGGCCACTTTCCAGCGCATCGAGCTTGTTGTCGCGCAGTTGCCTGGACAGCACCGGCTGGGTCAGCGAATAGGTGCCGGCCGAACCGCAGCACAGGTGGCTGTCGGGTACCTCGGTAAGGTTGAAGCCCAGGCGTTTGAGTACGGCTTCAACTGCGCCGCCAAGTTTTTGTGCGTGCTGCAGGGTACACGGGCAGTGGAAGGCCAGGGTCTGGTCGCAGCAGGCCTCGAAGCGCTCCAGCGGTTCGGCGCGGATCACTTCGACGATGTCCCGCGCCAGGGCGCTGATGCGCTCGGCCTTGGCCGCGTAGGCCGGGTCGTCGCGCAGCAGGTAGGCGTATTCCTTGACGAAGGCGCCGCAGCCGCTGGCGGTCTGCACGATGGCTTCGGCGCCGGCTTCCACGGCTGGCCACCAGGCGTCGATGTTGCGCCGCGCACGTTCAAGCCCGGTGTCCTGCGCGTTGAGGTGATAGTCCACCGCGCCGCAGCAGCCGGCCTGGGCAATCGGCGTGATGCTGATGCCCAGGCGGTCGAGCACGCGCGCGGTGGCGGCGTTGGTGTTGGGCGACAGGCTGCGCTGCACGCAGCCTTCGAGCATCAGCACGCGCCGTGCATGGGTGGCCTGGGGGCGTTGCCGGGCCGGTGCCACGCTGCGTGGCAGGTGGGTCCTGAATGCCTCGGGCAGCACTGGGCGCAGCAGCTCGCCGGTACTCACCAGCGCCTGGAACAGGGCCGGGCGCGGCACCACGGCGCGCAGGCCGCTGCGCAGCAGGCGCTGGCCCAGCGGGCGGGGCACACGGGCCTCGATGGCGTCGCGACCGATGTCCAGCAGCTTGTGGTACTCCACCCCCGACGGGCAGGTGGTTTCGCAGTTGCGGCAGGTCAGGCAGCGGTCCAGGTGCTGCTGGGTCTTCTCGCTGACGGTGTCCTGCTCGAGGAATTGCTTGATCAGGTAGATGCGTCCGCGCGGGCCGTCCAGCTCGTCGCCCAGTTCCTGGTAGGTGGGGCAGGTGGCATTGCAGAAGCCGCAGTGCACGCAACTGCGCAGGATGCGTTCGGCTTCGTCGGCGTGGGGCAGGCGCTTGGCCGCTTCGCTCAGGTTGGTCTGCATGGTGGCTCCTGGGTCAGACGTCGGCGTACTGGCGGCCGGGGTTGAAGATGCCCTGAGGGTCCAGGTTGCGCTTGAGCGTCTGGTGAAACCGCAGGATCGGTGCGGCCAGCGGCTGGAACGGGCTGTCCACCACGCCCGGGGTGAAGCAGGTGGCGTGCCCGTTGGCGGCGGCGGCGAGCTGGCGGATGCTGTCGGCATCGGCGCTGCTCTTGAGCCAGCGTTGCGCGCCGCCCCAGTCGACGAGTTGCTCGCCCTCGATCGCCAGCGGCGCCGTCAGTGCCGGCACCGACAGGCGCCACAGCGGGCGCGGGTCGTCGAAGAACGCCAGGCGCTGTTCGCGCAGGTCGTCCCAGTAGCTGTCATCCAGCGCATCGCCGCCCAGGCGTTCAGCGGCGGCGCGTACCGAACCCTCGTTGCCTTCCAGGCGCAGGTACAGGGTGCTGCCGTCATGGCTGGCGGCGGTCAGCGGGATCGGCTGCTGGCCCCATTCGCCGAGCTTGTCCAGGGCCATCTGCAGCGGCATGGCCTGGCGCAGGCTGACCCGGCAGCGGTACTTGGGCAGCACCTTGAACGAGGCTTCGGTGATCACCCCCAGGCACCCCAGGCTGCCAGCCAGCAGGCGCGACAGGTCGTAGCCGGCGACGTTCTTCATCACCTCGCCGCCAAAGCGCAGGTGCGTGCCCAGGCCGCTGATCATGCGCGTGCCCAGTACGAAGTCGCGTACCGAACCCGCCCATGGGCGACGCGGGCCCGACAGGCCGGCAGCGAGCATGCCGCCGACCGTGGCGTTGTCGCCAAAGCACGGCACTTCGCAGGCAAGCATCTGCCCGCCACGCTCCAGCGCGGCCTGCAGCTCGCGCAGGGGCGTGCCGGCGCGGGCGGTGATCACCAGTTCGGTGGGGTCGTAGGAGACGATGCCGGTGTGCCCGGCGAGGTCCAGTGGCTGGGCGTCGACGGGGCGCCCGTAGAAGGTCTTGCTGGCACCGCCGCGGATGAACAGCGGGGTGCGCTCGGCGATGGCCTGCTGCACGCGGGCCAGCAGGTCGGCGCTGCGGTCGCTGCCGTGGGCCGGGTCGAACAGTACGGTGCTCATCAGAAGCGCTCCAGGTCCGGGAAGGGCAGTTGGCCGTGGTGCACGTGCATGGCGCCGAATTCGGCGCAGCGGTGCAGGGTGGGGATGTTCTTGCCCGGGTTGAGCAGGCCCAGCGGGTCGAACGCAGCCTTTACCGCATGGAACAGGCTCAGCTCGTCGCTGTTGAACTGGGCGCACATCTGGTTGATCTTCTCGCGGCCTACGCCGTGCTCGCCGGTGATGCTGCCGCCGACCTTCACGCACAGCTCGAGGATCTTGCCGCCGAACGCCTCGGCGCGTTCCAGCTCGCCGGGGGTGTTGGCATCGAACAGGATCAGCGGGTGCATGTTGCCGTCGCCGGCATGGAACACGTTGGCCACGCGCAGGTTGTACTCGGCCGAGAGGTCGGCGATGGCCCCCAGCACGTGGGGCAGTTCGCGCCGGGGTATGGTGCCGTCCATGCAGTAGTAGTCGGGCGACAGCCTGCCCACGGCGGGGAAGGCGTTCTTGCGCCCGGCCCAGAAGCGCACGCGCTCGGCTTCGTCGCGGGCCAGGCGCACTTCGGTGGCACCGGCCTGTTCGAGCAGCACGCGCACGCGCTCGCAGTCGTCGTGCACGTCGGCCTCGACGCCGTCCAGTTCGCACAGCAGGATGGCCTCGGCCTCTACCGGGTAGCCGGCGTGGATGAAGTCTTCGGCGGCGCGAATCGCCAGGTTGTCCATCATCTCCAGGCCGCCGGGGATGATGCCGGCGGCGATGATGTCGCCCACGGCGCGGCCGGCCTTTTCCACCGAGTCGAAGGCGGCCAGCAGCACCTTGGCCACCTGCGGCTTGGGCAGCAGCTTGACGGTGACTTCGGTGATGATGCCGAGCATGCCCTCGGAACCTGTGAACAGCGCCAGCAGGTCGAAGCCGGGGGCGTCCAGGGCATCACTGCCAAGGGTCATGCGTTCGCCCTCGACGCTGAGCATCTCGACCTTGAGCACGTTGTGCACGGTCAGGCCGTACTTGAGGCAGTGCACGCCACCGGCGTTCTCGGCGACGTTGCCGCCGATCGAGCAGGCGATCTGCGAGGAGGGGTCGGGTGCGTAGTACAGCCCATGCGGCGCGGCAGCCTGGGAAATCGCCAGGTTGCGTACGCCGGGCTGCACGCGGGCAAAGCGCCCGGCCGGGTCGATTTCAAGAATCTTGTTGAAGCGCGCCATTACCAGCAGCACGCCCTTTTCCAGCGGCAGCGCGCCGCCGGACAAACCTGTGCCGGCGCCACGTGCCACCACCGGCACCTTGCGCTCGTGGCACAGGCGCAACACGCTCTGCACCTCTTCCAGATGGCGCGGCAGCACCACCAGCATCGGCGTGGTGCGGTAGGCCGAGAGGCCGTCGCACTCGTAGGGCTTGAGGTCTTCGGCGGCGTGCAGGATATCCAGGTCGGGCAGGCGGCTCTGCAGGGTGTGCAGGAACTCGGCCCGGTCGACGCTGTGCAGCGCACCATCGACGCGTTCGTCGTAGAGAATATTCATGGGCAGGCTAACGACCCTTGTCTTGTTGTTATGGAAGCTCGATGGAACACGGCTCACTTGCATCATTGGCCGGCGGCGGCTTAGTGTCTATCGCTCAAATCACTGGTCGAACCAGTTTGTTGCTGCGGTTTTTCCGGCTTTTTCATGAATATTCAATAAATACAGTTAGTTATGTATTGATCTGGCAAGGGTAATAAAGCCCACGGTGTCTGGTCATACCAGTTGGAGGAACGATGGGCGAACCGCTTTCAATGCAGGTGGCAGACGTGGTGTGCGAGCGCATCGAGCGGCTGATCGTCGATGGCGTGCTCAAGGTCGGCCAGGCGCTGCCGTCGGAGCGGCGCCTGACCGAAAAGCTCGGCGTGTCGCGCACGGCCCTGCGCGAAGGGCTCAAGCTGCTGCGCGCCAAAGGCATCATCGAGACTGCGCATGGCAAGGGTTCATATGTCGCGCAGTTGTCGGGGCAGGGCAGCACCTCGGCATTGATGCACCTGTTCAGTTCGCAGCCGCGCACCCTGTACGACCTGTTCGAGGTGCGCAGCCTGCTGGAAGGGGAGTCGGCACGCCTGGCGGCGCTGCGCGGCACCGAGGCGGACTTCGTGCTCATACGGCGCAGCTACGAGGCGTTGCTGGCGGCCCATGAGCAGCCACTGACGGCCTCTGAGCATGCGCACCTGGACCATGCGTTTCACCTGGCGATCTGCGAGGCCTCGCACAACCCGGTGCTGGTGCAGACGCTGCGCTCGCTGACCGACCTGCTGTTGAACTCGGTGTTCGCCTCGGTGAACAACCTGTACCACCGCGATGTGCAGAAGCGCCAGATCGACCGCCAGCATGCGCGGTTGTACAACGCCGTGACCGGGCGAATGCCGGAGCAGGCGCGCAAGGCGGCGATTGCGCATATCCAGGGCATCTGCGCGAACCTCAAGGAGATCGAGGAGGAGGAGCAGCGGCTGGTACGCGCGACGTTGCGGCTGGAGGGGTGGGTTTGAGGGCGTGTGGGCCGGGGTAGGCGCGCCGTGCGGCGGAGCTCTGCCACATCTGCCCGCTGGTCGCAGCAAAAAATGCGAACGATTGCAGTCAAACCCACTCACACCTTGAGGGCACGACCCCACGCCCCCCGTCGAAGGAGCAAGCGTATGACCCAGCGAGGCCAGGACACCATCGAATGGCTGCAAGGCCAGTCCATGCTGCAAGCCGCCCGCGACCGCGCCCGGCTGTATGCAGGGCAGGCGCGCATGTGGCTGCACCCTTACGCCGAGGCCCGCGCCCGCGACGCCAGTGCCATCGCCTCGGTGTGGCTGACGGTGTACCCGGCCTCGATCATCGTCGAGGAGGGCGGTTCGGTGTTGCAGGCGCTGGCCCATGAGCAGCTGTGGCAGGCGCTGTCGGAGCTGGGCATCCAGGGCGTGCACACCGGGCCGTTGAAGCGCTCGGGCGGCATCACCCAGCGCGAGTTCACCCCCAGCGTGGACGGCAACTTCGACCGCATCAGCTTCGACATCGACCCGCGCTACGGCAGCGAGGCCGAGCTGGTGCACCTGAGCAAGGTGGCCTCGGCGCACAACGCGGTGACCATCGACGACTCGATCCCGGCGCACACCGGCAAGGGCGCCGATTTTCGCCTGGCCGAGATGGCCTACGGCGACTATCCCGGGCTGTACCACATGATCGAGATCCGCGAAGCCGACTGGGGCCTGCTGCCCGAGGTGCCGGCCGGGCGCGATGCGGCCAACCTCACGCCGGCCATGTGCGACGAGCTCAAGGCCCGCCACTACATCGTTGGCCAGTTGCAGCGGGTGATCTTCTTCGAACCCGGCATCAAGGAAACCGACTGGAGCGCCACGCCGCCGGTACTCGGGGTCGACGGCAAGCTGCGACGCTGGGTGTACCTGCACTACTTCAAGGAGGGCCAGCCATCGCTGAACTGGCTGGACCCAAGCTTTGCCGCGCAGCAGCTGATCATCGGCGACGCCCTGCACGCCATCGACGTGCTCGGCGCCCGTGGCCTGCGTCTGGATGCCAATGGCTTTCTCGGCGTGGAGCGGCGCGCCGAAGGGCCGGCCTGGTCGGAGAGCCACCCGCTGTCGGTCACCGGCAACCAGTTGCTGGGCGGCATGATCCGCAAGGCCGGCGGTTTCAGCTTCCAGGAACTGAACCTGACCCTGGACGACATCGCCAACATGTCCCACGGCGGCGCCGACCTGTCCTACGACTTCGTCACGCGCCCGGCCTACCAGCACGCGCTGCTGACCGGCGACACCGAGTTTTTGCGCCTGATGCTGCACCAGATGCATGCGTTCAAGATCGACCCGGCCTCGTTGATCCATGCCCTGCAGAACCACGATGAACTGACCCTGGAGCTGGTGCACTTCTGGACCCTGCACGCCAACGACAGCTACCTGTACAAGGGCCAGACCTTCCCCGGCAATATCCTGCGCGAGCATATCCGCAGCGAGATGTACGAGGGCCTGGCGGGCGAGCACGCACCGTACAACCTCAAGTTCGTGACCAATGGCGTGTCGTGCACCACGGTCAGCATCATCACTGCCGCGCTGGGCATTCGCGACCTGGGCAGCATCGACGCCGAGCAGCTGGCGCTGATCCAGAAGGTGCACCTGCTGCTGGCCATGTACAACGCCATGCAGCCGGGGGTGTTTGCGCTGTCGGGCTGGGACCTGGTCGGCGCCTTGCCGCTGGAGCCCGAGCAGGTGGAGGGGCTGATGGGTGACGGCGACACCCGCTGGATTCATCGCGGCGCCTATGACCTGGCCGACCTGGACGTGGAGGCGCAGCTCTCGGCCGAGGGCCTGCCGCGTGCGCGTTCGCTGTATGGCAGCCTGGCCAGCCAGTTGCAGCAGCCCGACAGTTTTGCCAGCAGCCTGAAACGCATGCTCGCTGTGCGCCAGGCCTATGCGATTGCGGCGAGCCGGCAGATCCTGATCCCCGAGGTGGCCAACCCGGCCTTGCTGCTGATGGTGCACGAGCTGCCGGCAGGCAAGGGCATCCAGATCACCGCACTCAACTTCGGTGCCGAGCCACTGAGCGAAACCCTGCATCTGCCGGATGTAAGCCCCGGCGCGGTGGTGGACATGATCAACGAACGGCTGGAGGGCGAGCTGAGCGAAGCGGGGGAGATGACCATCAATCTGGATGGCTATGAGGGCCTTTCGCTGCGCATCGTGAGCAGTGTGGCGACGCTGTAGGCGTTTGCATGCGGTAACGTTTTTACAGGCCCGGGGTTTCGTGTCTGACGGTTCCCCGGCCCCTTCGCTGGCAAGGCCAGCTCCTGCAAGGGGCCGCCACCGTCACCGCACTGCTGCCTGCCCCGTGACACACCCCGCCCACCTGATGGAAAATGCCCGACGCCTCCCCCACCAAAAGGCTTCTGCATGGACAAGCTGGACCGGGCAATACTCGACCTTCTGCAAACCGACTGCACCCGCGCGGTGGGCGATATCGCCGAGCAGATCGGCCTGGGCACCACCGCCTGCTGGCGGCGCATCCAGAAGCTCGAAGAGGCCGGCATCATCCGCGGCCGCGTGGCCCTGCTCGACGGCAAGAAGCTCAATGTCGGCGTGGTGGTGTTCGTCTCGATCAAGACCACCCAGCACAACGCCGACTGGCTGGCCGGCTTTCATGCCGCCGTGGCCGGTATCGACGAAGTGCTGGAGGTGTACCGCATGGCCGGCGACACCGACTACCTGCTGCGCGTGGTGGTGCCGGACGTGGCCGCCTACGACGCGGTGTACAAGCAGTTGATCCGCATTCCGGGCCTGTCCGACATCAGCTCCAGCTTCTCCATGGAGCAGATCAAGTACTCCACCCGCCTGCCGCTGCGCTATGCGCCCTGAGCCGATCACGCTGCACCAGGCCGGCGCCGACGACAGGCAGGCTGCCGTAGCATTCGTGATGCAGGCCCGCGCCGCGCTGTTCCCCAAGCTCGCCGCCACCGGGATGCCGGCAGACCTGCAGCAGTTCGAACAGGTCTACCTGCACGGCGCGGGGCGTTTCCTGCTGGCCCGCTGCAATGGCCAGATCGTCGCGGCCATCGGCTACCTGCCTTACGACCACCGCTTCCGCCAGCTCGACTACCGTGGGCAGAAGGTGGTGGAAGTGGTGCGCCTGTTCGTGTTGCCGGCCTATCGCCGCAGCGGGCTGGCCGGTGAGTTGTACCGCGCGTTGCGTGAGCTGGCGTTGCAGGACCAGGTGCAGGTGCTGTACCTGCACACCCATCCGTTTCTGCCAGGCGCCATTGGTTTCTGGCAAAAGCACGGCTTCGAGATCATCGATGTGGAAGCCGACCCGGTGTGGCAGACCACCCACATGCAATGTCGCCTGCCCGCCGGCTGAACCTCAGAAGCGCCCGTTGAGCGGGTATTCCACCGCCAGGCGGATCTGGTCGGCATCCAGCTCGGCCTGGGCAGTGTTGCCCCGGTGCACGTTGTGCCGCAGCGACACCGTGGTGCCCTTGGCCACGCCGCCCTGCACCACGTAGCGCGCCTCCAGGTCGCGCTCCCAGTGCTTGCCGCCTTCGCCGTAGCCCAGGTACGCATAGCCGCCACGCGGGTCGACGTGGCTGCCATCGATGCGGCTGCCGCGCACATACGCCGCACTCAGCACCAGCCCGGGCAGGCCCCACGGGGTCATCGCCAGGTCGTAGCGGGCCTGCCACGACTGCTCGTTGGGGGCGTTGAAGTCCGACAATTGCACGGCGTTGCTGATGAAGATCGCGCCACGGGTCACATAGTCGAACGGTGTGTCGCCATCGACCTTCTGGTAGCCCAGGCTGAAGCTGTGCGGGCCCTGGGCGTAGGTCGAGAGCAGGCTCCAGGTGGTGTTGTCGATCTGCCCGGACAACGCCTTGCCGGTGTCGGTGGTGCGGTACAGGTTGAGGTTGAAGGTGAGCGAGCGATTGGCGTCCAGTGCATGGCTGAAGGTGCCGCCCAGGTAGTGCTGGTTCCAGGTGTCTTCGTAGCGCGAGGTGTACAGGCTGGCGCTGAGGCTCGGGCTTGCACTGTAGACCACCCCGGCCAGGTCGAAGGCATCGCCCTTTGCTGCGTTGGAGTAGTTCACCACGAACCCCTGGTCATGGCTGCTGGCGTTGCGGTCGGTGCTCTCGGTGAAGTGCCCGCCTACCAGTTTCACCCCATCGAATTCGGTGTTGGTGACAAATACCCCGGTGGCAGTTTCGGGTAGCAGGCGGCTGTCGGACGAGCTGAACACCGGGGTCTTGACCCGCTGTTCGCCATACGACAGCACGGTGGAGGAGGCCCGAAGCTTGACCGCCGCGCCGCCGCGGCTGAATTCGTTCTTGGGGTGGCCGTGGTTGTCCAGCCCCAGCAGGCGCGCCTTGCCGGCGCGTCCGCCGCCGCTGTCCAGTTGCACGCCAAGGTAGGCATGGGCATCCACGCCCACGCCGATCAGGCCCTGGGTGAAGCCCGACTGCAACGTGCCCATCAGGCCATAGGCCCATTCCTCGGCATAACCGTTGCGCTCGGCACGGGGCTTGTAGGCATTGCGTGCGCCGCTGTTGCGCGCGCCGTGGCGGTATTCGCGTTTGTCGTACACGCTGCGGTTGAGCAGGCTCCAGGTGCTGTCTTCGACCAGGCCGTTGGCCTGCTCCTGGGCCGATTCGGCCAGCACCAGGGGCGCCGGCCCGGCCAATGCCAGCAGCAGGGCCGAACGGGTGCGCAGTGCGATCATTGTGCGGCCTCGCGTTGCAGCAGGGCGGCAAGACGATCTGCTGCACGCCTGGGCAAGGTGCTCGGCAGGCTCGGTGGCGTGGCGGCGGGCTCACCGACCTGGATCAGCATCACCATGCCCATCGACAGGTGCGGGATGCACTGGATGCCGTACAGGCCCGGCACGTTGAAGGTCTGCTCGATTTGCTGGTTGATCCTGCCCTTGAACGCCTCGGCGCCTTCGGGCAGCAGGCCGGGCAGCGAGGCGGCATTGTGCCCGCTCTGGGTGGCGATGAACTTCACCGAATCGCCGGGGGCGATGCGCAGGTAGTCCGGCTCGTACACCATGCTGCCGGTCGCACCACGGTTGAGCATTTTCACTTCGTGCACCTCGGCCGATACCGAAGGGGCGAGCAGGGCGCTGGCGAGCAGCAGGGGCAAGGCGGCAAGGCGCATGGGCGGGCTATCCATTTCAGGTCAAGGGGAACGAACGCGCAGGATCTGCGCGCCGTCGAAGGGGTCGGTCAGGTAGTGCGCCTGCACCCCGAAGGTGGCCTGCAGGCGTTGCGGGGTCAGCACCTGCAACGGCGGGCCGACATCCACCAGGCGCCCGCGCTCGAGCACGGCCAGGCGATCGCAGGTGAGGGCCTGGTGGAGGTCGTGCAGGGCGATCAGGGTGGTCACCGGCAGCGCCTGAACCAGGCGCAGAATGCCCAGCTGGTGCTGGATGTCGAGGTGGTTGGTCGGCTCGTCGAGCAACAGCAGCTGCGGGCGTTGCGCCAGGGCCCGGGCGATGTGCACGCGCTGGCGCTCGCCACCGGAGAGGCTGCGCCAGCTGCGTGTTGCCAGGTGGGTGGCATCCACGTCGGCCAGGGCCTGCTGCACGATGGCGTGATCGTCTGCCGACCACGGGCGCAACGCCGACAACCACGGCGTGCGGCCCAGGGCCACGGCATCGAACACATTGATCGCATCGCTGGTGTCGGCCTGTTGCTCGACCACTGCCAACCGCCGCGCCACCTCGCGGCGTGGCAGCTGCCTGAGCGCGTTGCTGCCCAGCTGCACCTCGCCGCAGGTGGGCGTGCGCAGCCCGGCCAGCAGCTTGAGCAGGGTGGACTTGCCCGAGCCGTTGGGGCCGACGATACCCAGGGTCTCGCCACGGCGCACCTCAAGGTCGACCGCGTTCAGCAGCACGGCATCGCGCACCTTCAAACCCAGCCCAGTGCAGCGCAGTGCAGCTTCATCCAGCGGGTGGGTGACAGCGTTCATCGGGCGCTCCTGCGGCCAATCAGTATCAATGCGAACACCGGTGCGCCGACCAGCGCCGTGATCACCCCCACCGGAATCACCTGGCCCTTGATCAGGGTGCGCGAGAGCACGTCGGCGGCAATCAGGAACAGCGCGCCACCCAGCGCGCTGGCCGGCAGCAGGCGCGCATGGGGGGTACCGAACAGCAGCCGCATCGCATGCGGAATCACCAGCCCGACAAAGCCGATGGCGCCCACGATCGACACCATCACTGCCGTCACCAGTGCCGCGCAGCTGATCAGCAGCACCTGCACGCGGCGTACCGGGATGCCCAGCGAGGCAGCCGAGTCGCTGCCGAAGGTGAAGGCGTCCAGCGCCCGCCGATGCCACACGCACACCGCAAGGCCGGCCAGCGCCACCGGCACCGCCAGCCACACCGACGGCCAGCGCACGCCACTGAGGTTGCCCAGCAGCCAGAACAGGATGCCGCGCGCCTGCTCGGCACTGGCCGACCGGGTGATCAGAAAGGCGGTGAGCGCGTTGAACAGCTGCGAGCCGGCGATCCCGGCGAGGATGATCTGCCCCGTGCTGTTGGACGGCCCGCTGGCACGGGCCAGCAGCGCCACCAGCGCGAAGGCCGCGATGGCCCCGACGAAGGCGCCCAGCGACAGCGTGAACGCCCCCGCGCCCAGCCCCAGCAGCGCCACCAGTACCGCGCCGGTGGAGGCGCCGGCCGAGATGCCGAGCAGGTACGGGTCGGCCAGCGGGTTGCGCAGCAGCGACTGCAGTACCACCCCGCAGGTGGCCAGCCCCGCGCCGCAGGCGGCGGCCACCAGCGCACGGGTCAGGCGGTAGTTCCACACGATGCCTTCATCGATCGGGTCCAGCAGGTGCCCGGCGGCCCACAGCTTGTTGGCCAGCACCTGCAGCACCACCGAGGGGGCGATCGGCGTTTCGCCAATCGCCACCCCTGCCAGTATCGCCAGCAGCAGGGCCAGGCACGCGAGCAGGCCGCGCACAACGCTGCCTGTCATGGCGCCAGGTCGAAGCCGTTGATGGCCGAGGCCAGGGTCTCCATGCCGCTGAACAGGCGCGTGCTGGCCTGCATGGCATGTGCATCGAGAATCACGATGCGGTTGTGTCTGACCGCGTCCATGTTGCGCGTGACCGGGTCGCTGCGCAGGAATTCGAGTTTCTTCTGGTAGTCATCGGCCGGGAAGCGACGACGGTCCATGCGCGCGATCACCAGGAAGGTGGGGTTGGCCTTGGCGATGGTTTCCCAGCCCACGGTCGGCCATTCCTCATCGGACTGCACCACGTTGCGCACGCCCAGGGTCTGCAGCATGTAGTCGGGGATACCCTTGCGCCCGGCCACGTACGGGTCGATGTCCAGGTCTGCGCTGGAGAACCAGAACAGGGCGCTGGTGTCCTTCAGATCCTTGCCCTTCACGGTGGCGGCAGCCTTGGCCAGGCGTGCCTTGAGCTCGCTGTTCAACCGCTCGCCACGCGCCTGCACGTCGAAGATCTCGGCCAGCTGGCTGATGCTGTTGTAGATGCTGTCGATGCGAAACGGCTCCAGGCGGGTGCCGTCGGCGCCGACCAGGTTGTCCTTGCCCTCGCAGTCGGACGGCATCAGGTAGGTGGGGATGTTCAGCTCATGGAACTGCTCGCGGGTGCCGACCACGCCCTGCGGGCCGACCATCCACTCCAGCTGCACCGCCACCAGTTGCGGGCGCTTGCCGATCACCGCCTCGAAGCTGGGGTCGTTGTCGGCCAGGCGCTCGACCTTGTCGTTCTGCACCTTGTACTGCGCCAGCACATCGTTGAACCACAGCGAGGTGCCGACCAGCCTGTCGCCCAGGCCCAGTGCGTAGAACATCTCGGTGCCGGCCTGGCCGATGGTCACGGCGCTGTCGGGCGCGTGCTGGAAGGTCAGCGGCATGCCGCAGTTCTGCAGCGTGAGCGGGTAGTGGGTCGGGGCGGCCTGGGCCAGGGTCGACAGACCCAGGCCCGCGAGCAGGGTGGCAAGGCGGGGCAACTGCATGATGCGATCTCCATTCGAACCGTACACGGGCAGGGGTGTACAACCTGGAAACACATCGACAGGCGCTGCCGCGAGGGCAGGGCAAGGCCGTTCGGCGCGCGGGGCGCTCGCGGCACAGATGTACTCCCCGGACACCCCGCCGGTTAGTGATTGTTGCTGTGCCGGCAGGTCTCCTGACTGGTGCGTCGTCACCTGGCTCCGGCCTTCCCGGGGGGCACCCAGTGGCATTTCAGGAGCAGGCTCGGCACTTACAGTTGCGGGGGCAGTTCCGTTTGACGCCATGCAGTGGCGTCTCGGATTCCCTATTGATTCCGTGTGGAAACCGGCGGGCGGCATGGTAGTCGATCATGCCGCCCGCAGGGAAACAAAACCCCGCCAGCCTCAGAGGTACTTGAGCCAGGCAATGTCGCGACGGCGTGCCTTGAACGCGGCAAACCAGCGCACCGGCGGGAACAGCGCCACGGCCAGCAGCACGGCGGTCAGCCACACCGCCCAGATACCATCGAAGCCGAAGTAATTGCCCTGGTTCAGGCCCAGCAGTGCAACGCAGGCCAGGTACGCCACTTTCAGCACATACAGGTGCAGCAGGTAGAAGAACATCGGTGCGGCGCCGAACACCGCCAGGGTGCTGATCCACCGGCGCTGCCCGGCGCGCTCCAGGCCCAGCAGCAACAGCAGGCCAGCCCCCAGGGTCAGGGCCAGGAACAGCAGCGAGGGCGGGTACTTGGTGATGTTGAAGAAGCTCATCAGGGTGTGCGCGGTATCGGCCTGAACCGTCCATGGCGCCTCGCCGTAGCCGTTGAGCAGGCGCAGGGCGACAAAGCCGAGCAGGGTTGCCAGGCCTGCCAGCAGCAGACGGCGCTGGCGCGTGGCGGCCGGCATCGAGTGGGCGAACCAGGGCCCCAGGCCGTAGCCCAGCGCGATCACCCCGACCCACGGCAGCACCGGGTACGAGGTACGCAGGCGCAGGCTGTCGGAGAACTCGAGCCAGCCGCGGTCATGCAGGATCGCCCACGGCACGTGCAGCGCAGAGCCCTGCGCAAAGTGCAGGCCGTCGAGCAGGTTGTGACCGGCCACGATCGCGGCGCCCAGCACCAGCAACAGCGGGCGCGGCAACCACACCAGGGCCGCCAGGGCGATCATGCTGATGCCGATGGCCCAGATCACCTGCAGGTAGATCACGCTGGGTGGCAGCTGGAAGGTCCAGGCGACGTTCACCAGGGTGAACTCCAGCACCACCAGAAACAGCCCGCGCTTGAACAGAAAGGCCGACACATCGCCCCGGCCCTGGTGCTTCTGGCCATACAGCCAGGCCGACAGACCGGTCAGCAGCACGAACACCGGGGCGCACAGGTGGGCCAGCGTACGGCTGACGAACAGCGCAGGTTCGGTGCTGTCGATGGCCATCGGATCGCTGACCTGGCGGTGCAGGAAGAAGGTTTCGCGCACGTGGTCCAGCAGCATGAACAGGATCACCAGGCCCCTGAGGGCATCGATGGACAGCAGGCGTTGGCTCGGTTTGCTGGCGGCGGGGAGGGCAGTAGCGCTAGTCATTGAAAGGTCGCAGGCAGAGGGGGCGAATTGAATGGTTACTGTATAACATTTCTATTCGCTCGGTAAATCTTCCTTACAATCTTGACTGCCATGCTGCGACATCAGACCGCACCCATCTGGCGCTGCGCGCTGGAACCCGTCGACCCTGCGTGACAAAATGCCGCCTCGCAAAACCCTTGCACAAGGCTCCCGCTCTCGGGGCCGGCACCTTCCCAAAAGGATGGTTACATGAACGATTTACTGACCCGGCGCACGGTGATCGCCGGGCTCGGCCTGCTCGGCCTCGGTGCCCTGGCAGGTTGCAACAACTCCGGCGCGCTGGACTTCAAATACGGCAAGGACCTGAGCAACAAGATCCTCGGCCGCACCTTCAAGCTCAAGGACCCGCAAGGCAACGTAATGACCCTGTCGAGCTTCCAGGGCTCGATGCCGATGGTGTTCTTCGGCTTCACCCAATGCCCGGCGGTGTGCCCCACCACCCTGGCCCGCGCGGTGCAGATCAAGAAGCTGATGGGTCGCGACGCCGACTTCCTGCAGGTGGTGTTCATCAGCCTGGACCCCGAGCGCGACACCCCCGAAGTGCTGGACGCCTACGTCAAGGCCTTCGATCCCTCGTTCGTGGCGCTGTCCGGTACCCTGGAAGAGACGGCCGCAGTGGCCAAGGAATTCGGCGTGTTCTACGAGAAGGTGCCGGCCGGCGACACCTATACCATTTCCCACAGCTCGACCAGCTACGTGTTCGACTCGCGTGGCGTGCTGCGCCTTGGCCTCTCGCACTCCCTCAATGCCAGGGAATGCACCGAAGACCTGCTTACCGTAATGGAGGTTTGTTAATGCGTTCTCCCGTGAAACACGCGCTTGGCGCGATGGCGTTGCTGTCCCTGTTCGGTGCGGCGCTGCCCGCCGTTGCCCAGACCACCGTGGGCGAGCCCTGGGTGCGCGCCAGCGTGCCGCAGCAGCAGTCGACCGGTGCGTTCATGACCCTCACTGCCAGCACCGACAGCAAGCTGGTGGGCGTCGAGTCGCCGGTGGCCAAGACCGTGCAGGTGCACCAGATGCAGATGCACAACGACGTGATGAGCATGAGTGAAGTCAAGGCGCTGGACCTGCCCGCCGGCAAGCCGGTGGTGCTCGACACCAATGGCTACCACGTGATGCTGATGGGCCTGGTCAAGCAGGTGAAGGAAGGCGACACGGTGCCGTTGACCCTGATCGTCGAAGACGCCAAGGGCCAGAAGGAGTCGATCAAGGTCGACGCCCCGGTGCGTTCGCTGACCGCCACCGACGGTCACGGCGAGCACTCGATGCACGACCACAGCCACATGTAAGTACCCGCCGCGCCGGCCCTTGCGCCGGCGCAATCCGTTCCTGCCGGGTGGTTCGCCACCCAATGGGTTCAACTGGCCTGCGCCAGATAGTCCCGCAGCCGATCCTGCAGATACCACACACCTTCAGCGTGTTTCAGGTAATCGCTGATCGGCATCATCTGCCAGTACTGGCCTTCGTCGCCAAATTCGATGGCATCGATTTCCCCCTGCGTGATGTGCCCCACCAGAAACCAGGACTCCCAGCCGGGTCTGGCCAGGCTGGGGTAGTTGCGGCGCCATTCGATGCGTTCGGGGGGCAGGCGCAGGGCGAACTCTTCGTCCAGCTCGCGCAGCGCGCATTCCACCGGGGTCTCATCACCTTCGCGCCCCCCGCCGGCAAAGTCCCAGCAGCCGGGGAAGGGGATGGTGCTTTTCACGTCGCGCTTGTAGGTCAGCAGGTGGTCGTGGAACAGCAGGGCGAGTTTGGCACCGCAGAAGGGTTTGAGGGGCATGGAGACTGGCCTCTGGCAGGACGGGCGTTAGGCACCGGGCCGGTATTTATACGATGGTTCTGCAGGTTGCGCGGCATTTTTTGTGGTGTGGGCTGCCGGGCAGCTCCTGGTCACACAGGCATGCGCCGCCGACGGGTATAACTGAACCCGGGAATAAGGATATGCTGTTTCGAAATATTACAAATTGGTGAGGGCAGAATGCCGTTAAAGGACCTGTTGCTGGCGCTGGTGGTGATCGTCGCCTGGGGCCTGAATTTCGTGGTGATCAAGGTCGGCCTCGACGGCCTGCCGCCCATGCTGCTGGGTGGCCTGCGCTTCGTGCTGGTGCTGTTTCCGGCGATCTTCTTCATCAAGCGCCCGCAACTGCCGTGGCGCTGGTTGCTGGCCTACGGCACCACCATCTCGCTGGGCCAGTTCGCCTTTCTGTTCGAGGCCATGGGCAACGGCATGCCGCCGGGCCTGGCGTCGCTGGTGCTGCAGTCGCAGGCCTTCTTCACGCTGTTCTTTGCCGCGATGTTTCTCGGTGAGCGGCTGCGCGCCGCCAGCCTGCTGGGGCTGCTGGTGGCCGCCGGGGGCCTGGCGCTGATCGGCAGCGAGAACGGCAGCCACGTGCCATTTTTGGCGCTGGTGCTGACCCTGTGCGCCGCCGCATGCTGGGCCATGGGCAACATCATCACGCGCCGCTTCGGCAACATCGACCTGGTGGCGCTGGTGATCTGGGGCGCGCTGATTCCGCCGTTGCCATTCTTCGCCCTGTCGTGGTGGCTCGAAGGGCCGGCGCTGATCGAAAGCTCGCTGCGCGGCATCGGCCTGAACTCGATCCTGGCCCTGGCGTACCTGGCCTTCATCGCCACCATGCTCGGCTACAGCCTGTGGAGCGGCCTGCTGTCGCGCTACCCGGCGGGCAAGGTCGCACCGTTTTCGCTGCTGGTGCCAGTGGTGGGGCTGAGCTCCTCGGCGTTGCTGCTGGGTGAGCGCCTGAGTACCCTGCAATGCTGGGGTGGGGTGCTGGTGATGGTGGGGTTGCTGATCAACGTGTTCGGCTCGCGCCTGCGTCAACGCCTGCGGGCCGCGCTGAGCTGAGGCCCCAGGGCGGCGGTGGAACGATCCGCCGCGCACGCCGCTCCAATTCCAGACCCTCGCCGACCAAGGTCCGACCATGAATTCACCTCGATCCACCACGCCCCATGCCGGCCCGGCCGGCATGGTCAAGGTGCGCGGCGCGCGCGAACACAACCTCAAGAACGTGGATGTGGACATCCCCCGCGATGCGCTGGTGGTGTTCACCGGCGTGTCCGGCTCGGGCAAGTCGTCGCTGGCGTTCTCGACCCTGTATGCCGAGGCCCAGCGCCGCTATTTCGAGTCGGTGGCGCCCTATGCGCGACGCCTGATCGACCAGGTCGGGGTGCCGGATGTGGACGCCATCGAAGGCCTGCCGCCGGCGGTGGCCCTGCAACAGCAGCGCGGCACCCCCAGCGCGCGCTCCTCGGTGGGCAGCGTGACCACGCTGTCGAGCCTGATCCGCATGCTCTATTCGCGCGCCGGCAGTTACCCGGACGGCCAGCCGATGCTGTATGCCGAGGACTTCTCGCCCAATACGCCCCAGGGCGCATGCCCCGAGTGCCACGGCCTGGGCCGGGTCTACGAGGTGGACGAGGCCTCGATGGTGCCCGACCCGTCGCTGACCATCCGCGAGCGTGCGGTGGCCTCGTGGCCGCTGGCGTGGCAGGGCCAGAACCAGCGCGACATCCTCGTGACCCTGGGCTATGACGTCGACATTCCGTGGCGCGACCTGCCCCAGGAGCAGCGCGACTGGATCCTGTTCACCGAAGAGACCCCCACCGTGCCGGTGTATGCCGGCATGACCCCGGCCCAGACCCGCGACGCCCTCAAGCGCAAGCTCGAACCCAGCTATCAAGGCACCTTCAGCGGCGCGCGGCGCTATGTGCTGCACACCTTCACCCATTCGCAGAGCGCGCTGATGCGCAAGCGCGTCAGCCAGTTCATGCGGGCCAGCGCCTGCCCGTTGTGCGCGGGCAAGCGGCTCAAGCGCGAGGCCCTGACCGTGACCTTCGCCGGGCTGGACATTGCCGAGCTGGCGCAGTTGCCCTTGCTGCAGCTGGCCGAGGTGCTCAAGCCGGTGGCCAGCGCCACCTATGTCGAGCATGGCGACGAGCAGGGTGCGGTGCTGACCCACGCGCAAACCCGTGACGCCCGCCAGCAGCGCGCGGCCAGGGGCGACAACGCCCATGCCGGCGGCCCGGACGTGCGCCACACGCCCAACCTCTCGCTGGAAAAACGCCTGGCCGCGCAGCGCATCGCCCAGGACCTGCTCGAACGGGTGGCCACCCTGATCGACCTGGGCCTGGGTTACCTGGCCCTGGAGCGCAGCACGCCGACCCTGTCCTCGGGCGAGCTGCAGCGCCTGCGCCTGGCCACCCAGCTCAACTCGCAGCTGTTCGGGGTGATCTATGTACTGGACGAACCCTCGGCCGGCCTGCACCCGGCCGATGGCGAGGCGCTGTACGAGGCCCTGCTGCGCCTCAAGGCCGCGGGCAATTCGGTGTTCGTGGTCGAGCACGACCTGGACACCATGCGCCGCGCCGACTGGCTGGTGGACGTGGGCCCGGCGGCGGGCGAGCAGGGCGGCCAGGTGCTGTACAGCGGGCCCCCGGCCGGGTTGGCCGAGGTCGAGGCCTCGCAGACCCGCAACTACCTGTTCGGCGCCCAGGCCGCCGAGCCGCGCACCCCGCGTGAACCCGGCGGCTGGCTGCGCCTGGAGGGCGTGACGCGCAACAACCTGCACAACCTCGATGCGGCCTTCCCCCTTGGGTGCTTCACGGCCGTTACCGGGATTTCCGGCTCGGGCAAGTCCAGCCTGGTCAGCCAGGCGCTGCTGGAGCTGGTGGGCGCGCACCTGGGCCAGGCCACCGCGCCCAGCGAGCCCCAGGAGCAGAGCCTGGAGGATGACGTGGCGCAGGCCAGCGGCGGCCAGGTCACGGCGGGCCTGGAGCACATCCGCCGGCTGGTGCAGGTGGACCAGAAGCCCATCGGCCGTACCCCACGCTCGAACCTTGCGACCTACACCGGCCTGTTCGACCACGTGCGCAAACTGTTCGCCGCCACCGATGCGGCCCGCGAGCAGGGCTTCGACGCCGGGCGCTTCTCGTTCAACGTGGCCAAGGGCCGTTGCGAAACCTGCGAAGGCGAAGGCTTTGTCAGCGTCGAGCTGCTGTTCATGCCCAGCGTCTACGCACCATGCCCCACCTGCCATGGCGCCCGCTACAACCCGCAGACCCTGGCGGTCACCTGGCAGGGCCTGAACATCGCCCAGGTGCTGCAGCTGACGGTGACCCAGGCACTGGCGGTGTTCGAGCAGCAGCCGGCGGTGCAGCGTGCCCTGGCGGTGCTGCACGAAATCGGGCTGGGCTACCTGCGCCTGGGCCAGCCGGCCACCGAGCTGTCGGGCGGTGAGGCGCAGCGCATCAAGCTGGCCACCGAACTGCAGCGCATGGCCCGCGGGGCCACCCTGTATGTGCTCGACGAACCCACCAACGGCCTGCATCCGCAGGATATCGACCGGCTGATGCTGCAGCTGGGGCGCCTGGTGGATGCCGGGCATACGGTGATCGTGGTGGAGCACGACATGCGCGTGGTGGCCCAGAGCGACTGGGTGATCGACATCGGCCCGGGGGCGGGGGACCAGGGCGGCACGCTGGTGGCCTGCGGCACGCCGCAGCAGGTGGCGGCCAGTGCCCACAGCCGTACCGCGCCGTTTCTGGCCCGGGCCCTGGGCTGAGGCGGCTCAGGCGTCGAGGCTGCGCCGAACCTTGTCCAGCAGTTCGTGGATCTGGAACGGCTTGGTGACGATGTCCATGCGCTCACCGAGAAAATGCTGCCGGTCGATGGCGTTCTCGGCGTAGCCGGTCATGAACAGCACCGGCAGGCTCGGGCGCAGCATGCGCGCGACATTGGCCAGCTCGCGCCCGTTCATGTGCGGCAGGCCCACGTCGCTGAGCAGCAGGGCGATGCTCGGGTCGGCATGCAGTTTCTGCAGGGCGCTTTCGACGTCCGGCGCCGGGGTGCAGCGGTAACCGGCATCGGTCAGCACCTCGCAGACGAAACTGCGCACCACCGACATGTCCTCGACCACCAGCACATGCTCGCCGGCGGTACTGATCACGGTGTCGGGTGTGGGTTCGGTGATGCTCAACAGCGGGCTCTGGCTGGCCGGCAGCAGCAGCGTCACTTCGGTACCGCGCCCGCCGGTGCTGCGGATCTGCACGTCGCCGGCCGACTGGCGGGCGAAGCCGTAGATGGTCGACAGCCCCAGCCCGGTGCCCTGGCCGATGGGCTTGGTGGTGAAGAACGGGTCGAAGACCTTGCCGATCACCTCGGGGGCGATGCCGCTGCCGTCGTCGCGCACCGACAATGCCACGTAGGCGCCATCGGCCAGCTTGAGGTCGTCCTGGGTGTGCGCCGCGTAGGTGCTGATCCAGATGTTGCCACCCTGGGGCAGCGCGTCGCGCGCGTTGATCACCAGGTTGAGCACGGCGTTCTCCAGCTGGATCGGGTCTACCAGGGCCACGCTGAGGTGCTCGCTCAGGTTCAGGTGCAGGCTGATGTGTTCGCCGATGGTGCGTCGCAGCAGTTCCTCCAGCGAGCGGATGTGCTGGTTGATGTCGGCCGGGCGGGGGTCCAGCGGTTGCTGGCGGGCAAAGGCGAGCAGGCGGTGGGTCAGGGTGGCGGCCCCCATGGCGGCGCCCAGTGCAGCGTCGGCGTAGGACTGCACCTTGTCGACGCGGCCCTGCTCGATGCGTTTCTTGATCAGCTCCAGGCTGGTGATGATGCCGGTGAGCATGTTGTTGAAGTCATGGGCGATGCCGCCGGTAAGCTTGCCCAGTGCGTCCATCTTCTGCACCTGCAGCAACTGCGCCTCGGTACGGGCGCGCTCGGCCACTTCCTGGGCCAGCAGGGTGGTCGCGCTGTCCAGTTCGGCGCGCTGGGTGCGTTCGCGGTGGCGCTGTTCGGTCACGTCCTCGACGAAGATCAGGCTCGACTCGCCGCTGCGGTAGGGCGACACCTGCCACTGGGTCTCGCGCAGCTGGCCGTTGACGCGCATGTGCAGCAGGCCCTTCCAGCGGTCCCGGGTGCCGAGCCTGCGCAGCAGCTCGTCGATCACCGGCTGCTGGTCGTCGGCAAAGCACTCGACCAGGGTGTCGGGGCTCAGGTTGTCCTGGATCAGCTGGGCGAACGCCTGGTTGCATTCGTGCACCTTGAGCCCGGTGCCCAGCAGCGCGATGGGCGCGGCGGTGCTGACGAAGATCTCGCGAAAGCGCGCCTCGCTCTCGCGCAGCGCCTGCTCGGTGTCGCGTACCCGCAGCAGCGTGCGCAGGGTGGCCAGCAACACCTCGGGGTCGACCGGGTGGATCAGGTAGGCGTCGGCCCCGGCGTCCAGCCCGGTGATGATGTCGCCGGTACCGATGGCGGCCGCCGATACGTGGATCACCGGCAGCAACGCGGTGGCCGGGGTGGCGCGCAGGATGCGCACGATATCGAAGCCGCTCATGTCCGGCAGGTGTACATCCAGGATCAGCGCGTCGTAGGTCTGGCTGGCAATCAGCTCCAGGCCCTCGCCACCGGTGCCGGCCTCGTCGATGCGGTAGCCATGGCATTCCAGGCGCCGGCGCAGGGCATAGCGGGTGACGATGTTGTCGTCGACGATCAGCAGGCGGATGTCAGGCTTCATCACCAGGCTCCTGGGCCAGCGCCAAGGGGATCACTACGTAGAAGGTCGAGCCGACCCCGGGCGTACTCTCGACCCCGACCCGGCCACCCAGCAGCGCCGCGAAGCGCTTGCACAGCGACAGGCCCAGGCCGGTGCCGCGCAGGCGCTTCTGCAGCGGCGAGTCGATCTGTGCGAAGTCCTCGAACAGCGTGTCGTGCAACTCGCCCGGGATGCCGATGCCGGTGTCGTGCACCGCAAAGCGGATCTGGCCGTCGTCTTCCAGTTGCGACGATACCCGCACTTCGCCACGGGCGGTGAATTTCAGCGCGTTGGAAATGAAGTTGCGCAGGATCTGCGCCAGCTTCTTGTCGTCGCTGTACAGGCGCGGCAGGCCCTGGGGCTCTTCGAAGATCAGGTCGACCGCCGAGGCATCGACGATCGGCCGGAACATGCCGCGCAGGGCCGCGAACAGGTCGAGCATGTCGAACCAGGCCGGCGAGATGGTGATGCGCCCGGCCTCGATCTTGGCCAGGTCGAGCAGGTCGTCGACCATGTCGCTCAGTTCGCGCGCCGAATTGCTGACGAAGGTCACCTGCTTGTGCTGCTCGGGGCTCAGCGGGCCGTCCAGCTCGTCGCTGAGCAGGCGGGCGATGCTCAGGATCGAACCCAGCGGCGTGCGAAACTCGTGGCTCATGTACGACAGGAAGCGGCTCTTGAGGTCCGAGGCCTGGCGCAGTTGCTCGGCCTGGATATCCAGCTCGGCATACAGGGCCAGCACGCCCTGGTTGGTTTCTTCGAGTTCGGCGCGCAGGGCGTCGCCCTCTTCACGCAGCCGCGCGATCAGCGCCTGCGCCTCGGTGTCGGCAAGGGTAGGGGAATCAGCCACTTAGGGTCTCCAGGGCAACAACCAGTACGGTGACATCATCGCGGCCTCGGCAGAAGTCGCGATGCAGCACGGCGGCGATCAGTGCCGGGTGCTGATGCATGAGGCCAGGATACTGCTGCAGGTCCCAGCGCGATTGCAGCCCGTCGCTGTAGAGCACCAGCAGGTTGGCCTGCACATCAGCGTAGTCAAAGGGGCGCACGCGGCGGAATTGCCCGCCGACGATACCCGGGTGCGAGGCCAGGCCACGACTGCTACCGGGTGCGAGCAGGTGCGCGCCGATGTTGCCGACGCCGCTGAAACGCAGCGCGCCGTTGTCGTACTGGGCGAAGGCCGCGGCGCCGCCACGGGTGCCCTGCATGTTGACGTGCATCGCCTCGAGCACCTGCGCGGGGTCGGCGAACGGGGCCTGGGCAAAGGCCTGGGTGCCGGCGTGGGCGGCCCGTTCGGCGAGCTCGCCGTGGCCCAGCCCGTCGACCACCAGGGCACTGATGCGCTGGCCGTCGTAGGCCAGGTACCAGGCATCGCCACAGGCCGGGTCGTGATGCAGGCTGTGCTGGCTGGCGCCCCAGCGCAGGTCGCAGGCCGCGCTGCTGCGCGGGTACAGGCGCGCCAGCACGGCGGCGCCACGGCTGTCGGCGTACACATCGAACACATCGGCCAGGCGCTTGATCGCGCCGAGGCCGATGCCCTGGGTACCGCCGGTGGAGAACCCGTCGGCCAGGCAGTGGTGCAGGTCGAAGCCTGCACCACGGTCGATGGCGATCAGTTCCAGCCCGCTGTAGCCGCTGTTGGGCAGCACCCGCAGGTGCAGTTCACCGCGCCCGGCATGCTTGAGCAGGTTGCTTGCAAGCTCGGTGGCCAGCAGCGCGGCGCGCCCGGCGTCGGTGGCATCGAAACCCTGCTGTTCGGCCAGGCGTTGCACGCAGCGCCGGGCATGACCGACCTGGCTCTCGTCTTCTATCGGCAGCACCTGGGTCAGGCTGCCCAGGATACTCAGGCCCATCGCAGAATCGTCACGCGCGTGCCGGCCCCGGGGGCGGTATCCAGTTCGAACTCGTCCACCAGTCGCTTGGCCCCGGTCAGGCCCAGGCCCAGGCCGCCGCCGCTGGTCCAGCCATCTGTCATGGCCAGCTTGATGTCGGGGATGCCCGGCCCTTCGTCGCGAAAGGTCAGGCGCAGGCCCTTGCGATGGTCCTTCTCGACCACCTGCCAGTCCATGTGGCCACCGCCGCCATACACCACGGCGTTGCGGGCCAGCTCGCTGACCGCCGTGACCAGCTTGGTCAGGTTGATCAGGCTCATGCCGCAGCCCTGGGCCAGGGTGCGCGCCAGTTGCCGTGCACGTACCACATCCTGCTCCAGCAGGATGGGCTGGGTGCCGCTTTGCTCGGCGCTCATTGCGGTGCAGCCGAGTTGTTGAGCAGGCGCATGCCGCGCTCGGCGTTGAGCGCGGTACGCACGCCGGGCAGGGTCAGGCCCAGTTCGACCAGGGTGATCGCCACGGCCGGCTGCATGCCCACCAGCACGGTCTGCGTGTCCATGATGCGCGACACCCCGGAGATGGTGCCGATCATGCGGCCGATGAAGGAGTCGACCATGTCCAGCGCCGAGATGTCGATCAGCACGCCTTTGGCCGAGGTCGCGCTGATGCGCTCGGACAGGTCGTCCTGCAGGGTCATGGCCAGCTGGTCATGCATGTCGACCTGGATGGTCACCAGCAGGAATTCGCCGATTTGCAGAATCGGGATGCGCTCCATGGCTTCAGCCCGCCTTGGCGACGGACAGGCCCAGGCGATGCAGGGCCAGCTTCAGGGCGTCGGCCAGGTTGGCCTTGGTCACCACGCCCTGCAGGTCCAGGCCCAGGTGCACGATGGTCTGGGCGATCTGCGGGCGTACACCGCTGATGATGCAGTCGGCGCCCATCAGGCGGATGGCGGTCACGGTCTTGAGCAGGTGCTGGGCCACCAGGGTATCGACGGTGGGCACACCGGTGATGTCGATGATGGCGATTTCAGAGCCGGTGTCGACGATGCGCTGCAGCAGCGATTCCATCACCACCTGGGTACGTTGCGAGTCCAGGGTGCCGATCATCGGCAGTGCCAGTACGCCGTCCCACAGCTTGACCACCGGGGTGGACAGCTCCAGCAGTTCTTCCTGCTGGCGCTTGATCACCGCCTCGCGGGATTTCTGGAAGGTGCGGATGGTGTGCAGGCCCAGGGCATCGAGCAGTTCGGACACCTGCAGCAGCTGGTTGGCCAGTTGCGCCGGCTGCTCGCTGTACTCGCGCTGCAGCAGGGCGAACAGCGGGCCCTTGAGGGAGAAGATGAAGGTGGCGGTCTGCTGCGAGTCCTGGCCGAGCAGGGCGCGGCTATGGGAGAGCTTTTCCAGGAACAGGCGCACCTCGTCCCAGGCACCGGCGTTGAGGTTGCTGGCATCGCCGTTCTGCAGGCCGGCGTGCAGCAGGTCGAGAAACTCTTCGGTCTGGCGCTTGAGGTCGTCGGCCTTGAGGTTGCGCGTGGCACCCGACGCGTCCAGCCCGGCCAGCCATTCGGCTACCAGGGAGGCCTGGTGGGTGCGGATGGCGGTGAGGGTGACAGGTTGCAGTGCAGCCATTTGGACAAGCTCCTGAGCAGGGTAGGTAAGGCACATGCGCATCTGAGTGTGCAGGCCTGATTCTAGTTCGATATTGCCTTCATCAAATTTTTTGCAGGCCCTCAGCTCCCGCTGGCGGGGCGCGGTTGCAGCATCGGGTCGTAGGGGTTGAGCTGGCGCAGCGACTCGAGCAGGGCATTGGCTGTGTCCACCTGCCGGGCCTGTTGCAGATAATGCATCAAGGCCAGCCGAACATCACGGTTAAACGGTTGTTGTTGCAGGCTGCTCCACAGTTGTTGCATTGCCGGCTCGCGCTGCCCCTGATCGTGCAGGGCCACCGCCAGCACATACCCGTAGCCGGCGTTCTGCGGGGCCAGCTGCACGGCCTTGCGCAGCGCCACCAGCGCTTGGTCGCGACGGCCCTGGCGAATCAGGGCCAGGCCGTGGGCCTGCTGCAACAGCGCCGAGTCGGGGTGCTGGCGCAGGCTGTCTTCCAGCAGCGTGCGTGCTTCGTCCTGGCGGCCATGGCTGTCCAGCCACTGCACCAGGGCCACACGGGCCGGCAGGAAGTCGGCGTCGCGCAGCACCGCGCTGCGCAGGTACGGCTCGACCGCATCGGTGCGTCCGCTGGCCTGGTACAGCAGGGCCAGGTTGAGGTTGGCTTCGGCGCGTTCGAGCAGGCTCAGCTGCACGCTTTCGTATTCGCCCAGCGCCTGCTCGAACGCCGCCTGCGCCGCGCCCAGCCCGGCTGCCCGTGCCGGCAGCAGGGCGTAGGCGGCCGCGATGCGCACGGCCAGCACCGGGTCACGCAGCAAGGGGGCCAGCGGCATGCTTCGCTGTTGCGGGGGCAGCAGCGCGGCCAGGGCTTCCACCGCCGCGGCGCGTACCTGCGGTGCGCTGTCGCCCAGGGCGCTGCGCGCCGCCTGCAGGGTACGTTCGCTCGGGTAGTTGGGCAGTTCGGCGAGCAGGGTGGCGCGGCGGATCGCCGGCAGTTCGCTGTTGGCCAGTTGCGTCAGCAGCGCCTGGGCGGCACCGGGTTTGCCGCTGCGCAGCAGGTCCAGGCTGGCAGCGTAGGCCGGTGTGTCGGAGGGCCGGTCGGCGTACCACAGCGCGAACTGCTCGCTGACGCGCTGCCCGGCACTGCCCTTGTGACACCCCAGGCAGGCATCCGGCGTGCCCAGCGCCAGTGCCTGGGCCGGTGCCGGAATGCTGAAGCCGTGGTCGTGGCGATAGTCGTTGACCATGTAGAACTTGCCGGGCATGTGGCAGCTGACGCACTGCGCCGCGGGGCTGCCGGGGGCATGGTGATGGTGCTCGGTGGCGGTATAGTCGCGGGCCTTGAGCCCGGCGCCGTCGACCCCGGCCACGCCGGTCTTGCCCGCAGGGTTGTGGCACTGCAGGCACACCCCGTCGCCCGGTGCCTTGAGCTGGGTGCTGTGGGGCTCGTGGCAATTGCTGCAGCGCACGCCCTTGGCGAACATCTTGCTCTGGGTGAAGGCGCCGTACTCGAACACCTCGTCCTTGATCTTGCCGTCCAGCTCATACAGCTCGCGGGTCAGGCGGCTGGGCAGGTAGTCGTCCATCAGGCGGCGCTCGTTGTGAAAGCCATCGCCCAGCGGCGCGCGGCGCGCATGGCAGCGGGCACAGGTCTCGACTTCGGCCAGGTTGCCACCCTCCACCAGGCTCTGCTGGAAGCCGGCATGGGCAACCTGCCTGGCCGGCTTTTGCGCCGCCCACGCCAGGTGCCCGGAGGCCGGGCCGTGGCACGCCTGGCACCCCACGCCCAGGCTGTTCCAGTGGCTGTCGAAGGTGGCGCTGGCAGCGTTGAAATTGCGCTTGAAGCCGGTGGTATGGCACTCCACGCACATGAAGTTGGCATTCTGCTGCGGCTTGCTCCAGTGCAGCGGGTTCTTGAAGTCCACGCCCTGGCCGGGGTACAGGTGAAACCACTGCTGCTGGCGCGTATCCCAGGCCACCCCGAGCGCCTGCAGGTGCCCGCCGCCGGTGTCGATCAGGTACTGCTGCAAAGGCTCGATGCCGAAGGCATAGGCCACCTCGAAATCCTGGGGCCGGCCGTCGGCGCCTGGGGTGTTGACCCAGAAGCGGTCGCCCTGGCGAAAGAAGCGCGTGGTCTCGCGGTCGCTCTTGAACTGCACGTCGGCGAAATTGCCCAGCACGGTCTGGGCGGTGGCCGGCTGCATCGCCAGCTGGTGATGGGAACCTTGCCACTGGCGAACCTGTTCGCCATGGCAACCCTGGCAGGTGGCTTCGTCGACCAGCGCCGGGGCGGGGCTGCTTGGCGCCGGCGGGGCTGGTGGCGTGCTCTGCGCGGCCACCGGCAGGTGTGCCGGGGCACGGTCGAGGGCGAACCAGGTGCCCAGCAGGGCCAGCAGGACCGCCCCGGCCAGCACCGGCCAGAGCAGGCTGGTGCCGCGCACGGGGGGCTGTTGGGGCGGCGTAACGGCGCGCTTTTTCGACATGCAGACGTCCATGCTGTTGGGGTAAGGGGCGCTTCAATCAGGCGGCGCGCTTCACGGCATGCCCAGGAACCAACGGTAGTACGGGTTGCTGCCATCTTCTCGCATCACGCCCTGAACCTGTCGCGCCCAGGTGTCGCGCTGGCCGCGGTAGGCGCTCAGGCCCACCTGGTAGAAGCGCTGCAGGCGCTGGCGCTGGTCGTTCAGGCGCAGGCTGGCCAGGGCATCGGCGCCTTCCAGCGGCACCGGGCTGCCCAGCGCCAGCAGGGCCGGCAACACCCGGGTGATCTCGTCGCTGCGCACCCAGGGGGCGTACTCGATGCGTGGCTGGTCGTCGGTGACGGCCGGGGCCTGTGCGGCAAAGCGCTCCAGGCCGGCGCGGTCGGTGACCCAGGTGGCCAGCAGTGCGGCCGGCGAGTCCACGCCCACCTCGGCCAGGGTGCGTTGCACGGGGGGTTGCGCCAGGCGCGCGCTGATGCGCGGCAGGTCCAGGCGCACCGGCTGCAGCGAGCCGACCAGCAGCATTTCATGGAACTCGGTGGTCCACAGCGAGGCATGCGGGAACACGTCGATGAAGCTGCGCACCAGGGCACGGCTGTCGTCGATGTTCTGGGTGGGCAGCGGCAGCCACTGGGCGACCAGGCCCTGGGGGTTGAGGCGGCTGGCGGCCAGCTGGTAGAAGTCACGCGAGTACAGGTTGACCACGCCGGCTGCCGAGGGGGGCGGTGGCTCCAGGGTGATCAGGTCGTAGGGCTGCGGGCTGGCCAGCAGTTCACGGCGCCCGTCGCGCAGGCGGATGTCCAGGCGCGCATCGTCGGCGGCGTGGTAGTTGCCCTGGAACAGCGTCGAGGCGTGCACCACCGCCGGCAGCAGTTCGGCCACCACGCGTTGCTCCAGGCCCGGGTAGCGCAGCAGGGCGCCGGCGGTGATGCCGGTGCCCAGCCCGATCACCAGCGCCGAGCGCGGCTCGCCGTTGTGGATCAACAGCGGCAGCAGGGCCTGCAGGCGCATGTAGCGCAGCGACGGCATGGCATCGCCGGTGTTGGACACGCCCTGGATGTACAGGCGACGAAAGCTGCCCTGGGGCTTGTGCTGTTCGACCACGGCGACCGTGGCGCCACGGCCTTCCTGATAGAACACCAGCTCGCCGCTGCGCGCGCCGGGCAGCAGGTTGGCCAGGCGCTGGGGTGGGGTGAGCAGGGCGGTCAGGAGGCTGGCCAGGGCAATGGCGTAGAGGGCGATGAATCTGGGTTGACTGAGCGCGCCTGTTCGCTGGCAAGCCCGCTCCCACAGGGTTCGAGCAGATCCTGAGCCTGTACCTGCAGGCGCCGGCCTTGCCGGCGAAGCGGCCAGGCCTGCCCCCACCACGACCGCGATTACCCCGACCCCTGCCGCCAGCACCGCCAGCACCCCCAGGCTGCGCACCAGCCCCAGCGCGGGCACCAGCACGAACCCGCACAGCATCACCCCGGCAATCCCGCCCAGGGTGTTGAGCGCCACCACCGCGCCCACGTCGCGCCCCGCATGGCCCGGCGCGCAGGCCAGGCGCAGCGCCACCGGAAACGCCGCCCCCAGCAGCGTGGTGGGCAGCAGCACGACGCTCACCGCCACCACCGCAAAGCGGGCACTCATGCCCGCCAGTGCGCTGCCGCCCAGGCCCAGTACCAGCGCTTCGGCCTGGGTTTGCGCACTGATCAGCCAGCGCCCCAGCCCGGCGATTTCCAGCAGCGCCAGCAGCCCCGCCGCACCGATTAGCACGGCAAAGGTGGCCCACGGGTCGCGCAGCCGCTCCACGCGCCGGGCAATCAGTGCGCTGCCCAGCATCAGCCCGGCCAGGTAGGTGGCCAGCATCACCGCAAAGGCGAAGGTGCGGGTGCTCATGAACTGCACCAGGGCCTGTGACCAGATCACCTCATAGCCCAGCGCAATGCCCCCGGCCACCGCGTACAGGGCCAGGGCCAGGCGCGCCGCCGGGCTGCGCGGGGCGCTGGCGGTTACCACGGTGTCGGCTTCGACGTCCGGTGTCAGGCGCAGCAGCCACAGTGCACCGGCCCCGGCCAGCAGGTTGAGCACGGCGGCGGCACAGGCACTGCCGCGTACCCCCAGCAGCGGGATCAGCACAAAGGCTGCGAGCAGGGTGCCGACAATCGCCCCGGCCGTGTTGGCCGCGTACAGTTGCCCGCCGGCGCGTCCGGCCGTTGCCCCCTGCGCGGTCACGGCACGCACCAGCACCGGCAGGGTGCCGCCCATCAGCAGCGCCGGCAGGGCAACCAGGCTGAACGGCAGCGCCCAGGCCAGCAGCCCGATGCTGCCCTGCAGGCGGGCGAACAACCCGGCGCTGCTGCCCAGGGCCAGGGTGGCCGCGATGCCGACCACGGCCACGGCCAGTTCGAGCAGCGCATACAGGCGCAGCGGCTGGCGCAGCCGATCGGCGTGACGCCCCAGCCACCAGCCGCCCAGCGCCAGCCCGGCGAAGAATGCGCTGATGCCGGTGGTGATCGCATGCACTTCCACCCCCACCACCAGTGACAGCTGCTTGATCCACAGCACCTGATAGATCAGCGCCGCGCTGCCGGAGACCAGCAGCAGGGTCGCTGCCAGGGGCAGTGTGCGGGGTGGAGCGCAGGCGGCGGGGGCTTTGGCGTGTCGGGAGGAGCGGCTGGCGACCGGCATCAGGGCAAGGGGCCTTGTGGTGAGTGCTGGGAATACGCCCTCGCGGGAGGGACAACCAGTGCTTGAGCCTAGCAGCAGATTGGCGGGTTGGGCGGGTATCGCAGTCGGCAAAATGCCCCGTCAGGGACGAGGCATCCGTGTGCAGCTTGCCGCCTATTGCTTGCCTTGCTTCATCTTCTCCTCGATCTTCGCGTCCACCTGCTTGCGCACCTGGTCGACGCTGAAGCTGGCCGGGTGCTGGCTGGGTGGGTAGTCGATGAAGGTTTCGAGAAACACCGAGGCCTTCATGGTGGCGATGCCGGTCAGGTAGACGTTCTTCGCCAGCCAGTCGTTGTACTGGTCAGAGACCACGTCGGCGCGCTCATACGGGTCCATGCGCAGGTTGAAGATCTTCGGCACTCGCAGGCACACGAAGGGGTCCTGCCACACTTCGAAGCCGCCGGGGCGACGCTGTTCGCAGAACACCGCCTTCCAGTCGCCGAAGCGCATCGCCACCAGGTCGCCGTCGTCGTTGAAGTAGTAGAACTCGTCACGTGCGCCCTTGGGTTGCTGGCCGGTGAGGTAGGGCAGCTGGTTGTAGCCGTCCAGGTGCACCTTGAAGTTCTTGCCACCGGCAGTGGGTGCCCAGCCCTTGAGCAGCTTGTCCTTCACGCCGGTGTCACCGGCAGCCGCCAGCAGGGTGGGGAACCAGTCCAGGCCCGAGAACATCTCGTTGGACACCGTGCCTTCCTTGATCTTGCCCGGCCAGCGGATGATCGCCGGCACGCGGAAGGCGCCTTCCCAGTTGGAGTCCTTCTCGCTGCGAAACGGCGTGGTCGCCGCGTCCGGCCAGGAGAACTGGTTGGGCCCGTTGTCGGTGGTGTAGATCACGATGGTGTTGTCGGCGATCTTCAGGTCGTCGAGGGTCTTGAGCAGCTTGCCCACGTCGCCATCGTGCTCGAGCATGCCGTCGGCGTACTCGTTGCCGGGCATGCCGCTCTGGCCCTTCATCGAGTCGCGCACATGGGTGTACACGTGCATGCGCGTGGTGTTCATCCACACGAAGAACGGCTTGTCGGCGGCCACCTGCTTCTTGATGAACTCCTCGGCCGCGCCGGTGGTTTCATCGTCGATGGTTTCCATGCGCTTCTTGTTGAGCGAACCGGTGTCCTCGATCTTGCCGTCGGCGAAGGCGTGGATCACCCCGCGCGGGCTGAAGTTCTTCACGTAGGGGTCGTTCGGGTCCTTGGGCCAGTAGGGGCGCTCGGGCTCCTCTTCGGCGTTGAGGTGGTAGAGGTTGCCGAAGAACTCGTCGAAGCCGTGCTTGGTCGGCAGGTACTCGTCCTTGTCGCCCAGGTGGTTCTTGCCGAACTGCCCGGTGGCGTAGCCCAGCGACTTGAGTGCCTGGGCGATGGTGATGTCGCGGTCCTGCAGGCCCACCGGCGCCCCCGGTGCGCCGACCTTGGACAGGCCGGTGCGCAGTGGCGTCTGCCCGGTGATGAAGCTGGAGCGGCCGGCGGTGCAGCTGTTTTCCGCGTAGTAGTCGGTGAACAGCATGCCTTCCTTGGCAATGCGGTCGATGTTGGGGGTCTGGTAGCCGACCACCCCCATCGAGTAGGCACTGATATTGGTCTGGCCGATGTCGTCGCCGAATATCACCAGGATATTCGGCTTGTCGGCGGCACTTGCCGCCCCTGTCGCGAGCCCCATCACCGTGGCCGCGACCAGCGCGAGCTGCGGTGCCCATCTGCGTATGCGAGTCATCTGACTTGCCTCCCTTTCGCCATTCGAGCCGCCCGCAGGCGACATGTCGGTTGCATCACTGCTTTGCTCGTTACCGCGTCACTGCGATTGCGGGGTGGAGGCAGGCTCGAACGGGAATACCCGGGCCCAGTCAGCCGCCATGTCCACGATTGTCCATTGCTGGCGGCGCGCTTCGTCCAGCGCCTTGTCCAGCCGTCCGACCTGCGACTGGCGGTCGTAGGCCCATTCACGTTTCGCGTCGGTGTGGTGCACCAGGCCCATGAAGCGCGGGCCCTTGCCGGCGGCGGTCCATTGCAGCATCTGCAGGTCGCCGTCGGAGTTGCCGAAGGCCAGGATCGGCCGGCGCCCGATGATCGCGTCGATGCTTTCGGGCTTGCCCGGGCCGTCATCGTTGTGCGCGATCCTGGCGGTACGCAGCAGGGCCGGCACGCCGTCGACCAGCTGGTATTCGGTGACGAAGCTGGAGCCGATCACCTGCTCGGGCGGCACGCCGTACACCTCGTCGGCGAAGGCGCGCATGAACGCGGTGTCGCCCCCGGAAACGATGTACACCTTGAAGCTCTGGCTGCGCAGGTAGTCGAGCAGCTCGTGCATGGGCTGGTAGATCATCTCGGTGTAGGGGCGCTGGTGGGTGGGGTGACGGGCCTTGGCCAGCCAGGCCCGGGCATGGCCGATGAAGGCTTCGGTGCTGACCCCGGTATGGGTCACGCCGATGATTTTCAGCAGGCCGTCCATGCCGGCGGCGGCCAGGGCCTTCTGGTCGTTTTCCAGCACCGCCTTGAACGGCTGGGTGGTCTTCCACTCGGGGTGCTCGGGGGCCATGCGGCGGATCTCGTCGAAGGCGAACAGCACCTGGAAGTAGGCGGGCTGTTCGCTCCACAGGGTGCCGTCGTTGTCGAACACCGCGATGCGTTGCGCGGGGGTCACGAACTGCGGGTCGCCCTCGCGGGTGACGCTTTCGACGAACTGCACGAGGGCGGCCCTGGCGGCGCCCTGGTGCCATGAGGGCAGCGGCGCATCGGCCTGGGCCGACAATGGCCAGTGCAGCAGCAACACCAGCAGCAGCCACCCACGAACACTCGGACTGGATTTCATCGCGACTCCCTGTTCTGCATTGGATTGAGCGGGCGCAGGCCGTGGCGCGCGGGCGCGGCAGGCTGGCGCGGTGAATGCCGTGCATGAAGCTGTGCAAGTTCGGCCTTGAGCGCAGCGAGCAGCGTATCGGGGGCGCCGTCTGCGCCGTAGCCGCGTCGCAGCAGCGCCAGCAGGGTGGTGTCGTCGGCCGTGGCCAGGCGCACGCTGCCCTGGCTGCGCCTGAACCACAGGTATAGCGCAGTGAGCTGCGGCGGATGCCTGGCCAGATCAACGGGCACCTGTTGCCATGCATGCTCGGCAGAGGCGAGGCGACGGGCCTGGCGTCGGGCCTGCCAGTGCCGCCAGCGGGCCAGCCAGGTCGGCCCGCGGCTACGCCACACCCGCCACGCCAGGCCCAGTGCCGCGAGCACCAAAGCGGCGCCGAGCCAGTGCCGCGACAGGTGCAGGCGGCCCTGCTGGCCAAGGCGCTGCAGATCGTCGGCCACCGAGAACACCGGGGTGTAGGCAGGGCCGGCGCTGGCGGTGAAGGGCACGGCGGGCAGCGTTGTGCTGCGCAGGGCCTGGTCGGTGGTGCTCCACCAGTGCACCTGCACGGCGGGCAGCTGGTAGCTGCCGGGCTGCTCGATGCGGTAGCTGGCGGTGTCGATGCGCTGGCCGCCCACGACGTGGCCACGGCCATCGTCGAGGGCCTGCACCTGGGGCGTCTTGAGGTAGAGGCTCAGGCCCGGCACGGCCTGCAGCGCCGTCACCGGCAGCATCAGGCTCGGCGCGCCCTGGGCCTGCAGGGTCACGCTGCGGGTGAGGCTGTCACCCACCTTGAGTGTTCTGCTTGCCGGGTTCACCTGCTGGGTCAGGCTCAGGGCGCTGGCCACCAGCACCGCCTGGCCCGGCTCGACCCCGGCCGGCAGTTGCACGCGCAGGTGCAGCGCCGCCGTGGTGGCGCTCAGGGCGGCCGCGGCATTGCCCGGCCGGGCCGTCACGGTCAGTGCGGGAATGTCCAGGGTGCCGGCCTGCTGCACGGTGATCGGGTACAGGTAGCGCATGCCGAACCAGGTGCTGCCGTCCAGGTTCAGGGTCAGGTGCTGGGCCTGGTCGCCGGGTGGGGTGACCAGTGCGCCGGGCACGCTCAGCGTCGGCAACTGCGGGGCGCCGGTGAACCAGGTGTCGGTGAGCACGTCCAGCTGCAACTGCACGGTTTCACCCACCACCACGCTGTCGCCCCCCAGCAGTTGCGCCTGCACCCGCAACTGCGGGTCGGCGGCAAGCGCACAGCTGCACAGCAGCCAGGCCAGGAGCAGGCCGACAAGCCTCATGGCGCCCCCCTGGCAGCCTGGTCCTGCAGGCTGAACTTGCGCTTGAGAAACTGCGCGGGCGAGGTGGTGAGGTTCTGCAGCCACAGGGCGTCCGAGGTCGCCTGCGGGGTCTGCACCTGCTTGCTCGGGCCCTTGCCGGCCGGCTTGTCGAAGGCCACCTGGTCGGCCTGCACCTCTGGGGCGTTCTGCTGCGCCGACTCGGTGTCCTTCTGCAGGGCGATGGCCAGGGCGAGGTTGGCCTGGGCCTCGGCAAACCCAGGTTGCAGGGCCAGTGCCTGGCGATAGGCGGCGATGGCCTGGTCGAACTTGAAGCGGCGGGTGTAGATATTGCCCAGGTAGAAATAGGCCGGTGCGGTGTGCAGGCGCGCGAAACTGGCCAGCGCCAGGTCGTAGTCGGCCCCTTGGTAGGCGGCAATGCCCTTCCAGTAAGGGTCCTGAAAGTGCGCCGCCGCGGCGGGCAGGTGGTGGTGTTCGAAGGCCCAGCGACCCTGCTGATCGGGGGTCATGAATGCATCCACCAGGGCATTGGCGCGCGCCCCGTCCGGGGCCAGCACCAGGCCCAGCAGCAGGCACGCGCTCCAGTTCAGGCTCCAGCCGCGGCGGATGCACAACAGGGCGATCAGCAGCAACGGCCAGCACAGCCAGTAGCCGGCGTCTTTCCAGCGCAGCTGCTGGCTGGCCGGGTCGACGTCGGCGAAGTGCTGCTGGGCATGGGCCTCGATCCAGTCCAGGTCGTCATCGTCGGGGGTCAGGCTGCCCAGTGGTGCATCCAGCGCCCTGGCCAGTTGTTCGAGGCCGGCCTTGTCGAAGCGGCCCAGTTGCGGCCGGCCGTTGCTGTCGGTGCGCGGCTGACCGTCGGCGCCCCTGACCAGGCCGTCATCGCTGCTGCCTACGGCCAGCACCAGTACCTGTAGCAGGCTGGCGTCCAGGGCCTTGCCCAGCGGGGCCAGTTGCGTGGTGTCGGCACCGTCGGTGAGCAGCACCAGGGTGGCGGGGCCGGGCTCGGCGGCGATCAGTTGGCGGGCCAGCGCCACCACGGCCAAAACGTTCTTGCCAGGCTGTTCGATCAGGTCGCTGCCCAGCGCCTGGATGAAGCTGTCGAGCAGCGCCGGGTCGCGGGTGGGGGGCAGCACCAGGTGTGCGCTGCCGGCATAGGCGATCAGCCCGGTGGCTGCGCCCTGGCGGCGTTGCACCAGGCTGTGCAGCTTGTGCTTGGCGGCCTCCAGACGGGTGGGCGAGAGGTCGCTGGCGTCCATCGAGCCGGACAGGTCCAGGGCCAGGATCAACGGCGCGCGGTTGTCGAGAAACTGCGGGCGGTCCTGCTCCCAGGTGGGGCCGGCAGCGGCCAGTGCGCCGAGTGCGAGCAGGGCCGCCAGCAGGTGTATGGGGCGAATGCGGTGCCGGTCGTGGCCGTCCATGCGCAGGTGCGCCAGCAGTTGCGGGGCGATACTCACGTTCAGCGCCTGGCCGCGCTGGCGGCGCCAGGCCAGCACCAGCAGCACGGCGGGCAGCCAGAGCCACAGCCACAGCGGGCGCAGAAAATGCAGGTTGTTCAGGTCAATGTCCATGCGCGGGCGCCTCCGCAGGCAGGCGCCTGCGCCACCACGCTGCCGCCAGGGCGAGCAGGTGGTACAGCGTCAGCAGCAACAGGGCCGCGCCCAGCGGCAGCCAGAACAGGTCGCGCTTGGGTTGGTGGCTGTAGGTCTTCACCGCGTGCGGGGTGAGCGTGTCGAGGGTGGCGTACACCTGTTGCAGGGCATCGCGGTCCTGGGCCCGGAAGAACTGCCCGCCGGTGACGGTGGCGATCTGCTGCAAGGTCGGCAGGTCGACCTTGGCCTCGGCTTCGGCCTGCGGGTCGCCGATGCCGATGGTATGGATCACCACCCCGCGGGCCGCGGCGATCTGGGCGGCGTGGGCGGGGGTGATGGCGCTGCTGGTGTCGTTGCCGTCGGTCAGCAGGATCAGCACCTTCTGCGGCTCGTGAGCCTGCTCCAGCAGCTTGAGGCTCAGGCCGATGGCGTCGCCAATGGCGGTGTTGGGCCCGGCCATGCCGACGTCGGTCTGCTGCAGCAGGATCGACAGGCTGGCGTGGTCCAGGGTCAGCGGTGCCTGGGCGTAGGCGCCGCTGCCGAACACTACCAGGCCGAGACGGTCCTGCTGGCGCCTGGCGATGAAGTCGGCGACCACCGCCTTGACCGCGCTGATGCGCGAAACCGGTTTGCCGTCGGCGTTCTTGAGGTCGACGGTCTGCATCGACTGGGAGATGTCGATGGCCAGCATCAGGTCGCGTACCGGTGCCTGGTGCTCGATGGGGGGCTCGACCAGCACCGGGCGTGCCACGGCCAGGCACAGCAGTGCCCACACCAGCCAGTGCAACAGCAGCTGCCAGCGATTGGCCCGGGTGCCGGGCAGGCGCGGACGCTGCCCGGTGGCCTGGCTGATGGCCTCGAAGAACGGTACGCGCAAGGCGCTGCGGGCTTCCTGATAGGGCGGCAGGTAGCGGTAGCCGAGCAAGGGCAGCGCCAGCATCAGCAACAGCCAGGGGTAATCAAGCTGCCACATGATGATGCTCCACCCAGGCGCGGCTGTAGCCCAACAGCGCTGACGCATCGATTTCGTGCAGGCGGCTGTCGGGGGCATAGGCCAGCTGCGCCAGTTGCCAGGCGAAGTCGGCGGGCAGCGGGGTGCGTGAATGGCTCACCAGAAACGCCTGCCAGTCGGCGGCATGCAGCGGGGCCACGGCCGGAGCCTCGGGCATCGACAGGGCCACGCGCTTGAGCAGCTCGGGCACTTCGCGCAGGGCCTGCACGCGCCGGGTCTGATCTGCCATTGCCTGTTCCAGCTGGCGCAGGCGTGCCAGGGCTTGGCGGCGGTAGCGGTCGCGCTGCCAGCGGCGCAGGCGCAGCGCCGCCCACAGCACCAGCCCGGCCAGCAGCAATGCCGCCAGCAGCGCCCAGCCCCAGGTTTGTGGCCAGTAGCTGACGGCGGGCGGCAGCGCCAGCTCCTTGAGCTGGTCGACGCTGGGCACTGGCGCGGTCATGCCGGTGGCCTGCGCAGCTTGCCCAGTTCCATGCGCAGCTGTTGGGCGGCAGGCTGGGCGGTGCTGAACATCAGCAGCGGCACCTGGCTGCGGCGCAGCATCTGCGCCACGTCGTGCAGGCGGCCACTGAGAAACTCGCTCAAGGGTTTGTGCACCTGACGCCGCTCCACCGCCAGCTCCACCTGCAACTGGCCCTGGGTCACCAGCAGGCGCCCCTGGCGTGGCAGGTCGAGGGCCAGCGGGTCGTAGACCTGCAACGCGATCACGTCGTTGTGGGTACGCAGCTGGCGCAACTGATGCAGGGTGCGTTCGCCGGCACCGGCGAAGTCGCTGATGAAGCAGATCAGGCAGTCGTGCGCGGCCAGCGCCAGGCAGCGCTGCAGGACTGTGTCGAGGCCGTGCGCAGCATCGCCATCGGGTACATCCGCCGACAGCGCCTGGTTGAACTGTGCGGCCCTGGCGCAGATCGCCTGGACCCGGCTGCGGCTGCGCAGCGGCGCCAGGTATTCGATGCGGGTGTCGTCGAACAGCAGGGCGCCGACCCGGTCGCCTGCCGCCAGCGCGATCCACGCGCACAGCGCGGCCAGTTGCGCGGCCAGCGCCGACTTGAAGCTGACCTGCGAGCCGAAGAACATCGACATACGCTGGTCGAGCACCACCAGCACCGGGCGGTCGCGTTCTTCGGTGAAGGTGCGTACCACCGGCGTGCCGGTGCGCAGGCTGGCCCTGCAGTCGAGATGGCGCAGGTCGTCGCCGGGCTGGTAGCGGCGCAGCTCGTCGAAGTTCAGGCCGCGCCCGCGCAGGCGCGAGGCGTGGCTGCCGGCCAGCACGCTGGCCCTGGGCTGGCGCGCCAGAAAGCTCAGGCCACGGGCATCGAACGCCAGCGCCATCAGCTGCGCCAGCGATACGTAGACGTGCCCGTCGGGTTGCTGCGCCGGTGCTGGCATATGCGGTCCTCAGGCCGGGATGGCCACCTTGTCGAGCAGGCGGTCGAGTACCTCGCTGCTGGTCACGCCGTCGGCCACCGCGTCGTAGCTCAGTTGCAGGCGATGGCGCAGCACCGGGTGGAGCATGGCGCGCACGTTGTCGGGCGAGACGAAGTCCTGGCCCTGCAACCAGGCATCGGCGCGCGCGCAGCGGTCCAGGCCGATGCCGCCGCGCGGGCTGGCGCCCAGCTGCAGCCAGCGCGCCAGGTCGGCGTCGTAGTCGGCGGGGTGGCGGGTGGCGTTGACCAGTGCGATCAGGTAGCTGTCGATGGCCGGGGCCACGTGAATGGCCGCCACTTCCCGGCGGGCCTGGAAGATCACCTCCTGGCCGAGGCTGAAGCTGTCGCTGGCCGCCTTGGCCGCCGCCCGCTGTTCCTCCTGGCGCAGCAGTTGCAACACCTGGCTTTCATCGGCCGGCGCGGGGTAATCCAGCAGCACCTTCATCAGGAAGCGGTCCATCTGCGCCTCGGGCAGCGGGTAGGTGCCTTCCTGCTCGATGGGGTTCTGGGTGGCGATCACCATGAACAGGTCGGGCAGCCTGTGACTGGTGCCGGCCACGGTGATCTGGCGCTCCTCCATGGCTTCGAGCAGCGCCGCCTGCACCTTGGCCGGGGCGCGGTTGATCTCGTCGGCCAGGATCAGGTTGCCGAACAGCGGGCCGGGCTGGAAGCGCACCTGGTGCTGGCCCTCGACCTGTTGCAGCACCTCGGCGCCGGTGATGTCGGAGGGCAGCAGGTCGGGGGTGAACTGGATGCGGCTCATGCGTGCATCCAGGTGCCGGGCCAGGGCCTTGACCGTGCGGGTCTTGGCCAGGCCCGGCAGGCTCTCGAGCAGCACGTGCCCGTTGGCCAGCAGGCCCACCAGGATCTGGCGGATCACCTGGTCCTGGCCCAGCACCGAGGCGGCGATGGCGGCGTGCAGGGCATTGATGTCGGTGAGGGCGCTCATGGGCATTCCTTTGGGGCGGGTGGTTTCACCATGGCGCAGGCACCACGATGAACTGCACGTTGCTGCCGACGTATTGCGGCTGGTACCAGGTGGCGCCGCAGTGCTGGTAGGCCACGCCGTTGGCGACCACCGACACGCAGTCCGGCGGTACTTCGGCCACCTGGGTGCCGATGGCGATGGCCGTGGCAGTGGTGGCACCGACCACGGCAGCGGCGGCCCAGGGGTGATACCAGTCGTCCGGGTGCGGCGGTGGCGGTGGCGGTGGTGGCGGCATCGGGCCGGGGCCGGGCGGGTGAGGGCCCGGGCCCGGTGGATGCGGTGGCGGGCCCGGTGGGTGCGGCCCAGGGCCGGGCTGCGGATGCGGAGGCGGCGCCGGGTGGGGCGGCATCGGCTGCGGATGCGGGGGCATCGGGTGCGGCATGGGCTGGTAATGCGGCGGCGGGGGGGCGAAATGGCCGCCCCCGGCGTGATAGGGCACCACGAAGGTACGCCCGCCACCGCCGCCGCGCAGTTGCCAGGCGTCGGCCATCAGCGGTGTCAGCAGGCAGGCGCTCAGGCCCAGGTGCAGGCAGGTACGCAGTGGCGTCATGGCTGGCGGCCCTCGTTCGGTTCGCGCAGCGGCACCGCCACGGCCTTGGCCGGCGGGGTGAAGTCGAAGGCTGCCGGGTTGATGGGCGTGCTCAGGTCCCAGTCGAAGGTCACGCTATGGCGCGGGCGCTCGGGGTCGTCGCGGCGGGTGATCATCAGCTTGCACGGCAACGGCTGCGCGCCTTCGCGTAGCCACAGTTGCCAGTCGATGTCGGGCTGGCGGAACACGTAGTGGGTACAGGCCTGGCCGTCGAGGGATTCGCTGCCGATCAGCGTGGCCTGGGTGATGCCGACCTGTTTCGCGGTCTGGGCGTTCCAGCGGAACAGGTCGGCCAGCGGCAGGGTGATGGCGTAGCGCTCGCTCAGTTGTCCGAGCAGTTGCTCGATGGTCGCCGGCGCCGCGCCTTTGCTGTAGTAGCCATGACGACCGTCATACAGGGTGAACTGCTTGCCGTCGTAGAAGAACTGGCGCGCCGCCGAGCCCTGGTCGACGCTGACGAACAGCTTGTCGGGCTGGCGGGCGAGCACCTGGGTGTGGTGGGTGAAGGTCACCGTGGGGCCGCTGTCGAGCTGCTGGTCGGTTTCGCTGCGGGTGCTCAGGCTGAAGGCCTGCAGGCGGTGCAGGTAACTGCCCATGTTCGACAGCGCGGCCAGGGCCCTGGGGTCGAGCGGGTCGGCAGCCTTTGCCAGGGCCGGCAACAGGGCCAGCAGGGCCATGCAGGTGAGTCGGTGCGAACGCTTCATCAGGCCTCCCATGGCTACCAGGCGTAGTTCAGGCGCAAGGTCCAGGTGTTCACATCGGGTGAGCCGGTACGTTCGGACACGGTGTCGGTGTAGGCGATCAGGCCACCGAACTGCGGCGAGAGCATGAAGCCCAGGCTGGCACCGACCAGGGTGTTGGCCTGCTTGTTGTCCTGGTTTTCGCCGTTGATGCGGGTTTCGCCGCCGAAGCTGTAGGTGGCGTCGAGGGAAGCCCACAGGCCGCGGTTGATGGTGTAGCTGTAGTGGCCTTCGACGGCATACAGCGGTTTCTGCTCCAGCTTGTTGTCGCCCAGGTAGTCGTCGTTGTCGCCGAACAGCGAAACCCAGGTGTTGACCTCCAGCCAGGTGGGGCCGATGGGGTGGCCGAAGCCGATTTCGGGTTTGACCACCCAGCGGTTGGCGCCGATGTTGATGACGCGGTTCTTGGCGTAGTCGCCATTGGGCACGGTGAGCCATACGGCGCCGGTCATGAAGGTTTCCGGGGTCCAGCTGGCGAACTCCTCGGCGGTCAGCGCCGGGCCGCCGAAGAAGTTGTGGGCGAACACGATCTGGGTGTCGCCCATGCCGCCGTTGTGCTTGGTGCCATTGAAGAAACGTGCATCGTCGAACGAGGCCGACACGTCGGCGTATGGCTGCACCAGCTGGATCGCGCTGTTGCGTCCGTCGATGCTGAACGAGCGCGCCAGGCGCAGGATGTAGAGGTCGGCATCCAGGGACAGGCCGTCGATGGGCAGGGCGGTGTCGATCGGGGTGTTGGTGTCGATGCGGTTGTAGTAGCCGAACACCATGTTCAGGTCGATCGGGATGTTCTGCCAGTCACGCGCGTTGTCGGCCTGCACCAGCAGCGGCGCGCCACTGAGCACGAGCACCGGCAGGTAACGCAGGACAGGTCGGGTATGCATGGTGGTGCTCCTTCAATTGAACGCACAGGGTGCTGGCTGCCGGAGGGTCCGGTCATGGGCTGGCTACTTGCCGAAGGTCACGTTGAGGCCGGCGAACACGGTGAACTGCGGCAGGCCGTCACCTTTCTTTTCCACCGTCCACTGCGGCTCGATGAAGGCGTTGAGGATGTTGCTGCCGGCCTTCCAGGCCTTGCCCACGCCCAGCCCCAGCGGGATGTAGTGGGTGTCGTTCTTCAGGTCGAAGGTCCAGGTGCCGGTGGAGCGCAGGTACCAGCCCTTGGGCAGGTTGTGGATGATGAATGGCTGCAGGGTGGCGGTTTCGACGTGGGCGCGGTCATGGTCGCCGGCAAACGAGCTCTGGTACTGCACCAGCGCCCCGAGCAGCCCGCGTGGCGAGGCGTCGATGGCCACCGCCGCCAGCCCCGCCTGCCACTTGCCGGTGCCCAGCTCGTCGTGCTCGGCAGTGGGGGCGGTGAGCTGCGGGCCGATGCCCAGCTGCACGCCTTCGGTCTTGAGCAGGAAGATGTCGAACAGGTTCAGGTCGCCGATGCCGGTGCTGTAGCCGCCGTGGGGGTCGGGTCGGGTGCTGATGGGCAGGGTGGCGCGCAGCAGTTGCGGTACCGGCAGCAGTTCGCCAGGGGCGACCGGCAGGGTGCCGCGCACCAGAAAATCGTTGGTATGCACGTTGCTGTCGTACACCGAGGGGGTGTAGTAGTCCTGCAGGTTCAGGCCCGGTGCCAGGTTGAGCGGGTTGTTGCTCTTGTTGGCGGTTTCGGCGTTGTCCGCCAGGGCGTGCTGCAGGAACAGCAGGGCGCAGGGCAGTACGAGACAAGTGGCGGTGGTCCTTTGCATGACGGTGGTGCCTGTTCAATGTTGCGCTTCTGGGCAGGGGCCGGCCTTGCCAGCGAGGCAGGGGCCGAAGGGGGCGAATGGGCGCGTACGCCGGCGCCGGCACCATCGGCGACCACAGGGTCACTGATACTTGATGACGATGCCCTTGAGCTTGCGTCCGTCGATGGAGCGGATATCGCGGTCCCAGAGCGGGCCACTGACATAGGCCGAAACCGGCTGGATGCGGTCGTAGACCACCACGACGGCGTCACCGCCGATACTGGCGGCCTGTTCGCGCAGCTTCTGCTCCACGTCGGTGATCGGTGGCGGCGGGGACACGCTGGCATCGACCACGATCTCGCCCAGGCGGACATGGGGGCGGGTCGGTTCGCTGCGCAGTACCTCGACCGTAGCCGCAGCGGTGGGCGAAGGATGGGGCGCCCCGACGTATTGTGTGGTGCGGGCATCGATGCTGCTGCAGCCCGCCAGCCCGGCCAGCACCAGGCCCAATGCAAGAACGCTCATGCAACGTGGTATCGACATGCTTCGACTCCGTCCGAAGTATTAATACGCTGTAACAACGTTCCAATGAAAATAGCCGCACTTGGGCGGGCCGCAAGTGACGGGCGGCGAAAGTGCGGGTTTGTTACCATCGTGTTCTTTTGGGTCGGGGCATGCCCCGACAACGCTCAGGAGTACGCAATGATCCTCACCACCACTGGCACTGTCGAAGGGCGCGAAGTCGCGGCCTACCTGGATGTAGTCAGCGCCGAATCGGTGCAGGGCATCAACGTGGTACGCGACATCTTCACCAGCTTTCGCGACTTTTTCGGCGGCCGTTCGCAAACCCTGGAAAGCGCCCTGAAAGAAGCGCGCATCCAGGCCACCGACGAAATCCGCCAGCGCGCCCGCAGCCTGCAGGCCGATGCAGTGATCGGCCTGGATTACGAAATCAGCATGCCGTCGGCCCGTGGCGGCATGGTGGTGGTGTTCGTCACCGGCACCGCGGTCAAACTCAGGTAGCCATAGGCCACTGGTCGGGTGCGACAATAAGTGACCAGGCAGTCTTCAAATGTCCGGCTAGTCTCTGAAAGCAACAGGTCACTATTTCCTAGGCATTCATCTGCGTGCCGGTAGTGATCCACAGCAGGGGAGCCGGGTATGAAGGAATCGTATTTCGAAGACGATGGTGACGAGTTTCCCATCAACAGCCAGGTGCGTTGCGGGCAAGCAGCGTTCCAGCTGGGGTTTGCCAACATGACCCTGGAAGACGCGCCGGTACGTGTGCGCTCCACGGTGCCACCGCGCAGCGAGCGCCGCCGGTTTCTGCCGGGCCTGCGCAAGAAGTAGCCACGACGCCGAAGAGGCCCCGCCATCCAGTCTGTGCTGCGGTGTGTGGGGCTTTTTCATGTAGGTTGTAGGCTATTTCGCAAACAGACGACCGGTACGCTGAATCTGCCGTTTTATGCGGCTTTCTTGACCTCGCTCAATGGGGCGACGGCTGTCGCTAGCCCCCTTGGCGGTTGTATGCCTTACTGTCGGTTCGAACGAACAAGGAGCAGTGCGATGCGCATCAGGGAAGAGACTTATTGGGCGTGGGCCGACTCTCAGCTGCACAGCCGCAGCCATGACGAAGAACTCAGCGATGGCACCAGCATCGACGTGCAGGTGCGGTTGTCGCGCACCGGGGCCACGCAGATGTTCCTGGGGGTGTACGGGCGCCGGGGCAAGGCGCTGTTCGAGGAGTACTACCCCTCGTGCCCGGGTGAAACCATGAGCCGTGCGCTGGTGCGCGGTGTGGACCGGGCCCGGGCGTTGGCCACCGACGCCGTGCCGATGGAGCACCCGCGGTTTCGTCGTCAGGCCTGATGCCTGCGGTTACGCCCTGTCGTGGCGCACAGGAAATGTGCGCAGACGGTGGGGCGAGCCGGAGCCGCGATGAGGCGATAAAGGCACGCATAAAAAAGGCGACCCGAAGGTCGCCTTTTTCAATTCGCCTGGCTCAGCACAGCCGGTCGATCACCTTCACGTCCTGGCGCTCGCGGATGGCGGGCCATTCCTGTTGCAGGGTCTCCAGCACCTTGGCGACAAACGCGGTGTCTGCCGCTGCCTTCTTGCCGACGTAGCCCTTGCCACGGCGGAACATCCTGAAACGGGCGCGCATTTCACGCTTCGCATCGATCGCCTCTTCGACAGTGTGCGGCGGCATCTTGTCGATGTGCACGTCACCTGTGGCACTGACCCACAGCAGGTGGTCATCGAGGCTGTCCTTGCGGGCAGCGAACAGCTGAGCCAATTGGTCGATGGTGGGTTGGTTGTTCAAGTTGATCATAAAGCCCCCTATTACCTATTCGTCGTTGGTGAGTTCAAACCTGCGCTACTTCATGTAGCGATCTACCAAGGCTGCTACAGCAGCGTCGCAACAGGGGCTTTCTTCACTCTGCCTTTTGGACAGTCCCTCTCCACGGACAGCCCGAAACCGCTCGAACTGTCTGGAACACCCTTTGCCAGCGCTCCCGATCAGGGAGACGGCCTCATCATGCAAGGGGCAACGAATGCCGTCAATAGGTTTTGTAGTGATTTTTTTTATTCACTACAAATGACCGGTCAGTCTTTTTCGAGCTTACGGGTCGCCGCGCCACCGGCTGTTGGAATGTCCTACAAAGCGTTCTGGTCAGGGCGTCTTGGCCATGTATTGACCCGCGTCAGCGCGTACCGGCCAGGCGCTGGGGATGATAGGGGCCTGTTTTGTTGCCAAAGAAGTCCTGCCCATGAGTACCCCCGCCAATCCTCCCGCAGCGCCTGGCGCTCAACCCCTGTTGCCCGTGGGCCTGCTGCTGGGCATCGTCGCGCTGGTCGGCGTGCTGCTGTTGCCGCTGCCGGCCGACCTGCCGGTGGCCGGTCACCGCGTGCTGGCGATCCTGGCCTTTGCGGTGGTGATCTGGATCACCGAGGCGGTGTCGTACGAAGCCAGTGCGATCATGATCACCTCGCTGCTGGCATTTTTGCTGGGCACCGCACCGACCCTTGCCGACCCGTCGGTGATCTACGGCTCGTCGGCAGCCGTGAGCATGGCCCTGACGGGCTTTGCCAACCCGGCATTGGCACTGGTGGTGGGGGCCCTGTTCATCGCAGCGGCGATGACCCACACCGGGCTGGACCGGCGCATCGCGCTGGTCACGCTCAACCGTGTGGGCGTGAGCACCCGACGCATTCTGTTGGGGGCGATGGTGGTGATCATCCTGCTCAGCCTGGTGGTGCCCAGTGCCACGGCGCGCAGTGCCTGCGTGGTGCCGATCATGATGGGCGTGATCGCAGCGTTCGGTGTGAACAAGCGCTCCAACATCGCCGCCGGCATCATGATCATCGTGGCCCAGGGCACCAGCATCTGGAACATCGGTATCCAGACCGCTGCCGCGCAGAACCTGCTGACGGTCGGCTTCATGGACAAGATGCTCGGTGCACGGGTGTCATGGATCGACTGGCTGATCGCCGGGGCGCCGTGGGCTTTGATCATGTCGGTGGTGCTGATCGTGCTGGTGCTCAGGATGCTGCCCCCCGAGAGCGACAGCATTCCCGGCGGCAAGGCGGCGGTGGCCGAGCAGTTGCAGGCGCTGGGGCCGATGAGCGGGGCGCAGAAGCGTCTGCTGGGGGTGTCGCTGCTGTTGCTGCTGGCCTGGGCCACCGAGGGCAAGCTGCATCACTTCGACACCACCTCGACCACCTACGCCGGGTTGGTGCTGCTGTTGCTGCCGCGCTTCGGGGTGATGACCTGGAAGGATGTGCAGGCGCGTATTCCGTGGGGCACGGTGATCGTGTTCGGCGTCGGCATCAGCCTGGGCACCACCCTGTTGACCACCCAGGCCGGGCAATGGCTGGGCGGGCAGGTGGTGGCCAATACCGGGCTGGATCAATTGGGCACGCTGGGGGTGTTTTCGATTCTGGCGGCGTTTCTGATCGTGATCCACCTGGGCTTTGCCAGTGCCACGGCGCTGACCTCGGCGCTGCTGCCGATACTGATCGCGGTGCTGCAGACCTTGCCGGGGGATTTCAGCCGCCTGGGCATGACCATGGTGCTGGGGTTTGTGGTCAGCTACGGGTTCATCCTGCCGATCAACGCACCGCAGAACATGGTGTGCCTGGGTACCGAAACCTTCAACGCGCGGCAGTTTGCCAAGGTCGGAATCGTGGTGACGCTGGTGGGGTACGGGTTGATGCTGGTGTTCGCCGCAACCTGGTGGCACTGGCTGGGCTGGATGTAGAAGGGCCGTTGCAAGCGGCAAGCGGCAAGCGAGGCCGAGCCAGCTTGCCGCTTGCAGCGATGCTCATCAGAAGTTCGCCGGGGTGTTGGCGCTGATGATCTCGGCTTCGTCCTGGCCGATGTTCTTGAAGCTGTGGGGCAGGGTGGTGGGGAAGTAGTAGCCGTCGCCGGAGTTCAGCACGCTGACCTGGCCGTCTACCCGCAACTCGATGGTGCCACGGGTCACCAGGCCGCATTCCTCGCCCTCGGTGTGCACGATCGGCTCTTCGCCGGAGTCGGCGCCCGGCGCATACAGCTCGCGCAGCATGCGCATCTGCCGACCTTCGACACTGGCGCCGACCAGCAGCATGCGCAAGCCACCACTGCCCAGGTCGGGCTGCTCGTTGGCGCGGAACACGAAGCGTTCTTCGCGCGGCGGTTCGTCGAAACTGAAGAACTCCGCCAACGACATCGGGATGCCTTCCAGCAGCTTTTTCAACGAGCTCACCGATGGGCTGACGCGGTTCTGCTCGATCTGTGAAATCGTCGAGTTGGTCAGGCCGCTGCGCCTGGCCAGCTCCCGTTGCGAGAGCTTGGTGCGTTCACGTACCAGTTTGAGTCGTGTCCCCGTGTCCATAGCCGCCTTGATGTCAAAAATAATGGGCGACGCATTAAAACACATTCCGTCGCCGAACCCGCCTACTGGCGTGCAGGCACCGGCCACAAGGCGATCAACAGCAGCAGCAAGGCGGCCATCAGGTACGGCAGGCGCGGGTCCAGGGCATAGATCAGGGTGCCGGCCAGCGGCCCGATCACCGTGCCCAGGGCCTGTGCCGCGCCCACAGAGCCTGCGGTCGCGCCCTGTTCACCGGCATCCACCGCGTTCGCCGCCAGCGCCTGGAACGCCGGGAACACCCAGCCCATGCCGGCCGCAGCGACGAAGTAGCACGCCCACAGCATGCCCACGCTGTCGGCCAGGGCGCCGCTGGCAAAACCCAGCGCACTGATGCAGCCGCCCACGCGGATCATGCGCAGCGGCGGCCATTGCAGCTTGCTCACCAGCACCTGCGAGAAGATCAGCGCCGCACCCACCATGGTCAGGGCAATGCCCGCCGCTTGGGCGGCATCGGCAGGCGCCAGGCCCAGGCGGTCAAGGGCAAAGAAGCCTACGGTGATCTGCGCCAGCGACACGCACAGCATCGCCACGAAGGCCACCGTGAGCGGGCGAAGCAGGCGCGGGTCGGTCAGGCTGACGGGGCGGGGCGGTTGCCTCAGGTGCAGCTCCTGACCCTTGAGCTTGAACTGCAGTACCAGCAATGCCAGCAGTGGCAGCACCGACATCGCATAGAACGGCAGGCTCAGGCTGTGGCGCGCCAGCAGCGCGGCCAGTGCCGGGCCCATCACCAGGCCCACGGCGTTCGCCGCACCCAGCGAGGCCATGGCGCGGGCGCGCTGTTGCGGTTGCATGTTGTCGGCAATCAGCGCGGCGCAGCCGACCGGCAGGGCGGCATAGAATGCACCGATCAGGCCGCGGCCGATCACCAGTGCGGCAAAGGCCAGGGAGGTGGCCGGCAGGTAGCGCAGCGCGCCATCGATGAACAGGCACAGGGCCCAATAGGCCAGGGTGAACCCCGCGGTGCCCACCAGCAGCACCCGGCGGCGACCGAAGCGGTCGCTGGCCCGGCCCCAGGGGCGCGCCAGCAGCATCCACACCACCCCGGCTACCGTGACCGCCGCCCCCGCCTGCCAGGCTGCCAGGCCCAGCACCCGGGCGATGGGGCCGATCAGGGCGACGAAGGCCATCATCGCCATGGTGCAGGCCATGTTGACCACCATCAGCGGACGCAGGTCGAAGGCGGGGGTTTTGAGCAGCGGGGGTTGCTGGGCGGTGTTCATGGCTATCCAAGGCAGAGGAGCAGGGCGGCCATTGTGCCGCAGCTGTCCCCAAGGCTAAAGCCTGTAAACGATAGTAATAATCATTTAATTGACTTCAGCCTTGTTGCTGTGGGTTAGAAGTCGCCTTGCAGGGTCACCATCAGGTTGCGCGGCTCGCCATAGAAGTTGCCCCAGCCAGCGGCGCCGACGCTGCTGTAGTAGTGCTTGTCGAACAGGTTGTTGCCGTTGAGGGCCAGGCTCCAGTTGTCATCCAGGCGATAGCCGATGCGGGCGCTCCACAGGGCGTAGCCGGGCTGCACCATCTTGGTGTTGCGGTCCACGAAGTGGTTGGCACTCTGCGCGCTGACCCCGCCGCCAACGCTCCAGCGCTGCAGGGCGCCGTCCAGGTCGTAGTTGGTCCATACACGCGCCATGTGCCTGGGCACGTAGCTGGCGGTGAAGGTGGCGTCCTGGCGGGTGTCGTCGATGCGCTTGAGGTATTCGACCTGGGTATAGGTGTAGCCGGCCAGCACCTGCAGGCGCTCGATCAGTTCACCGCTCAGCTCGGCTTCGAAGCCCTGGGCGCGAACCTTGCCGCTGTCGGTGTAGCAGAAACCGTCGGACGACCCGCCGCATACCGTGTTGTAGTCAGCCTCGGCGCGACCCTGCTTGGTGTTGCGGAACAGGTTGAAGGCGCCATTGAGGCGACCCTGGTACCACTCGGCCTTGACCCCCACCTCATAGCTGGCACCGGTCTTGGGCTTGAGCGAACTGCCGTCGGCCTTGGTGTAGGTGCTTTGCGGCTGGAAGATGTCGGCGTAGCTGGCGTACACCGACCAGGTGTCGTCCAGGTCGTAGATCAACGCGGCGAACGGCGTCACCTGGCCGTTTTCCTGGCTGCGGTTGCGCTGCCAGTAGTCCCAGGCCTGGGTGTAGCTGTCGCTGCTGTTGCGGTACCAGCTGACGCGGCTGCCGAGCACGGCGGTGAGGGGCTCGGCCAGCTTCAGGCGCAGGGTGGCGTAGGTCCCGAACTGACGGGTGTCGGAGGTCACCGGAATCGGCCCGCCGCGGTAGGACTCCTTCTCGTAGACCGAGTCACCCGGCTTGGGGATGTGCGGGTTGGGGTTGAACGGGTTCTGGGTGACGCCGTACAGCTCGGTCAGGTTGATCAGTTCGTAGCGGTCGCGGCCCTTGGAGCGGCTGGCGTTGGCGCCGACGATGATCTCGTGCTCCAGGCCCCAGGCCTGGAAATGGCCGTCCAGGTTGGCGTCGAAGCCGTAGTCGTCCTGGTCGTAGTCGAACAGCCCGGAGTACAGCTTCGAGGCGCCCTGGGTACTGCCCACCGGCACGGTGCCTTCGCCCATGGCGTATTGCATGTTCTGGTCGTTGTGGGTGTACATCGAGGCGACCTTGAGCGCCCAGTCTGCGTTGAAACGGTGGGTGAGGTCGGCGAACAGGCTGGTTCGCTCGCTGTCCCAGTGGTTCCACGACGCGCCCAGGCAGGTGGAGCGCGACAGCTTCAGGTCGCTGCCGTCGCTGTAGCGCGGCAGGCCCTGCCAGCAGGGCTTGGCGTCGAGCTTTTCGTAGGCCAGGCCCAGGCCCAGGGTGGTGTCCTCGTTCAGGTCGTAGTCCAGTGCGCCGTACACCACCTGGTCTTCGCGCTCGCCGATGTCGTAGAAGTACTTGCGGTCCTGCTGGGCGACCACGGCGCGCCCGCGCAGGGTGCCGGCGTCGTTGAGCGGGCCGCCGGTGTCGACCTGGGCGCGGTAGTTGTCCCAGGTGCCGGCCGACAGCGTGACGTGGGTGGCGGCCTTGTCCTGGCCGCGCTTGCGAATGAAGTTGACCCCGCCGGCCGAGCTGCCGGCGCCTTTCATCATGCCGGCGGCGCCGCGCATGATCTCGACGCGGTCGTAATAGGCCATGTCGCTGGAGAAGCTGTTGGCCTGCACGTAGTTGCCGCCCACATCCAGCGGTACGCCGTCGTACTGGTACTGGCCGGCGATCATGAAGCCGCGCGAGTAGAAGTACTTGCCGCCCATGGGCGAGTCGTGAACGGTGATGCCGGGGGTTTTCTCCATCACCTGTTCGAGGCTGGTGAGGTTCTGTTCGTCCATCATCTTGCGCGTGATGACCGTGACCGACTGCGGGGTTTCGCGCAGCGAATGCTGACCCTTGCCGATGCTGACGCTGCGCACGGTGTAGCTGTCGGTGCTGTCGCCGGTGCTGCTGGTGCGGGTGCCGTCGACGTTGGTGGCGCCCAGTTCCAGGGCGCCGTTGCTGCTGGGGGCCGGGCGCAGCGAGTAGCTGCCGTCGCCTTGTGGGAAGGCTTGCAGCCCGCTGCCGGCCAGGATGCGGCCGAGGCCGTCGAGGGTGGCGTACTGGCCTTGCAGGCCGGGGCTCTGCTTGCCGCGGGTGAGGGCGGCGTCGTAGGACAGGTTGAGGCTGCTGGCGGCGGCGAAGGCGCCGAGCACGCTGGCCAGCGAACCGGCCGGAATGTTGTAGGCCGTGCGGCTGCTGCTGACTTCATCGGCCATCGCCGAGGGGGCTGGCAGCACGCTGGCGGCCATGGCGGCGGCCAGCAGGTGGGCGGGGAGCAGGCGGGGGGAACGGGGTGACATGGGGGCCTCGTCGGATGCAGAAGGGATGCGCGAAAGGGGGTGTTTCAGACAAGGCGGATGAGAATGAGAAAAAGTACCGCGGGATGAGGAATTTTTTTTGCTGCATCAAACACTGCGCTGTGCAGGTCAAGAGCCGGCCAGACAAGGCCGGCGCCTACATCACCCGCACCCAGTACCGACCATGCCGCTCGATTCGCAAATCGAACGAGCGCGCCAGCGCCGACAGCGCTGCATCACTGTCGGTCAACGAGAAGTTGCCCGACACACGCTGCTCTGCCAGCTGCGGCGCATAGGTCAGCAACCCCGGCCGGTACCGCCCCAGCTCGTCGAGCAGATCACCCAGCCGCCAGTTCTCCACCACCAGTTGCCCCAGGCTCCACGCCGCCTGGGCCGCCGACGCCAGCTGCGGGCTATCCACCCGCTGATCACTGAACCCGCACGCCTGCCCGCTCTCCAGGCGCTGCGCCTCCCCCAGCAAGGGGCTGACCCGCACCGCATGCTCGAACACCTCGACCTCGCTGCGCCCGGCCTGCTGCGCCACGCTGAAGCGCGTGCCCAACGCCTGCACCACGCCCTGCGCGGTCTGCACCCGCAACGGCCGCTGCTGCACATCCTTGCCACTGGTAAGCAGGATGCGCCCGCGCACCAGCTGAATCAGCCGTTGCCCGCTGTCGAAGCGGATGTTCACCGCCGACGCCGTATCGAGCACCAACTGGCTACCGTCGGCCAGAGTGACGCTGCGAATTTCACCCGTGCCACTGTGCACGTCCGCCAGCAACGCCTGCGCCGGAGTACTGCGGTAGCTGGCCCAGCCACCCAGCCCCAGCCCGGTCGCCAGCAGCAGCCCCTTGACCACGCCGCGGCGGGTCAGGCCCTGGGCTTCGGCACGCTTGAAGGCATCGAACGCCAGCCCACCCGGCACACTGGCCAGTTGCCCATGCAACTGCTCGACCCGGGCCCAGGCCCAGCCGTTCTGCGGGGCACTGTCCAACCATGCCCGCCAGGCCCGTTCCAGGCCGGGGCTGGCATCGCCGGCCATGCGCTGCACATGCCAGCGGGCGGCTTCCTTGAGCGCCTGGCGCTGCGCTTCGCGGTCGTTGCTCATGGCTGCTCGTCGAAGGCGAGCAGCAGGCAGCGCTCGGTGGTCTTGTACATGTACTTCTTCACCGAACTGAGCGAAACGCCCAGCGCCGTGGCGATTTCGCCATAGGTCATGCCCAGCCAGTTGGCCATCAGGAACGCCTGGCGCGCCTTGGCGCCGCACCCGGCCAGCAGGCGGTCGACTTCGCGCAGGGTCTCGAGAATCAGCAGGCGCTCTTCCAGCGAGATCTCCTCGTACACCGGCTGGGCGGCCAGGGCCTCGAGGTAGGCCTGTTCGAGCTTCTGGCGCCGGAAGTGGTCGATCATCACCCGCCGCGCCACGGTCGCCAGGTAGCTGCGCGGCTCGCGCAGCAGGCGCACCAGCTCCAGCGACTCGGACGAGGCGAGGATGCGCACGAAGGTGTCCTGCATCAGGTCGGCGGCGCGCTGCGGGCAGCTCAGGCGCCGGCGCAGCCAGTGCTGCAACCACAGGTGATGGTGCTGGTAGAGCTGGCCGACTTCGGCGTTGGCGGGTGAGGTGGGGGCGCTCATCCTGGCGACTTCCGAGAAAAAGGATGCAGATGATAAGCATTCCCAAGAATGTTAGAAAGAGGGCAGGTGAAATAGCGCTGGGCGCATCGCGGGTCAAGCCCGCTCCCACGGGGTCTGCACCGTCCTGCAAGGCAGCGGTTTGGCTGTGGGCGGGCTTGCCCCCGCGAAAGGGCCGCCACGCGGCCCCTTGGCGATTACCACAACGCCAGCGTATACCCCACGATCAAGCGGTTCTCGTCGATATCGCTGGTCAACCCGCCACTGGAACGGAACGTCGCATTGCGCAATCGCACGCTCACGTTCTTCAGCGGCCCGCTCTGCACCACATAGGCGATGTCGGTGTCGCGCTCCCATTCCTTGCCGCCGCTCACCGTCGCGGTCTGGATATGGCTGCCATTCACATAGCGGGTCATGAAGCTCAACCCCGGCAGCCCCAGCGCGGCGAAGTTGTAGTCGTAGCGCGCCTGCCACGCATCGGTTTCGGCCTTGGTGAACACATTCACCGTCACCAGGTTGACCGAGTACGGGTCCAGCCCCGGGTAGGCGAAGTCGCCGTCCCCCGAGAGGTTCTGGTAGCCCAGGCCGAATTTGTGCGCGCCCACGCCCAGGGTCAGCATGCCGTTGAAGAAGCGGTTGTCGATGCGCCCGCCGTCCACCCGCGCAGCGGAACGCAGGTTGGCGTTGCCTTGTTCGCGGGTGTCGAAGTAGCGCAGGTCGCTGCGCAGGCTCACGCCTTCGGCCAGCGGCAGGTCATGCACCAGCCCGGCGTAGTGCTGGCGGTAGAGGTCGTGCATCTGTGCGTAGTAGTAGCTCAGCGCCAGGTTGGGGCGCAGCGCGTAGGTGCCGCCTGCCAGGTCCAGGTGGCTGCTCTGGACACCGGCATAGCTCATCTGGTCGTTGCTCGAGGAGTCGCGCAGGTTCTGTTTTTCCAGGCGGCCCACGTTCAGGGTCAGGCCGTCGATGTCCTGCGAGGTCAGCAGGCTGCCGTTGTAGGTCGAGGGCAGCAGGCGCACGTCGTTGATCGAGGCAACCGGCAAGGTGGGCTGCAAGGTGCCGAGCTTGAGCACGCTCTTGCCCAGGCGCAGCTTGGCGGTCAGGCCCAGTTCGCTGTAGTCGTGCGCCGGCTCCTGGCTGGCGCCGAACGGCAGCAGGCCGGTGCCCCGGTGCGCCTTGCTGGAGTCGAGCTTCAGGCCCAGCTCGCCCAGCGCATCCAGGCCAACGCCCAGGGTGCCTTCGGTGTAACCCGATTCCATGCGCAGGATGAAGCCCTGGGCCCATTCGCGCGCCTGGCTCTGGGGCGCGGCGTGCTGGCGAAAGTCGCGGCTGAAATAGAAGTTGCGGGCCTCCAGGCTGGCCTTGCTGTCCTGGATGAAATCGGCCTGCACAAGCAACGGCGCAAGCGCGGCGCACAGGCCGGCGCTGGCCGTCAGGGGACGGCGGGAAAACGACATGCAATCTACCTTTTGTTGTTGTTCTGGCGGCAGCCGCTGCTGCGGTGCGGGCATATAATTAACATATTATCTTTTTGCCCCGAAAGCCTTTGCAGGCTTGTGAGCGAAAAAAGTTAACGTGTTAACGTTATGCCCGTTGCCAGGTAGGTTGCCTGTTGCTGCGCCGGCGCGCTCAGCGCCCCGGCCACATGCTGCGCAACACGCCATCGCGGCGGACAAAACCGTGCACCAGTGCGGCGGCGATATGCACCAGCACGGTGGCAAACAGCAGGTACGCCAGCCAGCCGTGCAGGGCGCGCAGCAGGGCGTACAGGCGCAGGTCGTGGGGCGCGATGGCCGGCAGTTGCCACGGCAGCGGGTAGCCACCGGCCGATTGCATGCCCCAGCCGATCAGCGGCATGCCCAGCATCAACCCGTACAGCAGCAGGTGCGAAGCCTTGGCGGCCCACTGCTGCAGGCGTGGCAGGTCGCTGGGCAGGGGCGGGGTGGCGTAGCGCAGGCGTGTGGCGATGCGCAGCACCACCAGCACCAGCAGGGCCAGGCCGATGGCCTTGTGCAGGCTGACCAGCCAGGGGTGGCGGGGCGAGAGGTCGGCGACCATGCTCACGCCGACAAACAGCATCGCCAGGATCAACACGGCCATCAGCCAGTGCAGCAGGCGCGCCAACGGGTGGAAGCGGGTGGACGGGTGCAGGTTCATGGGTGGGCCCCCAGGGCGGTTTCGCGGCTGCGCCGGTTGAAGGATTCGGCATAGGCGGCCGAGCGGGCGGCCAGGATCGGGTCGGCCGAGGCCTGGATGCCGTCGGGCAGTATCAGCGGGTCGAAGTTCAGGTCACGGCATTCGCCCTGCTCGGGCGCATCGACGTGGTCGATCACCAGGGTGCCGGCATCGACCTGCTGGCGGGTGACGGGCCAGGGGCGCGCGGGGTCGTCCACCGGGTCGTCGGCGCCGGCCAGGGTCAGGCGCAGGGTCCAGCGCAGCGGGCCCTTGGCCAGGCGTTGCTGCAGGTCGTGCTGAAGGAAGTTCCTGTCGTCGACCTGGGCTGGCAACGGGGCGAAGTCGCTGTGCGGCTGCAGGCTCCAGCGCACGTACTGCACCTTGCCCGCCGCATCCACCAGGCGAAACGCGTTGATGCTGTTGAAGGCCGAGCTGGCAAAGCTGTCGGAGGGCTTGTAGTCCCTGGCCCACTGGCGGAAGGCGGCGCTTTCGGGATGCCTGGCGAAAAACGCCTGCAGGGCCGCCGGGTCCGGCTTGCCGGTGGCCGGGTCGGGCGTCGAGGCCAGCACCTGTTCGTAGAACCCTGCGGCATCGCTGACGGCCAGCACTGGCGGGGTGTTCATGCCGGTACGCCAGCGCTGACCGTCGTCGCTGCTGAACTGCAGCGCGAGGCTGCGGGTGGCGACACTGGCGTCGGCGCTGAACGGGTTGGCGCCGCCGATGGCGAAACGTCCGATCACCGGCACTCTGGATTGGCTGAACACCCGGGCCCGCGACCAGCTGGCAGCCTGGCCGCTGCTGTCGAAATAGCCGCTCACGCACAGGCCCTTGGCGTGGTTCTTTCGATAGCCGGGGTAGTGCCCGGCCTGGGCCTCGAAGGTGTCGATGATACGTTGCGGGGTCAGGCGCTGCGGGCCGATCCAGCCGGCAGCGTAGGCAAAGCTTGCGCCCAGGGCGGCGATACCCAGGCCGATGACGGCCAGGCGCAGGGTGCGGGCGCGACCGTTTAACGGAGTGCTCATGGCGGCGATCCGGTCAGTGAATGAGCTGGTACGACGCACCGCACCAGGTTTTATTCCACGCCGGCGGGAATAAATTTCGGCGGCGAGCGTCTGCCTCGTACACTGACTGCCAGCCGCCCAGAACCCCGACCATGAACGATCTTGATGACGACCAGTTGCGCGACATGCTCCAGCGCCTGCGCCGCTTTGCCTTGTGGCTGACCCGCGAGGCCAGCAGCGCCGACGACCTGGTGCAGGCCACGGTGGAGCGCGCCCTGAGCCGGCGCAGCCAGCAGCGTGGCGATGACAGCCTGCGCGCCTGGCTGTTCGCGATCCTGTACCGGCTGTTCATCGACGCCAAGCGCCGCGAGCGCCGGCATGCCCGCTGGCTGGCGTGGTTCGGGCGCGACGAGGCGGTGGGCAGCAGCACCGAGGATATCGTGCTCGCCGAGTCGGGCCTGGCCGCATTCGCGCGCCTGCCCACCGAGCAACGGGCGCTGTTGCTGCTGGTGAGTGTCGAGGGCCTGAGCTACAAGGAGGCCGCCCAGGCCCTGGACGTGCCCATCGGCACGGTGATGTCGCGCCTGTCGCGGGCGCGTGCGGCAATGCGAGAACTGGCCGAGGGCAATACGCCGCCCCCGGCATTGCGGAGGTTGAAATGAGCCGGCTGATCCCGTCCGAAGACGAGTTGCACGCCTATGTCGACGAACGCCTCGAGACGGCGCGCCGCCGCGAGGTGGAACTGTACCTGGCAGCCCACCCCGAGCAGGCGGCGCGGGTCGAGGGCTGGCGCGCCGATGCACGCCTGCTGCGCACCGCCCTGGCCGGGCTGGCCGAGCAGCCCGCGAACCCGCGGCTCGACCCGGCAGCCGTGCGCCGCGCCGTGCGCCAGCGCCATCGCCGCCAATGGGCCAGCGCGGCGATGTTGCTGGTGGCACTGGGCATCGGTGGCCTGGGCGGCTGGCAGGCGCGCGAGTCGAGCCTGCAGGCGGGCCTCGCACCGATGGCCGATGCCGTGCAGGCGCACCGCCTGTTTGCCCAGTCGGGCACATTGGACCTGAACGTGCAGCGGCCGGGGCAATTGCAGGCCTGGCTGGGCGAGCACTTTGCCCAGGCAGGGCAGTTGCCGGACCTCTCGGCCTATGGCTTCACGCCGGTGGGCGCGCGGTTGCTCAGCAACGAGCAGGGGCCGGCGGCGCTGCTGCTGTTTCAGGATGCCAGCGGCGAGCGGGTCAGCCTGTTCCTGCGTTCGCCCGGCGAGCACTATGCGCGCATGCCCAGTGGCGAGCGGGTGGACGGCGAGTTGCAGGCCCGCTACTGGTCGCAGGGCGCCTACAACTACGCGCTGGTCAGCCCGGCAGCAGAGCCGCGTGCCGCGCAGTTGCGCCAGGCACTGGGGATTGCCCTGTAGCCGGTGCGAACAGGTCCATGAAGTGGCGTGCCTGCGGGGTGCTCTGCTCCCCCGGGCACACCATGTACAGGCCCAGCGGCGGGGTGTCGTGCAGGGCACAGAAGTGCACGCCGTCCTGACGGTTGGCCCGCGCCGCCGCCTGCGGCACCAGGGCCACGCCGAACCCGCAGCCCACCAGGCTGACCAGTGTCTGCATCTGCGCCGCCTGCTGGCTGATGCGCGGGGTGAAGCCGGCGCGTTCGCACAGGCTCAGCATCTGCTGGTGAAAGCCGCTGCCCAGGGCCGGCGGGGTGAACACGAAGTCTTCGTCTGCGGCCTCGCCCAGGTGCACCGGGCCACCGTGGGCCAGTCGGTGCCCGGCAGGCACCGCCAGCAGCAGCGGCTCGTCGAGGATCAGCCGGCTGTGCAGGCGCTCGCTCAGCCCCGGCAACTGGCGCATGAAGGCCACGTCCAGTTCACCACCCAGCATGCCCTCGGCCAGTTGCGCCGAGGGTTGCTGCTGCAGGCTCAGGCGCACCTTGGGCCACTGCGCGCGAAACCGGCGCAGGGCCTCGAGCAGCGGCGGGTAGCCGGCCAGTGCCAGGCTGCCGATGCGCAGGTGCCCGCTGACCCCGTCGGCCACCTCGCGGGCGTGTTCGGCGCCCTGGTCCAGCAGGCTCAGGGTGGCGCGCGCTGTCTCGACGAAGGCCTGGCCGGCGCCGGTCAGGCACACCCCGCGCGAGTGACGGACCAGCAGTGTGCAACCGAGCTTCTGTTCCAGCCGCGCAATCGCCTGGCTCAGCGGCGGCTGGGCCATGTGCAGGCGTTCGGCGGCGCGGTGGATGTGCAGTTCTTCGGCAACGACGATGAACTGGCGTAACAGGCGGGTCTCGATCATGGCGGCGTCCCTGGCGCGGTGCGATATCTGACGGGTATCGGAACCGGCCTTCGATAGTATTCAACTTTGCGCAGCGCGCTCGATAGGCTCGACGACTTTACAGGAGAGCGCCCATGAACTTCACCCATCGCACCTTTCTCGTCACCGGCGCCGCCCGCGGCCTGGGGCTTGCCTACGCCAGGGCCCTGGCCGAACGTGGCGCGCAGGTGGTCATTACCGACCGCGGCGCCGACCGCGCCGGCTGCGGCACCGACCCCGGCCCGGTCGAACAGGCGGCCCAGGCCCTGCGGGCGGCGGGGCACCAGGTACTCGGGCACTGCGCCGAACTGGCCGATGAAGCGGCCTGTGAGGCGCTGGTGGCACGCACTGTGGAGCAGTTCGGCGGCCTCGACGGGGTGATCCACAACGCCGGCTGGGTGGGTTACCAGCCGATCGAGCAGGTGGATGCTGGCTTTGTCGAGCGCGCCCTGGCGATCAACGTGCAGGCGCCCTTGTGGCTGTGCAAGCACGCCTGGCCGCACCTGAAGGCCAGCGCCGCGCCGCGGGTGGTGCTGACGACCTCCGACCGGGCCATGTATGCGTGCTACGCGCAAACCGGGCTGGCGGCCTATGCGGCCGGCAAGATGGCGCAGCTGGGCATCATGAATGCCTTGAGCGAAGAGGGCGCCGCACACGGCATTCTGGTCAACGCGGTTTCGCCGGTGGCGCGCACGCGCATGTGGGGCGAGGAGGGCGAGCCGGATGACCTCAAGCCCGAGTGGGTGGTGCCGGGGGTGGTGTACCTGGTGTCGGACGCGTGCCAGGTGACGGGGCAGGTGCTGCGCGCCAGCAACGGGCAGTTCGTGGCCACGCGCTTCGAGGAGCAGGCGGGGGTCACCTACCCGAGGGATCTGCGCGGGGTCGAGGCGCAGCAGCCCGAGCAGGTGGCGCAGTGCTGGGCGGCGCACGGAATCTGAGGCATCGCCGGGGGATCGCGCCTACTCTTTCAGGCAGACCGTTTGCCATTGCGACCGGCCACCTGATAAAACCTGTATGCAGCATTGCGTCAGGCGTTAATACCCCGATGCCACAGCCGTTCGCTGGCGTCGTACATATGGAATCCAGAATGACCCCAAGACACGTAATCAACGCATCTGTCAGCCCCAAAGGCAGCCTGGAGACACTCTCCCAACGTGAAGTGCAGCAACTGAGCGAAGCCGGTTCCGGCAGCATCTACACCCTGTTCCGCCAGTGCGCCCTGGCCATCCTCAATACCGGCGCCCACGTCGACAACGCCAAGACCATTCTCGACGCCTACAAGGACTTCGAAGTCCGTATCCACCAGCAGGACCGCGGCGTGCGCCTTGAGCTGCTGAACGCGCCGGCCGACGCCTTCGTCGATGGCGAAATGATCGCCAGCACCCGCGAAATGCTGTTCAGCGCCCTGCGCGACATCGTCTACACCGAAAGCGAACTGGACCGCATGGGCATCGACCTGGAAAGCTCCCAGGGCATCACCGACTACGTCTTCCAGCTGCTGCGCAACGCGCGCACCCTGCGCCCGGGCGTGGAGCCGAAGATGGTGGTGTGCTGGGGCGGCCACTCGATCAGCACCGAGGAATACCAGTACACCAAGAAGGTCGGCCACGAGCTGGGCCTGCGCAAGCTGGACATCTGCACCGGCTGCGGCCCGGGCGTGATGAAGGGGCCGATGAAGGGCGCCACCATCGCCCACGCCAAGCAGCGCATGAGCATCGGTCGCTACCTGGGCCTGACCGAGCCGGGCATCATCGCCGCCGAGGCGCCGAACCCGATCGTCAACGAGCTGGTGATTCTGCCGGACATCGAAAAGCGCCTGGAAGCCTTCGTGCGCGTGGGCCACGGCATCATCATCTTCCCCGGTGGCGCAGGCACGGCCGAGGAGTTCCTGTACCTGCTGGGCATCCTGATGCACCCGGAAAACCGCGACCTACCGTTCCCGGTGATCCTCACCGGCCCGCGCAGCGCCGAGGCGTACCTGCAGCAGCTGCATGATTTTGTCGGCGCCACCCTGGGCGAGGCGGCCCATGCGCTGTACGAGATCATCATCGACGACCCGGCCCAGGTGGCGCGGCAGATGACCGAGGGGCTCAGGCAGGTCAAGCAGTTCCGCCGCGAGCGCAACGATGCGTTCCACTTCAACTGGATGCTGAAGATCGAAGAGGGCTTCCAGCGCCCGTTCGACCCGACCCACGCCAACATGGCCAGCCTGCAACTGAGCCGCGACTTGCCGGCGCACGAGCTGGCGGCGAACCTGCGCCGGGCGTTCTCCGGGATCGTGGCGGGCAACGTGAAGGACAAGGGCATTCGCCTGATCGAGGAGCATGGGCCGTACGAGATCCATGGCGATACCGCGATCATGCAGCCACTGGACAAGCTGTTGCAGGCGTTCGTGGAGCAGCATCGGATGAAGCTGCCGGGTGGGGCGGCGTATGAGCCGTGCTACCGCGTGGTGAGCTGAAGCTTCGCCGGCAAGGCCGGCTCCTACAGACGGTGCACGACCTGTAGGAGCCGGCCTTGCCGGCGAATGGGCCAAAACGATCAGCCCTGCTGCAAACGCCTGAGCACCAACCCGGTCAGCTCATCGATCATCGGCCGGAACGCTTCGGCCGTGCAGTGCTGCCCGAGCATCACGGTGCGTGTGGTGAGGTGCGAGAACAGCGCATCGAACAGCACGTGCGGCAGTTCCGACAGCGATGCATCCGCGGCCACTGCCCCTTGCCCGCGCTGGCCTTCGAGCAAGCGCAGAATCAGCGAATGCCACACCTGCGGGCCATGCTCGTACCAGGTCTGGCCCACTTCGGGCACATGCGCCGTGCCATTGACCACCAGGCGGTAGAACGCCACGTGCCGCGGGCTGGTGACCACCGCCACCAACTGGTCGAGGATCAGCCGCAGCCCCTCGGCCAGGCCCACGGTGCTGGTGTCCAGCTGGCGCAGGTCGATGATGAAGTCGTCGCACAGGTACTCCACCACCGCCACCAGCAGCTCGTTCTTGCTGCCGAAGTAGCGGTAGATGGTGGCCTTGGAACCGCCTGCCGCGGCTACGATGGCGTCCATGCTGACGCCATCGTAGCCGTGCTCCAGAAACAGCTCGCTGGCGGTCACCAGCAGGTTGCGCCTGCGCTCCACACTTCGGCTCGTAGGGGAAGTCGGGGCACGGTGCAACGGGGTCATGGGCGCTACTCTTTGTCAGGGAGCGCGTACGCTATCACGTAATCCCCGCGATCTGGAGACTGGCGCGCACCGCCGGCCACCACCACCACGTACTGACGGCCCGAGCGCGGCGACACGTAGCTCATCGGCGTGGCCTGGCCGCCGACCGGCAGGCGACCCTTCCACACTTCCTCGCCCGTGGCGATGTCCAGTGCCCGCAGGTAGTAGTCCTGGGTACCGGCATAGAACACCAGCCCGGCACCGGTGCTCACGCCGCCGCCCAGGGTGGGCATGCCCAGCGGGATCGGCAGGTTGGCACGCACGCCATTGATCACCGCGTCCTGCACCGTACCGGCCGGACGTTCCCAGACCTGCTTGCGGGTTTTCAGGTCGATGGCGGCGAACACGCCCCATGGTGGGCTCTGGCAGGGGATGCCCAGTGGCGAGTTGAAGGCCTTGTGGTCGATCACGAACGGCGTGCCGTCCATCGGGTAGGTACTGCCCACGCCGTGCCCGGACTTGAGGTGCGACAGGTCGACGTTTTCACGCTTGACCAGCTTGACCACCTGCGGGATGCGGATGTCGTTGAGGAACAGGTAGCCGTTGCGCTCGTCGATGGCCGCGCCGCCCCAGTTGAAGCCACCGTAGTAACCCGGGTAGATCAGGGTGTCGCGGGTACTCGGTGCGGTGAACTCACCCTCGTAGTTGAGCTCGCGGAAGTTGATGCGGCACATCAGCTGGTCGAAGAAGGTCGCGCCCCACATGTCCTGTTCGGTCAGCGGTTCGGCGCCCAGCGCCGGCATGCCTACCGAGTAGGGTTGGGTCTTGGCTACCCAGTCGCCTTCGGCATGGGCCTGGGGCACGGGTTTTTCGACCACGTCGGCAATCGGCTTGCCGGTGCGACGGTCGAGCAGGAAGATCTGCCCGCGCTTGGTCAGCTGGATCAGCGCGGGGATCTTGCCGCCCTTGCCGTCCGGCACGTCGTACAGCGCCGGCTGGGCAGCCACGTCGTAGTCCCAGATGTCGTGGTGCACGGTCTGGAAGGTCCAGCGCTCGCGGCCGGTGGCCATGTCCAGGGCAACCACGGCAGACGAGTATTTCTCGGTCAGCGCCGGGCGATCGCCACCCCAGAAATCGGGCTGCTGGTTGCCGGTAGGCAGGTAGACCAGGCCCAGTTCGTCATCGAACGCCGGGGTAGACCACATGTTCGGCGTGCTGCGGGTATAGGTTTCGCCCTCCGGTGGCAGCTTGGTGATGGCCGGGTTGCCCAGGTCCCACGCCCATACCAGTTCGCCGGTATCGGCGCTGAAGGCACGCACCACGCCTGACGGTTCGTCGGTGGAGCGGCCATCGAAGACCCAGCCGCCGAGGATGATCAGGTTGCGTGCCACGGTGGGCGCGGAGGTGTAGGCGTAGTACGGCACGCCTTCATCCACCAGGCCCAGGCCCTGGGTCAGGTCGACCGAGCCCTTGTCGCCGAAGTCTTCGCACGGCTTGCCGGTGTCGGCGTCGATCTCGATCAGCCGTGCATCCATGGTGACCTGCACGATGCGCTTGGCGCACACACCACCCGTGGCGCGTGGGGCGGGTGCCAGGTCAGCGAACTGGAACGGCTTCTGGACCTTGGCCGGCTCGTAGTAGCCAAGGCCGCGGCAGCGGTTCCAGGTCTTGTCGTTGGCGGGCTTGGAGTCGAAGGTCCAGCGCTCCTTGCCGGTGTCGGCATCCAGCGCGATGACCTTGCTCAACGGGGTGCAGGTGTACACCGTGTCGGCGATCTGGATCGGCGTGTTCTGCGACTCGGAGGCGCCTTCGGCGATCTCGCCGGTGCGGTAGGTCCAGGCCACCTGGAGCTTGTCGATGTTGCCCTTGTTGATCTGGTCCAGCGGCGTGAAGCGCGTGCCCTGCGGGCCGTTGCTGTAGTGCTGCCAGTCCTGGGGGGTGCCGGCCGTGGTGGCCGGGGTGTCGAGCACCGGTTGGGTGGTGGCGTGCATGACCCCGTGCGGCACGAAGGTCGAGGCGCCGCCGGCCACCAGGGCCAGCCCGAACAGGGCGGCGCAGGCATGGCTGAGGCCACGTTGACGGCCGCCGGCCAGGTACGGATGCAACACCGCCGCCACCAGGCCGATCACCAGGAACGGCGCCAGGCGCGGCACCAGTGGCCAGAAGCGCAGGCCGACTTCCCACAGCGACCAGATGACGGTGGCGCCGAACACCAGCGCCATCAGGCCGGCGCCCAGCGGCTTGCGCCGGGCATAGAGCACACCGGCCAGCAGCATGCCCAGGCCGGCCAGCAGGTAGTACCACGAGCCGCCGAGGGTGGCCAGGCGCACACCGCCGACCGCCAGGGCCAGGCCACTGAGGCCGAGCAGGGTACCGAAGGTATAAAAGGCAAGGCGAGTTGAAGCAGGGGCAGGGGCCCCCGGGTTATCTGTGTTTTTCATTCCTGTTTGTCCATGACACGACCCCAGCTGCGCGGGCATGGGGGCGTGGATTCATGTTTAGTACTGTACGGTACAGTTTTATTTTGAACCTGTTCAGGCGGCAATGAAAGACAAAATGTCGCACCGGTGAAATTTTTTGTGACAATCATCGGGATCAGGATGAACAGCAAGGGGAGTGCAGACATGGTGTTGCAGGTGGTGGCGAGTACGCCCAGGACGGTGGTGGTGATGCCGGATGCGGTGTTGGCGCCGTGGGTGAACCAGGCGTTGATCGACAGCTTTGTGCTGCACCAGCCGTTTTTGCCGTGGGCCAAGGCCGCACCGGCGTTGCAGGACACGCGCAACAACCTGCGCCAGGCGTTGCTGGACCACGCGCGGGTGGCGGCCGAGAAACGTTACTTCATTCTCACGGCCGATCAGACCGCGGTGATTGGCTGTGCGGGACTGCACCCGGACCCTGCGGGCGAGCATGCGCATGTGCTGGGGTACTGGGCCAACGTCGGGTACAGCGGGCAGGGGTTGATGAGCGAAGGCATCGGCGCGCTGCTGGCGGCGCAGGATTTCGGCACCCTGCGCCTGACCGCGGCGTCGGTGAACGGCGCCAGCCATGGGCTGGCCAGGGCGCTGGGGTTCGAGGTGGTGCGGGTGGTGGAGGGTGTGCGCGATACACCGTGGCATGGGGTGCATGACACCTGGATATTCGAGCGCAGGGTTGAGGGATGATTGAGGCGGGGCTGCCTTGCAGCCCATCGCGGGTCAAGCCCGCTCCCACAGGTATTGCGATGTTCCTGGGGCCGGCGCAGTACTTGTGGGAGCGGGCTTGACCCGCGATGCGGTCAGAAGGTGGCGCGCACGCTCAGGCGCAGGTTGCGCGGCTCGCCGTACCAGCCCTGGCTGTAGAAGCCGATCTGCTCGTAGTAACGCTTGTCGAACAGGTTGTCGACATGCGCACTGACACTCAGGTGGTCGTTGAGGGCGTAACGGCTCATCAGGCTGACCAGCGTGTAGCCGCCTTGCTCCAGGTCGGTGAAACCGCCCGGCATCGCCACGTCGCTGCGTGACACGCCACTGCGCCACGTTGCGCCTCCGCCCACGGTCAGTTTGTCCAGCACACCGCCCAGGCGGTAGGTGGTGAACAGCTTGGCCTGGGTGCGCGGGTGGTTGGTGTTGATCGCCTTGTCGTCAGCATTGCGGGCAATGAAGTGGGTGTAGCTGGCCGACAGGTTCCACTGCTCGGTGAGCTGTCCGGCCAGCTCCAGGTCGAAGCCGTCGACCCGCGCCCCGGTGCCGGCCTTGTACGCCTGCTCATTGGGGCGCCCCTCCACGTTCACCCCCGGGATCGCTTCGGCCAGGCCCTCCTGCTGGGTGCGGTACACCGCCAGCGCTGCGTTCAGGCGACCGTCCAGGTAGCCGGCCTTGATGCCGGCCTCGTAGCTGTCACCGGTCACCGGGTCGAGGATGCTGCCGTCCGGCCCGCGCGCGTTCTGCTGGTTGAAGATGCTGGTGTAGCTGGTGTACAGGCTGTAGGTCGAGTTCAGGTCATACACCAGCCCCGCGTAGGGCGTCACTTCGTTGCGGTAGCGGTACTGGCGCAGGCTGCCGTAGTAGTCCTGGTCGATTTCCCAGTTGCTGACCCGTGCGCCGAGTATCAGGTGCAGCGGGTCGGCCAGCGACAGGCGCGTTACCGCGTAGCCGCCGTTCTGCCGGGTGTGGGTGGCATCGCCCGAGGCACGCACGTTGGACCAGGCGGGCTCGGCAATGTGGTTGCTGTTCCAGTCCATGAAGTTGCCGGTATCCGGCACCGTGCCCAGCGGCCTGAACTGGTCGATGGTCAGGTCGTCGTCGATGCTCATCGCACCGAACGCCAGTTCGTGGCTGCGGCCCAGCAGCTGGAACGGCCCGCTGGCGGTCAGGTGCCAGTCGTCACGGGTGCGTTCGCCCTCGTACTTGAGGAAGCTGGCCGACATGCCGCGCCCGGTTTCGCGGTCCGGGTAGCCGCCGCGGTACAGGTAGCGCATGCGGTAGTTGCCTTCGAAGCGGCTGTAGGCGGCGCGCAGCTTCCAGTCGTTTTCCAACTGGTGCTCGAGGTCGACGAAGGCGGTGGTGGACTCGGTGCCGAAGTAGCCCCACTTGGTGTTGTTGGCCGCCGATCGGCCGAAATCGGTACGCCCGCCGTCCTTGTAGAACAGCGGAAAGCCGCTGCCCATGCCGTCGGTTTCGTTCTTCTGGTACTCCAGGCTGGTGGTCAGCCGGGTGCGCGGGCCCAGTTCGCTGCTGACCACGCCGTACAAGGTGCGCGAGCCGTAGTCCAGGTAGCTGACGTGGCTGTCCTTCTGCGAATAGGCGGCCACCACCCGCGCGGCGATGCGCCCGTCCTCGGTCAGCGGGGCCGACACGTCCACATCACCACGTCGCTCGTCCCAGCGCCCGATGCCCGCCGAGCCGCTGGCGGCGAACTCGGGCAGCGGGCGCTTGCGCACGAAGTTGACCGCCGCCGACGGGCTGCCGGCGCCGGTCAGCAGGCCGGTGGAGCCGCGCACGATCTCGACGCGATCATAGATGGCCGAGTCCATCTCGGTGGCGCCGAAGTTCCAGAAGCCGTTGATCGGCGAGGCCAGGCCGTCGAACTGGAAGTTGTCGATGGTGAAACCACGCGCCGAGAACGACAGGCGATTGCTGTCGTTGCGCACATGGGAAATGCCCGGCGCGCTGTCGAGAATCTGCGCGGTGTTGCTCAGGCCCTCGTCCTCGATCTGCTGGCGGGTCACCACGCTGACCGACTGCGGGGTTTCGCGGATCGACATCGGCAAGCCGATGGCGGTGGACATCGCGCCGGTGGTGTAGCTGGCGCTGCCTTCGGTGGTCTGCGGCCGGTACGCCTCGCCCTGTACGTCGGTGGCCTGCAGTGTCAGCACCGGCTTTTCGGCGGACTCCTCGGCACTGGCCATCAGGGAGACAAAGGCCCCGCCCAGCAGGGCGATACGCACGCTGCTGATCGGTCGGGTAGAGGGGGCAAGGCGGCGCTGCATGGGAATCGTTCTCCGCAGAGTATCGTTATCGTCTGCGTATTATTCACAGTTGCTTGCGGGGCCACGTTTGGCAGATGCCAGACTGCTTATGGGCGCTGCCAAAGCGTGCGTCGGGTGGGGAACTTCAGGCGGTCTCGCGGGGGGCGTGGCCAAAGCGCTGGCGAAACGCGGTGGCGAAATTGCTGGCGTGGCGGTAGCCGACATGGTGGGCGGCCTGCTGGATCTGCCAGCCCTGTTCGAGCAACTGGCGGGCCTGGTCGAGGCGCCGGTTGCGCAGGTAGCCGAACACCGTTTCGCCGTACAGCGCGCGGAACTTGCTGCGCAGTGAGCTGCTGCTCATGCAGGCCAGGCGCGCCAGTTCGGTGAGGTCGTGCTCGTCGCCGGGCTGCTGGTGCAGGTGCTCGCGCACCCGTTCGAGCATCAGCCGGTCGCGTGGGCACAGGCCCGGCGAAGGGGCCGGCAGGCTGTCGAAACTGGCCAGGCCGTGGCTGAGCAGTTGCAGGCTCAGGCCCTGGCACAACAGGTGCTGCAGGGTGCCTTGCCAGCGACCGGACAACATGTCTTCGATGCCCGCCAGCAGGTGCGCGGGCAGGGCCCAGCAACTCAGGGCCGAGCCGTGGCCGCGCAGGCGGGCCTCGATCAGCTCGGCCAAGGCCTCTTCGCCCACATCCTGCGGGCGGCGCAGCGACAGGTTGAGCCCGCGCAGGTGCGCGCCACCGCGGTGCAGTGCCGACATCGGCCGGCCATCGCCGCACAGCGCGGTGATGCAGGCGCCTGGTTGCAGGGGCTGGGTGCGGGTGTAGGTGATCGAGGCCTGACCCTGGAGTACCAGCGCGAGGGTCAGGTCGGGCATGTCCAGTGAATCGGCGCGGTAGGTGTGGAAGGCCTGCACGTCGGAGTTCACCAGGCTGAAGCCGGGGGCCAGGCGATGTTCGCTGATATGGCCCTGCATCAGGCACGGATCGTCCTCGCCGCCGTCGCCTTCGGGCAGGCTATAGTGCACGTCGTAGCGCTGGCCCAGGGCATGGAAGTCGCTCAGCAGGTAGCGGGTGGGCGCGGACAAGACAGGGCTCGGGTGTCGAAAAAAGTAAGGCGATAATAGCATTCATTCTCAAATGCAGGGTGGCTGGAGTGGGGCGGTGATGAGCGAAACATGTCAGGTGCGCCAAGCACTGGAAACGGATGTGCCGGCGATCAGCCGGGTGATTGTCCAGGCCTTGCGCACGAGCAACAGCCAGGATTATTCGCCGGCGGTGATTGCGCGGGTGGAGCAGAGTTTTTCCCCCGAGGCGCTGCTGGGGTTGATGGCGCGCCGGCAGGTGGTGGTGGCGCAGTTGGGCGGGCAGGTGGTGGGTACCGCGAGCCTGGAGGGGGACGTGGTGCGCACGGTGTTCGTGGCGCCGGACCGGCAGGGGCTGGGCATCGGTCGGGCCTTGATGCTGCATGTTGAAGAGCTGGCCGGTGCGTCGGGGGTGCAGGCGCTGCGGGTACCGTCCTCGCTGACGGCGCAGGCGTTCTATGCGCGGTTGGGGTATGCGGTGGTACGCGAGGTGGTGGAGGGGGAAGAGCGCACCATCGTGATGGCCAGGGCGCTGGGCAGGTGACACCGCGTCGGGGCATTCGCCGGCAAGGCAGGCTCCTACAGGCTGTGCAGGAGCCGGCCTTGCCGGCGAAACAGGCGCCTCAGAACTGCGGCGTGTACTTGACGCTGAACATCATGTTGCGCGGCTCGCCGTAGTTGTTGTTGCCGCCGAGCTGGTTGTAGCCCGAGGCAATGTAGTGTTTGTCGAACAGGTTGTTGGCGTTGACTGCCACGCTCACCTCTGGCGTCAGCTGATAGGCCAGGCGTGCATTCCACACCGTGTAACCGGGCACATCAAACGTACTCTCGTAACCCAGTGTGTGGCTCTGGCTGCTGAAGCCCAGGCCCGCGCTTACGCGGCTCCAGTCGCCCGGCAAACGGTAGTCGCTCCATACCCGCAGCATGTGCTTGGGGGTCCACTGGTTGAAGACCTTGCCTTCGTTCTCCGGGTCCTTGATGTACGTGGTGGTGGTGTAGGTGTACCCGGCGAACAGCTGCAGGTCGGGCATCACTTCGCCACTGATTTCGGCTTCGAAACCCTGGCTGCGCACCTTGCCGGACGCTTTCGAGCAATCGCCGGAGCCACATTGCGCAGAAGCGTCGGTGATCGCTCGGTTGTTCTGGTCGTAGCGGAACACGGCGAACGAGGTGTTGACCCGGCCATCCATCAGTTCGCCCTTGAGGCCCACTTCGTAGTTGCTGCCGACAATCGGCTTCAGCACCGATTGTGCGGCATCGAGTTCGCTCTGCGGCTGGAACACGTCGGTGTAGCTGGCGTAGGCCGCCCATTCCTGGGTCAGGTCATAGATGATGCCGGCATAGGGGGTAACCACACCGGTTTCGGTCATGACGCTTGGGTCAGCGACCGTCACCGTGTTGCCCTGTGTGATGACTGAGGAGTAGCGGAAGTCGTACCAGCTCACGCGCGAGCCAAGCACTACGGTCAACGGCTCGGCCAACTTGACCCGCCAACTGCCGTACAGGCCTTTCTGGCGCACGTCATATTCGCTTGCGGTGGCTCGGCCGCCGTCACGCATCAGGCTGTCGTAGCTGGGTTTGGGGCGGTCGTGGTCGATATCGAAGATATTGCCGCCGTTGATGAAGGTGCGCGCGAACACATCGTCGGTCTTGAGCTGGGAATAGTTGCCACCCAGGATGAGTTCCTGTTGCAGCCCCAGCGTCTCGAAATGGCCGTTGACGTAGGCGTCCAGACCCACCTTGGTCGAGTCGAAGTCTGTGTACCAGTTGGCATATTGGACACCGCTGCCGTCAGGATTCAGCCCTTGGCCGGTGGTTTGCACCCGCTGGTGCAGCGAGTCGTTGTTCTCGCTCATGTACACGGCGGCGGCATGCACCTTCCAGTCGTCGTTGAAGCGGTGGTCGAGGTCGGCAAACACCGTGGTCACGTCGATTTCCGAGTGGTTCCAGAGCGCGCCGGTATAGGTCGAGCGCGGCACGTCCACAGGGCGTCCGTCGGCATAGCGCGGCAGGCCACGCAGCATGGGCCGTGAGGTGTTGTCCGAGTAGCTGACGCCCACACCCACGGTGGTGTCCGGGCTCAGGTCGAAATCCAGCGCGCCGTACAGCGAGTGGGTCTTGCTCCACTCGTAGTCGATGAACGACTGGCTCTGGTCTTCGTCGGCGACGAAGCGCCCGCGGATCGTGCCCTGCGGGTTCAGCGGGCCGCCAGCGTCCAGTTGCAGGCCGTAGTGGTCCCAGGAGCCGGCCTTGCCGGTGACGGTCACGGTGGGTTTGTCCTGCCCGCGCTTGCGCACCAGGTTGATCGCGCCGCCCGGGCTGCCGGTGCCCTGCAGCAGGCCCGAGGCACCGCGCAGGAACTCGATGCGGTCGAAGAAGATCAGGTCCTGGGTCGCCCAGTTGCCCAGCGAGTAGGTGTTGCGCGGAATCGGTACGCCGTCGTACTGCCAGTCGTCGATCTGAAAGCCGCGCGACATCAGGATCATGCCCTTGCCCACGCCTTGCTGGCCGACCAGGCCGGTGGTCTGGTTGGCGGCGTCCTTGAGGTTGGTCAGGCCCTGGTCGTCCATCTGCTTGCGGGTCATGACGCTGACCGACTGGGGGATTTCCTTGAGCGTGTGTTCGCCCTTGCCGATGGTGGTGACCCGCGCTGCGTAGGAGTTCGAGCCTTCGGTGGTGGCCAGGTTGCGCACCTCGGTGATGCTGGTGGCGCCCAGCTCCAGTGCGCCTGCGGTGTCTACCCCCGGCACCACGCTGAAGTGGCCGCTGCCGGTCACCAGCAGTTGCAGCCCGCTGCCGGCCAGTGCGGCCTGCAGGGCCTGCTCGGCGCTCATCTGCCCACGGACGGCCGGGGCCTGTTTGCCCTGCACCAGGGCCGGGTCGAGGGAGATGATCTGTCCGCTCTGGCTGGCGATGGCATTGAGCGTGGCGGCGAGCGGGCCGGCCGGCAGGTTGAACGCAAGTGCCTGCTGCTGGGCAGACACGGCGCAGCTCAGGGTGGCCAGGGCAGCGGCGGCGGGGAGGGCGCGGGACCAAGGGTTGAGCACGGAATTCTCCTGATTGTGTGTGCAGTCAGGAGATAGGTGGGATGAGAAATGAAAACCGGACACAAATGCGATTGTTTTTCATAAAAACTTATCAGAGGGTTCTCGGGCTCAGCTTTTCGGGCCGATCAGGGTCAACCACGGGCCGTAGTGTCGCACCTCGATCGGCAGTGTTTCGGCCAGCGCACCGAAGCTGCGCTGCGGATAGTTGAGCGGGAACACCCCTTGCACGCGCAGGTTGCGCACCTGCGGCGCGACACGCACGAAGCCGCGGGTGTAGGGGCGCAGCGCGTCGACCACTGCATCCAGCGGGTCATCCAGTACATTCAGGTGCCCGTTCAGCCAGTCGGCGCGGTGACGCTCGTCCCGGCCCAGACGCTCGATGCGCTGGGCGTGCAGCAGGGCGGCCTGGCCTTCCTGCAGGTCCAGTTCGCTGCCATCGTGCAGGCGTGCGCGCACCGCATGCTGCAGCACCACCACGCGGGTGGCGTCGGGCTGCTGGCTGACCAGAAAGCGCGTGCCCAGCGCGCGGATTTCGCCCTGGGCGGTGCGCACGCGCAGGGGGCGCTGCGGGTCGGGTGCCACTTCAATCACCAGTTCGCCCTGGCGCAGCAGCACCAGGCGCTGGTGGGCATCGAATTGAAGGTCGACGGCAGTGCTAGCGTTCAGGCTCAGCTGGCTGCCATCTTCCAGTTCCAGGGTGCGCCGCTCGCCGGTACCGGTGTGCAGGTCGGCCATCAGCGTGGTGCCGACCTCGCTGCGCGCCGCCAGCCACAACCCGCCGCCCAGCAGGCCCAGCCCGCCGATGGCGCGCAGCACATCGCGCCGGGAGGTGCCGGGCTGCATCAGCACGCGCCGGGCTTCGCCGGCCTGGCCGGGCAGGCGCTGGTCCAGCGCCCGCACGGTGCCGAACGCGCCACCCAGGCGCTCCTGCAGCCGGCCCCAGGCCTGGGCATGGGCCGGGTCGCTGTTGAGCCAGGTATCGAAACGGGCGTGCAGGCGGGTGTCGTTGCGATCGGCGCTCAGGCGCACCATCCAGTCGATGGCCTGCTCCGCGGCCGGGTCGAGGCGGGCCTTGCTCATGGTGCCATCTCGGCCAGGTAGCACTGGCGCAGGGCCTGTTTCATGTAGCGGCTGACGGTGCGCTCCGACAGCGCGAGCTTGCGCCCGATCTCCACATAGCTCAGGCCATCGAGCTGGCTGTAGAGGAAGGCTGCCTTGACCACCGCGGGCAGGCCGGTGAGCGCTCGGTCGATGGCCACCAGCGCTTCGACCAGCAGCAGTTGTTCCTCCGGGGAGGGCGCTACCTGCTCGGGTAGGCTCGACAGGCGTTCCAGGTAGGCATTTTCGAGTTGGCGGCGGCGGTGGCGGTCGAAGATCAGCCGGCGCGCGATGGTCGACAGAAAGGCCCGCGGTTGCTGGATGCTGTCCGGATCAACCCGCGCCACCAGCAATTGGCAGAACGCCTCGGCAGCCGTGTCTTCGGCGTCGGCGCGGTTGCGCAGGCGCTTCTGGATGTGTTGCAGCAGCCAGCGGTGGTGGTCGCTGAAGAAGAAGCCGAGCTTGGAGGAAGGCGTGTGCACCGGGAACGACTCGACAGTGAATGTGAATAGTTCTCAATACTACAGTGTCGCAATGCCTGTGTGTAGCCTGGGCGGGGGTGCAATCGCGCGCGGGTTGCGCCAGGGCGCGTTGCCGGCTCTGCCGGCAACGCGCCCCAGGCATGGCCGTCAGGCGGCGGCCTGGGCTTGCAGCACCAGTTGCCCGTCGACCTCGACAACCAGCCCGCTGGCGACGAACAGTGGCACCAGGCGTTTGTGCAGCTGTGGCTCGACGAAGGCCTTGATGGCGTCCAGGTCCAGGTTGCCGCTGACATCCAGTTCGGCCTTGGTGTAGGACAGCCAGGCTTTTTTCAGGACCATCAGCACATCGCTGGCGGTGGTGGTGGCGAAGCGGCGATGGGTGACCTGGCCCTGGAAGTCGAAGGTATGGGCGAAGGCGTAGCCGCTCTCGTCGCCCTTGTTTTCCAGGCAGCGGCTGCATGCGCAGGCGCCGTCGGCGAATGCGGCGCGCAGGTAGGTGTTGAAGTCCACCACGGGTTTGAGGCCCAGGCGCTTGTCGACTTCGAACAGGTCCCCGGTCATGTTCGCATCAGCGTTCAACGTCATTTCCTCACAGTCATCCAGTTGGGTTTGCAGGGCGGCACAATACCAGCCTGGGCTGCCAGTGGGTACTTGCGCAGGGATGTCGCGGGTTCAGCTAAGCACTACGACGTCTGGCCCACTCATCCACCACATCCCCCATCGTCCGCGCCGTACCATCGACTATCCACGCCATCAACGGCCGGTCGAACCTGAAATCCTCGCCACACTGCTCACGCATGAACCGCCGCACGTTCTGCGTGTTGCGGTAATCCTCGCCCACCGGTGTATCCCGGGTAATCACCCCGCCATGCCAGTCAAAAGCCATACCGTGTCTCCTTGCGTCGTTTGAGGGTTTCACTGGGCAACTCCTTGAACAGCGCCTGATAACTGCTGGAAAACCGCCCCAGGTGCCAGAACGACCAGCGCATCGCCACTTCCGCCACGGTGTGGCCGCGCGCGGTCAGCAGCTCGCGGTGCGCGCCATTGAGGCGGCGCAGGCGCAGCCAGTGGCTGGGCGTGATGCCGGTGTACGCCTTGAACGCATGCTGCAACTGACGCACCGAACTGCCGGCCACCTGCGCCAGTTGCAGCAGGTTCAATGACTCCTCCGGCGAATCCGCCGCCCATTCGCTGACCTTGCGCATGATGGTGCGCTCCTCGGTGCGCCGCCACAGCTCGCCTCGGTCCAGGCACACCGAGGCGGTGTCGAGAATGTACAGACAATCGTCCAGCAACTGCCTGGCCAGCACCTGCTGGCACGGCGCGTCCTCGCTCTGCGAGAGGCGCGTCAGGGTACTGCTCAGCCAGCCGCTGAACAAGGCATTGCGCTGGGAATTGAGCGGTGCCATGAACAGACCTTCGAGCGCCGCAACGTCCACGCCGTGCTCACGCACGAACGCAGGGCCGAACACGACGGCCACTTCCTGGTAGTTCTCGGGGGTGATCCAGATGTTGCGGCTTTCGCCATTGAGCACGTACAGGCTGTTGTCACTGCGGTCGAAGCAGAACGACAGCGAACCGCCGGGGGCGCTGAAGCTCTGCTCCACCCGGGTGTTCATGCGCTCTTCGTACACCTCCACGCCCTGCAGGTCGAGGCAGCGCACCATCCCGGCAAAGTGCCCGGGTGACATCTGCTGGTAGTGCTGTGCCCAGCCTGGCGTGGCGCGTACCTGTTCGGCCACATCGGCACTGGTGAAGGCCTGTACCCGCAAGGGCGACGGGGTTGTCATGAGAACCTCTGAATGCACTGCTTTGGTGCATTTTCTTCTGCTCAAAGTGGATAGATGCAGCCGCAGCTGCGGCACCAAGATAGACCTCAACGCGGCGCAGGGGAAGCCAGGCCTTGCCCGCCCGCGCCACACACACCCTTGCGCATGCCCTGCATCACGACAACGAGGTTCTCATGAATACCCCCTTCGATCAGCTGTCCACCTGGCTGAAAGAACACAAGATCACTGAAGTGGAATGCGTGGTCACCGACCTGACCGGTATCGCCCGCGGCAAGATCGCCCCCACCAACAAGTTCCTGCATGAGCGAGGCATGCGCCTGCCGGAAAGTGTGCTGCTGCAGACTGTGACCGGCGACTTCGTCGAGGACGAGATCTACTACGACCTGCTCGACCCGGCCGACATCGACATGCTCTGCCGCCCCGACTCGACGGCCATCTACCCGGTACCCTGGGCGCTGGAGCCCACCGCGATCGTGATCCACGACACCTTCGACAAGCAGGGCAACCCCATCGAGCTGTCGCCGCGCAACGTGCTCAAGAAAGTCCTCAAGCTGTACGCCGACAAGGGCTGGCAACCGATCGTGGCACCGGAGATGGAGTTCTACCTGACCCAGCGCTGCGAAGACCCGGACCTGCCGTTGCAGGCGCCACTGGGCCGTTCGGGCCGCGCCGAAAGTGGCCGCCAGTCGTTCTCCATCGATGCCGCCAACGAGTTCGACCCGCTGTTCGAGGACGTCTACGACTGGTGCGAGGCCCAGGGCCTGGACCTGGACACGCTGATTCACGAAGACGGCCCGGCGCAGATGGAAATCAACTTCCGCCACGGCGACGCCCTGGACCTGGCCGACCAGATCACCGTGTTCAAACGCACCATGCGCGAGGCCGCACTCAAGCACAACGTCACCGCCACCTTCATGGCCAAGCCGGTGGGCGACGAGCCGGGCAGCGCCATGCACCTGCACCAGAGCGTGGTCGACAGCGCCACCGGCAAGCCGATCTTCGTCAATGACGACGGCAGCATGAGCGAGCTGTTCCTGCAGCACATCGGCGGCCTGCAGAAGTACATCCCCAAGGTGTTGCCGATGTTCGCGCCCAACGTCAACTCGTTCCGCCGCTTTCTGCCCGACACCTCGGCACCGGTGAACGTGGAGTGGGGCGAAGAGAACCGCACCGTGGGCCTGCGCGTGCCCACCTCCAGCCCCGAGTCGATGCGCGTTGAGAACCGCCTGCCCGGCGCCGATGCCAACCCGTACCTGGCGATTGCCGCCAGCCTGCTGTGCGGCTACCTGGGCATGGTCGAGGGCATCGCGCCCAGCGCCCCGGTGCAGGGGCGTGCGTATGAGCGGCGCAACCTGCGCCTGCCGATCACCATCGAGGACGCGCTGGCGCACATGGAAGACTGCCCGACCATCGAACGCTACCTGGGCAGCAAGTTCGTGCGTGGCTACGTGGCGGTCAAGCGCGCCGAGCACGAGAACTTCAAGCGCGTGATCAGTTCGTGGGAGCGCGAGTTCCTGCTGCTGAGCGTGTGATGCGCTGACCTGCCGATCATCGATAAAACAATCAGAAGAGGTGTCGATATGCGTCTGTTGAAATCCGTGTTGCCGGTGGCCCTGGGGTTGCTGTGGGGGGCCGCCGCACAGGCCCAGCCGAGCGTCAGCGTGTACAACTGGACCGATTACATCGGCCCCACCACCCTGGCCGACTTTCAGGGGGCGACCGGGATCAAGGTGATCTACGACGTGTTCGACTCCAACGAAACCCTGGAGGGCAAGCTGCTGGCGGGGCGCACCGGCTACGACGTGGTGGTGCCGTCCAACCACTTCCTGGCGCGCCAGATCAAGGCCGGGGCGTTTCTGGAGCTGGACCGCTCGCAACTGCCCAACTGGAAGAACCTCGACCCGGTGCTGCTCAGGAAACTGGAGGACAACGACCCCGGCAACCGCCACTCGGTGCCCTACCTGTGGGGCACCAATGGCATCGGCTACAACGTCGACAAGGTCAAACAGGTGCTGGGCATCGACCATATCGATTCGTGGGCGGTGCTGTTCGAGCCCGAGAACCTGAAAAAACTCAGCCAGTGCGGCGTGTCGTTCATGGATTCTGCCGACGAGCTGTTCCCGGCAGTGCTCAACTACATGGGCCTGGACCCGCGCAGCGAAAACCCGCAGGACTACAAGAAGGCCGAGGCCAAGCTGCTGGCGCTGCGCCCGTACATCACCTACTTCCATTCCTCCAAGTACGTCACGGACCTGGCCAACGGCGACATCTGCATCGCCTTCGGTTACTCCGGCGACGTGTTCCAGGCGGCCAACCGCGCCAGGGAAGCCCACAACGGCGTGAACATCGCCTATTCGATTCCCAAGGAGGGCAGCAACCTGTGGTTCGACCTGCTGGCGATCTCGGCCGACGCCACCAACCCCAAGGAGGCGCACGCCTTCATCAACTACCTGATGGACCCGCAGGTGATCGCCAAGGTCAGCACCCTGGTGGGCTACGCCAACCCTACGCCGGCTTCGCGCCAGTACATGGCCGCCGACCTGGTCGACAACCCCGAGGTGTATCCGCCCCAGGCGGTGCTCGACAAACTGTACATCTCCAGCACCCCCACGCCGGCCATCATGCGCTTGATGACCCGCTCGTGGAGCAAAGTGAAATCGAACAAATGAACAACGTGAATGGCAATGCGCAACACGCCCGTTCGTACTACGCAGCGACGGCCAGAAGCCAGGCCGACTACCCGACGCTGGAGCAGGACCTGATCGCCGATGTGTGCGTGATCGGCGGTGGCTTCACGGGGGTCAACACCGCCATCGAACTGGCTCGCCGCGGGCTTTCGGTGGTGTTGCTGGAGGGGCGGCGCATCGGCTGGGGTGCCAGCGGGCGCAACGGCGGGCAACTGATTCGCGGCATCGGCCACGAGGTGTCGGGGTTTGCCCGCTACGTGGGGCAGGAAGGGGTGGCCTACCTGCAACGCGCCGGCATCGAGTCGGTGGAGGTGGTGGGCCGCCGGGTGCAGGAGGACGGCATCGACTGCGACCTGCGCTGGGGCTTCTGCGAGCTGGCCAATACCCCGGCGCAGTACGCAGCGTTCCAGGCTGAACAGCAGAGCCTGGAGGCGCTGGGCTATCGGCACCAGACCCGACTCTACGGGCCGCAGCAGATGCACGAGGTGGTGGCCTCGAAGGTGTATGCCGGCGGGCTGCTGGACATGGGCTCCGGCCACCTGCACCCGCTCGACCTGGTGCAGGGCGAGGCGCGCCTGGCGGCGTCGCTGGGGGTGCAGGTGTTCGAGCACAGCACGGTGCTCGAACTGGTGCATGGCCCCACCGTGCAGGTGCGCTGCGCGCGCGGCAGCGTGCGGGCCGGCAGCCTGGTGCTGGCGTGCAATGCGCACCTGGACGACCTGGAGCCACGCCTGAGCGGCAAGGTGCTGCCGGCCGGCAGCTACATCATCACCACCGAGCCGCTGTCGGCACCGCGCGCCACCGGGCTGATCCCACAGAACCTGGCGCTGTGCGACCAGAAGGTCGGCCTGGACTACTACCGCCTTACTGCCGACCGGCGCCTGCTGTTCGGCGGGGCCTGCCATTATTCCGGGCGCGACCCGGCGGATATCGCCGGCTACATGCTGCCCAAGCTGCTCAAGGTGTTCCCGCAACTGGCGGATGTGCGCATCGACTTTCAATGGGGCGGCAAGATCGGCATTACCGCCAATCGCTTTCCACAGGTGGGACGCCTGCAGCAGCACCCCAACGTGTTCTACGCCCAGGGCTATTCGGGGCACGGGGTGAACGTCACCCACTGGACGGCGAAGTTGCTGGCCGAGGCGATCCACGCCGGGCATAGCCAGGGCCTGGATATCTTCAGCAAGGTGCCGCACATGACCTTCCCCGGCGGCCCGGCCCTGCGCTCGCCACTGCTGGCGCTGGGCATGTTGTGGTACCGCCTGCGCGAGCTGCTGGGGTAGGGCGGCGCAAATCGCCGGTTGCAGCTACTGTGCATCTATCAGAGGCTCACAAGAAGGCTCGGTCATGCGCTCATTCGCTGCAGTTTGCTGTCTTGCCGTGTGGTTGATCGCTGTTCTGCCGGGCTCTGCCGCCGCGGCGCCGCCTGCGGCGGTAGCCGAAGACAAGGCCCAGGTGCTGGAGCAGAAGGCTGCCGAACAGGGGCGCGAGGCCAGCGTACCCAGCGACCAGGCCATCACCCGCAGCGAAGTGCAGGCGGTCGACCCCAAGGGCGAGGCCGCGCTGGATGACGCGATCACCTGCCTGGCGCGCACCCTCTACTGGGAGGCCAAGGGCGGTGAGGCGGCGGACATGCAGGGTGTGGCCAGCGTGGTGATGAACCGGCTGGGGCACGAAGGGTTTCCGGGCACCGTGTGCGAGGTGGTCAAGCAGGGCATCAAGGAGCGTACATGCCAGTTCTCGTGGTGGTGCGACGGGCGCTCGGACGATGTGGAAGAGCCGGTGCAGTACACCGTGGCCAAGGAAATCGCGCGCAAGGCGCTGAATCAGCAACTGACCGACAGCACCGATGGCGCGATGTACTTTCATGACCGCCATGTGCATCCCGCGTGGGCCAGGACGTACTTGAAGACCGCCGAAACTCCCAGGTTCCTGTTCTACAAGCCGCGTGCGGGGGAGGCCCGTTGAAGGGGCGACGCGGTTACGAGCAGCCCGGGTAGGTGGTGCATTGGCGCCCGTCCATCTCGAAGGTGCTGAAGGTCTGCTGGCGGTAGCTGCAGGAGGCTTCGCCAACCCACTTCCATTGTGAAGCGCAGGGCTTCATGCCATTGCCGACCGGTGACCAGTTCTCGGGATAAAGCGGCCACTCCTTGTCGATGAGGCGGTACACGAAGCGCAGGTCGGTCTTGTTCAGCTGGGTGTAGGCGACGTTGGCGACCGGGCCGGGGTGCCTGGAGGTCCGCTCCAGGGGTTGCCACTGGCTGTCGGCGGCGAGGCAGTCGATGTCCCTGGCCAGCACGTGGCGCTCATGCCCGGGCAAGATGTGGTAGGCCGTGCCGCACAGGCGGCGCACAACCAGCTCGGGGTCTGCGTCGCGCACCGGCCCAGTGCCGTCGGGCAGTGCCGGCAATACCTTGACCCCCGCCAGGCTGTACCGCCCGCTGGGGGACTTGATGCTCACTGTGATGTTGTCCAGTTGCTGGGTGCAACTGCCGATGGTGTAGGTCAGCGGGATCCTGAACGTGACGGTGCGCGCGTCGGGGTGCGCATCGGCCTGGTCGGTGCGGTACTGGTTGGGGCGCGAGCGCATGCCGCCGGTGGCGGGGGAGGCCACGGTGCAGCGGTACGGGTCGAGCGGGGCGTAGCTGGCGTTGTAGGTGACGCCGTGGTTGGGCGGGAGTTCGGCGATCAGCGTGGTGCTGCTCAAGCCGTAGTGGCTGGTGGCGCCCACGACGCTTTCCTTGGCGACGAAACCGATCAGGCTGCAGGCGGGCAGCAGGGGCAGGGCCAGTAGCAGGTACAGCGGTTTCATCCGGGGCCATCCGTGGGCAAGTGCGGGAGGGGATGGTGCGCGATTGTGCGGGTGTGGGCAAGGGGCTGCAACGACCCAATCGCGGGTCAAGCCCGCTCCCACAGGATCACCGCAGTCATGTGGGAGCGGGCTTGACCCGCGATGGGGCGTTGGCCGTCATGCCAGCCCCTCAGAACGACCGCACGATCCGCCCCAGCGTCTCCATCGCCTGCTCCGACTGCTCGGTCCAGGGGCTGCCGTAATTGAGGCGGATGCAGTTGCGAAACCGCCGCGTCGGCGAAAAGATCGGCCCCGGCGCAATGCTGATGCCCTGGGCCAATGCCATCTGGAACAGCTTCAGCGAGTCCATCTGCTCCGGCAGCTCCAACCACAGGAAGTACCCGCCGCTGGGGTGGCTGACCCGCGTCTGCGCCGGGAAGTGCCGGGCAATCGCCGCCAGCATGGCGTTCTGCTGCTCTTCCAGCGCATAGCGCAGGCGCCGCAGGTGGCGGTCGTAGCCACCATGCTGCAGGTAGTCGGCAATCGCCGCCTGCGCCGGCATCGATGCACACAGCGAGGTCATCAGCTTGAGCCGCTCGATCTTCTGCGCATAGCGCCCGGCCGCCACCCAGCCGATCCGGTAGCCCGGCGCCAGGCTCTTGGAGAACGAGCCGCAATGCATCACCAGCCCTTCGGTGTCGAATGCCTTGGCCGGCTTGGGCGCCTGCTGCGCGTAGTACAGCTCGGCATACACGTCGTCTTCGATCAGCGGCACCTGGTGCACGCTCAGCAGCTCGACCAGCTGCTTCTTCTTGTCTTCCGGCATGCTCGCGCCCACCGGGTTCTGGAAGTTGGTCATGCACCACACGGCCTTGACCGGATGCCGCTCCAGCGTCTGCGCCAGCACCCCCAGGTCGATGCCTTCGCGCGGGTGCACCGGAATCTCCACCGCCTTGAGCTTGAGCCGCTCCAGAATCTGCAGGCAGGCATAGAACGCCGGTGCCTCGATGGCCACCAGGTCACCCGGCTCGGTTACCGCCTGAAGGCACAGGTTCAACGCCTCCAGCGCACCGTTGGTGATCAGCAGTTCTTCCATCGGCAGCATCAAGCCGCCGACCATGTAGCGCAGGGCGATCTGGCGGCGCAGTTGCGGGTTGCCCGGCGACAGGTCGGTGACCACCATGCGCGGGTCCATCTCGCGGCTGGCGCTGGCCAGCGAGCGCGCCAGGCGCGGCAGCGGGAACAGGTTGGGGCTGGGGAACGCCGAACCGAAGGCCACCGTCTGCGGGTCCTTGATCGAGTCGAGGATCGAGAACACCAGCTCGCTGACGTCCACCTCGGTCGATTCGCTGGCCTGCTCGATGATCTGCGGCTCGTTGAACTGGCGCGGGGCGTGGGTGTTGACGAAGTAGCCCGAGCGCGGCCGGGCCCGGATCAGCCCGCGACGCTCCAGCAGGTAGTAGGCCTGGAACACCGTGGACGGGCTGACCCCGTGGGTCTGGCTGGCGTAACGCACCGACGGCACGCGCTGGCCGGGGCCGAGTACCCCGGAGCGAATCAGTTCGGCAATGTCGTCGGCGAATTTCTCGTAGCGTTTCATCATGGCTCTGGGCGGTCTGACTCAGCGGAGTGTATGTGATCAGCGGTTCAAAGGCGCGACAAAACGGCTGCGCGCAAGGCTGCGCACGTTCGGCTGGTCGGTGTCGATGAGTTCGAAGCTGATCTCCTGGGAGCTGCTGGGCGCACGGTCGGCCAGCATCGCCACCGAGACCGGTATATCGCTCATCTCGCTGGCCGCCAGGGTGAACTCGGTCTTGCCATGCAGTTCGAAGCCCTCGGCGTCCACCAGGCGCAGGCGGTAGGTCTGCGGCTGCTGGGTCTTGTTGATGACCTTGAGGGTGTAGATGTTCTCGATCTGCCCCAGGGCGTTCTCGCGGAACAGGCCGCGGTCCTTGATCACGTCCATCGACACCATCGGGCGTTGCTGCAGGGCGATCACCAGGGCGCCGATCATCACCACCAGCACGGTCACGTAGCCCAGCAGGCGCGGACGCATCCACTGGGTGGTGCCGCCTTGCAGGGTGTGCTCGGACTTGTAGCCGATCAGCCCGCGTGGGTAGTTCATCTTGTCCATGATGCTGTCGCAGGCGTCGATGCAGGCGGCGCAGCCGATGCACTCCATCTGCAGGCCGTCGCGGATGTCGATGCCGGTGGGGCATACCTGCACGCACATGTGGCAGTCGATGCAGTCGCCCAGGCCCTGGGCCTTGTGGTTGGCGTCCTTCTTGCGCGGCCCGCGCGACTCGCCGCGCTGCGGGTCATAGGCGATGGTGAGGGTGTCCCTGTCGAACATCACGCTCTGGAACCTGGCATACGGGCACATGTGCATGCACACCGCCTCGCGCAGCCAGCCGGCGTTGATGTAGGTGGCACCGGTGAAGAACAGGATCCAGAACAGGCTGACGCCACCCAGCTGCAGGGTGAACAGCTCCTGGGTCAGTGGCCGGATGGGGGTGAAGTAGCCGACGAAGGTCAGTGCGGTCAGCAGGCTGACGCCCAGCCACAGGGTGTGCTTGGCTGCGCGGCGCGCCAGCTTGTTGGGGCCCCAGGGCGCCGCATCGAGCTTGATGCGCTGGTTGCGTTCGCCCTCGGTGACCTTTTCGCACCACATGAACACCCAGGTCCAGGTGCTTTGCGGGCAGGTGTAGCCGCACCAGACGCGCCCGGCGAACACGGTGATGGCGAACAGGCCGAAGGCGCAGATGATCAGCAGCGCCGACAGCAGGATGAAGTCCTGCGGCCAGAAGGTGGCGCCGAAGATGTGGAACTTGCTGTCGGCCAGGTCCCAGAGGACCGCCTGGCGCCCGTCCCAGTTCAGCCAGACGGTGCCGAAAAACAGCAGAAACAGAAAACCCGCGCCACCCAGGCGCAGGTTTCGGAAAAAGCCGGTGAAGCTACGGGTGTGGATGTGTCTGTCGCTGCTGGCGGCCTTCTTCTTGAACGTGGAGGGCTCGGCAATTTCAACGATCTGGACGGGAATTCGTTCGCTCATGGTTCGTCGCTCATCAGGCCTCGATCAGGCCAGAGCACTATGGCGTCCCATCTGTTTGCATAACAGGTGCAGATATCTGGATAAAAACCGTATCAGATTATCCCTTGAAACCCTGCAGCCCTTATATGATCGAGCCCTCCTCGGAGGTCTTCAAATGCCTGCGACTATCCACCGCACCTGCCACGGTGAGCGCGTCAGCCTCTGCCTCGGTGATCGGCACCCGTTGCCCGGCCAGGGTCGCGATCGACATGCGCAGGTCGGCATCGGTGATGATCTGCACCTCTGCCGCTTCACCTTCGATGTTCAGGTCGTCGGCTATCAGGGTGCAGCGCTTGGTGGTTTCGTTGATTTCAATGGGCATGGCGGTGTCCTCGAACGGGGGGCTTACAGCTGTGACTCCGTTGCCGGCCGGGTTGCTGAGCGTGGCCGATCAGCGGTCGACAGCACTCGCGCGCCAGGCTGTTGTCCATCCAGTATCCCCTTGCTGATGGACGCTGCTCATGGACGCCTGGTGGCACCAAGTCTGGTCGACACTGATTGCCGAATTCGCCGATATCACCGATGCCAAGCAACTGACGCAGGTGACGGTGCGCCTGCTGATGGCTGCGCTGCTGGGGGCGGTGCTGGGCTTCGAGCGCGAGCTCAAGGGCAAGGCGGCGGGAGTGCGCACGCACATGCTGGTGGCCATCGGTGCGGCGCTGTTCGTGCTGGTGCCGCGCATGGCCGGGGCGGACGACGCAGCGTTGAGTCGGGTGGTGCAGGGGATCGTCGCCGGCATCGGCTTTCTGGGGGCGGGCACCATACTCAAGGGCAAGGAGGACGATGCGGGTCATGTGAAGGGCCTGACCACTGCTGCGGGCCTGTGGATGACCGCCGCCATCGGCGTGGCCGCAGGCATGGGGCGCGAAGCCACTGCGCTGGTGAGCACGGTGCTGGCGTTGCTGGTGCTGGGGGTGATGCCGTGGGTGGTCGACCGCCTGGAGAAGCGCAAGCCAGAGGATGACCAGCAGAACGAGTAGGGCAGCAAGCACTGAGGGGAGCCTGGGCTCCCCTCAAATTTTGTTGCGTGTGCTCTTTTTATTATTGGAGGGTGGTCTATTGTTGTTTTTGGCGACCCTTGCCTCTTGTTGCGTTGCGATCCCCATCCGGGATCAAGAGCAAACGTATTTTTTTGAGCGCTGATCGACCTTTATCATTGCTGATCCAACCGAGACGGGCGCTACCTTGGGGTAGTTTTATTGTTCTCTGTCAGGTCGCGGGGCACGCCCCCGAAAAGCCATCCACTTCAAAAAAATCTGTTAGCTGCGCCTCTGCCGTGTTGTTCTTGTTATGTCAGAGCCGGTACGTCTTATTTTTATTGGGTTGTCGCATTTTTTATTGTTGTTGTACGAAAGATATAGCAGGTGCCGTGCCAACTTTTTAAAACCCAATAAAATCAATGGTTTGCTGGTTTGGTGGAAAAATCGTCACGGGAAATTGTGCTGATTTGTTTCCGTGTTACCCGGATTTTCCCTGTCGGGTGTGGGGGCGGTAACACTCACCCCCCATTGGCCCTGTTGCTGCGCACCGTTACCGGGCAGCGCGTGCCCTGGCCACACGCGAACCGCTGGCGCGGCCCAGCACGGCACTGATGCGCTGGCCGGCGTCGATCAGCTTGTCCAGGTCGATGCCGGTCTCGATGCCCAGGCCCTGCAGCAGGTACAGCAGGTCTTCACTGGCCACGTTGCCACTGGCGCCCTTGGCATACGGGCAGCCGCCCAGGCCGGCGACCGAACTGTCGAACACGTTGATTCCCTCCAGCAGGCTGGCGTACACGTTGGCCAGCGCCTGGCCGTAGGTATCGTGGAAGTGCCCGGCCAGCTCGGCAGGTGGCACCTGCGCGCCGACCACTTCGAACAGGCGGCGGGTGGCGCCCGGGGTGCCGGTGCCGATGGTGTCGCCCAGCGACACTTCATAGCAGCCCATGTCGCGCAGCTCGCGGGCGATGGGGGCGACCTGCTCGGCATCTACCTGGCCTTGATAGGGGCAGCCCAGCACGCACGAGATATAGCCGCGTACCTTCACCCCGTGTTCGCGCGCCGCGTGCATGATGGGCGCGAAGCGCTGCAGGCTTTCGCTGATCGAGCAGTTGATGTTGCGCTGCGAAAACGCCTCGGACGCGGCGGCGAACACGGCCACCTCCTTGACGCCTGCGGCCAGTGCGTCTTCGAAACCGCGCAGGTTGGGGGCCAGCGCCGCATAGGTGATGCCGGGCTGCTGGCGGATGCTGGCGAACACGTCGGCCGAACCGGCCATCTGCGGTACCCACTTGGGCGAGACGAAGCTGCCCACCTCGATATAGGACACACCGGCGTCGGTCAGGTCATCCACCAGGCGGACCTTGTCCGCCACGCTGATGGGTTGGGCTTCGTTCTGCAGGCCGTCGCGGGGGCCGACTTCGACCAGACGCACATGGGTAGGCAATGACATGGCTAGGGTTCCTGTGGGCCTCAATGGCCGTTTTTCTGATTGTTCAGGGTGGTGGCCAGCGCCTGCTGGCAGCGCTCCTCGGCGGTGTCGAGTTCCAGCTGCATCTGCTGGATGTCGAGCAGTTGCTGTTCGAGCTGGGCGCGGCGCTCGGCGATCTTAGCCAGCATGCTGTGCAGCTGTTTCTGATTGCCGCTGGTGGGGTCGTAGAGTTCGATCAGCTCGCGGCACTCGGCCAGCGAGAAACCGATGCGCTTGCCGCGCAGGATGAGCTTGAGGCTGACCTTGTCGCGGGCCGAATACACACGCTCCAGGCCACGACGTTCGGGGCTGAGCAAGCCCTGCTCCTCATAGAAGCGGATGGCCCGGGTGGTGATGTCGAGTTCGCGGGAAAGGTCGGAGATGCTGTAGGTCTGGCTGCTCATTGCATGGCTCGGGGAAGGGGGCATACGGCTAAGCTACTGGCTGGTTGACGTATACGTCAAGCAGGCATTCGGGGGTGCCTGTCGCGGGTCACGCCCGCTCCCACAGCTTCAGCGCAGGTCGGGGGGAGCGGGCTTGACCCGCGATGGCTTCAACGCAGCCTGCAGCTTATGCGCGCGCCTCCCGCTCGTCCTGCGCCACCACCGCCTGGCACAACTCGATCATCTGCTCGCGCATCCAGCGGTTGGCCGGGTCCTGGTCGGTGCTTTCATGCCAGTACAGGTGGGTTTCCAAAGGCGGCACGTCGCCCACCGGCAGGCTCACGTAGCTCAGTTGATGGCGCCGCGCGAAGCGCTCCGGCACGGTCATCACCATGTCGGTCTGCTGCAGCACCTGCGAGGCCATCAGGTAATGCTGCGAGCGCAGCGCGATCTTGCGCTTGAGCCCCTGCTTGCCGAGCGCCAGGTCCACATACCCCAGGCCGTTGCGCCGGCTGGAGATCTGGATGTGGGTCAGGCTCAGGTAATCCTCCAGGCTGATGCTGTCCCTGGCCAGCGGGTGGCCCTGGCGCATCGCGCACACGAACGGGTCCTGCATCAGCTTGACGTGACGCACCTGCGGGTCGGTGTTCAGCGGTGCATCCACGGCAAAGTCCAGGCGTCCGGCGGCCAGTTCCTTGGTGGTCTCGCGGCGCTTGCACAAAAAGCTCTCGATCACCACGTTCGGCGCCAGCCGGCGCAGGCGCTGGAACAGCGATGGCAGCACCACCGCCTCGGTAAGGTCGGTCATGCTGATGCGGAAGGTCTTGTTGGCCTGCAAGGGGTTGAAGATGCGGCTCTCCTGCACCGACACCCGCAGCAGCGACAAAGCATTGCGCACCGGGCCGATGATGTTCTGGGCCATGGGCGTGGGCACCATGCCCTGGGCCGTGCGCACGAACAGCGGGTCGTTGAAGGTCTCGCGCAGCCGCGCCAGCGCATTGGACACCGCAGGCTGGGTGATGCCGACGATCTGCCCGGCACGGGTCAGGTTGGCTTCGGTGTAGATCGCATCGAAGACGATGAACAGGTTCAGATCGACCTTGCTGAGGTTCATGGATGCCGCTCTTGTTGGAGTTATGGCCCGATCATATATCGGTTATGAATGTTTATACACGCCGAGAATAGGCTAGGTGGATTTTGCCCGGTGATCTAGCATCCAAGCCAGATCTCTTAAATCACTCGCCTTTCCCAGCAGGTACCGCTCATGGATTTCGCCTATTCACCCAAGGTCCAGGCACTGCGCGAACGCGTCATCGCGTTCATGGACGCCTATGTATATCCCGCCGAGGCGGTGTTCGAATGTCAGGTTGCCGAAGGTGATCGCTGGCAGCCGACCGCGATCATGGAAGAACTCAAGGACAAGGCCAAGGCCGAGGGCCTGTGGAACCTGTTCCTGCCCGAGTCGCAGCTGGGCGCCGGCCTGACCAACCTGGAGTACGCGCCGCTGGCCGAAATCATGGGTCGCTCGCTGCTGGGGCCGGAACCGTTCAACTGCTCGGCCCCGGACACCGGCAACATGGAGGTCCTGGTGCGCTACGGCAGCGAGGCGCAGAAACGCCAGTGGCTGGAGCCGCTGCTGCGCGGTGAGATCCGTTCGGCGTTCGCCATGACCGAGCCCGACGTGGCCTCGTCCGATGCCACCAACATGGCCGCACGGGCGGTGCGCGACGGTGACGAGTGGGTGATCAACGGCCGCAAGTGGTGGACCTCCGGCGCTTGCGACCCGCGTTGCAAGATCATGATCTTCATGGGCCTGAGCAACCCGGACGGGCCGCGTCACCAGCAGCACTCGATGATCCTGGTGCCTACCGATGCACCGGGGGTGAAGATCGTTCGCCCGTTGCCGGTGTTCGGCTACGACGATGCGCCCCACGGCCACGCCGAGGTGCTGTTCGAGAACGTGCGCGTACCGTATGACAACGTGCTGCTGGGCGAAGGGCGCGGCTTCGAGATCGCCCAGGGCCGTCTCGGGCCGGGGCGCATCCATCACTGCATGCGTTCGATCGGCATGGCCGAGCGTGCCCTTGAGCTGATGTGCAAGCGTTCGGCCGAGCGCACCGCATTCGGCAAGCCGCTGGCGCGCCTGGGTGGCAACATCGACAAGATCGCCGACTCGCGCATGGAGATCGACATGGCCCGGCTGCTGACCCTCAAGGCGGCCTACATGATGGACACCGTCGGCAACAAGGTGGCCCGCAGCGAGATCGCGCAGATCAAGGTGGTGGCACCGAACGTGGCGCTGAAGGTGATCGACCGGGCCATCCAGATTCACGGCGGGGCAGGGGTCAGTGCCGACTTCCCGCTGGCCTACATGTACGCGATGCAACGCACCCTGCGCCTGGCCGACGGGCCGGATGAAGTGCACCGCGCGGCGATCGGCAAGTACGAGATCGGCAAGTACGTGCCCCGGGAGATGCTGCGCAGCGGGCACTGAGCCCGCGTCGATGCCCTCGCGGATCGCCTGCTGATCGGGTAGGGCGGGCATGATCCGCGAGGGTATTCGACACGCTGCCCGAGGCTACTCCACCCGTTTCACCTCCTTGGCCGCCGTTCGTGTCTTGAACAGCGACAGCAGCACGCCACCGGCCAGCAGCCCGAACGTCACGCACAGCGACAGCAGCGGCGGCACCTTGCCGATCAGGCCGTGGGCGAAGATCTTGCCGCCGATGAATATCAGCACCAGCGCCAGGGCGTACTTGAGGTAAACGAAGCGGTGCACCAGCGCCGCCAGGGCGAAGTACAGCGCACGCAGGCCCAGGATGGCGAAGATGTTGGAGGTGTACACGATGAAGGGGTCCTGGGTGATCGCCAGGATGGCCGGCACGCTGTCTACCGCGAACACCAGGTCGGCCAGCTCGATCAGCACCAGGGCCAGGAACAGCGGTGTGGCGTACAGCAGTGCCCTGGGCTGGCCAGCCGGTTTGAGGCGCACGAAGAAGCGCGCCCCATGCAGGTCATCGGTCACGCGCATGTGCCGGCGCACGAACCTGATCACCGGGTTGTGTGCCAGGTCCGGGTGCGTTTCGTGGCGGGTGAACAGCATCTTGAGGCCGGTAAACAGCAAGAATGCGCCGAACAGGTACAGTATCCAGTCGAATTCCTGCACCAGCGCACTGCCCAGGCCGATCATCAGGGCGCGCAGCACCACCACGCCCAGAATGCCCCAGAACAGCACGCGGTGCTGGTAGCGGCGCGGGATGCCGAAAAAGCCGAAGATCATCGCCATGACGAACACGTTGTCCATCGACAGCGACTGCTCCACCAGCAGCCCGGTGTAGAACTCCAGCGCGCTCTGCGCACCCAGCTCCAGCCACACCCAGCCACCGAACAGCAGCCCCACGCTGAAGTAGGCCGAGTACAGCAGCAGGCTTTCGCGCATTTCGATGTCGTGCGGGCGACGGTGCAGCACGCCAAGGTCCAGGACCAGCAGAGCCACCACCAGGGTGATGAACACCAGCCACAGCCACACGGCCGTGCCCAGGAAGTCGTCGAAGAGAAATAACGGCAGAGCGCTCATGAGCCCCTCCTTGTCGTCGTAGTTGTATGAAAACAACTGTGACTCCGACATGGCGGCGATCAGCCGTCAGAGGGGCCCGGTGTCACTGAGCCAAAGCCTAGCTCGCCTCTGGAAAGGGTGAGGGGGGAGGCTGTTACAAATGGTTTCCCGGGTGGGTGGGTCAGTAGACCCAGACTTCCACGCGGCGGTTGCGGATTCGGCCTTCCTCGGCGGCATTGGTCGCCACGGGCATCTGACCGCCCAGGCCCGTCACTTCGCGCAGGTTCACCCCTTCGCGCACCAGTTCGCGGCGTACCGCCATGGCCCGCAGCCGCGAGAGCAGGGCGGCGCGGTCGGGGTCGTCCTTGGCGTCACCAAACCCCACCAGCACCACGCTGTGCTGCAGCTTCTGGTGTTCGCGCAGGTACTCCAGCACGCGCTGGACATCGCGCAGTGCCTTGTTGTCGAGGCTGGCGCTGCCTTCCTGGAAGCGGAAATTGACATTCAGGCGCCTGGCGTTGGCGATCAACTGGCGGTACTGCGCCGGCATGCCCGGCAAGGCCTGTACCTGGACCGGCCGCACCTGCTGTGCGACGAACCCGCTGCTGGCCACGATGGCCTGGCCCGCTGCGCTCTGGGCGAACTCCACCAGGGCACTGGCCAGCGGGTTGCGCTGGGCGGGCGGCAGGTACAGGTACAGTCGCCGCGACAGCGGGTAGTCTTCGCTGGCCACCAGGGCGGGGGTCGGCAGCATGGCCTGGGAGGTGCCGTCGACGATGGCCAGCACCTTGGCCCCGTGCACCGACGCCAGGCTGCTGAAGCCGATGGCCTGGCGGTCGGCACTGACCTCGTCGGCCAACTGCTCGCCGGACTCGAAACGCCTGGCGTGGCTGGCCAGCGAATACTGCTGGGCGTCCAGCACCAGGGCCTTGAAGGTGTCGAAGGTGCCCGAGCGGTCATCGCGGGCGTAGAGGTGGATCGGCCCGCTGCCGGCGCCCAGTTCATCCCAGGTGGTGATGCGGCCGGCGAAGATCTGCGCCAGTTGCGTGGTGCTCAGCTGGGGCAGCGGGTTGTCCGGGTGCACGATGACGGCCACGCCATCGAGGGCGATGACCTGTTCGGCGTCGGCACTTTTCAGGTCGCCCAGCGCGTGCAGCGCCTGCTGCTCGCTGTCGTTGATCGGGCGTGAGGTGGCCGCCAGGTCGGCGTCGCCGCTTTTGAGCGCAGCAAAGCCGGTGCTCGAGCCATGGGCGGCAATGCTCACGCGCAGTGTCTGACCCTGTGGCGAAACCCCCTGCACCCACACCTCGTTGGGCCGTGCCCCGGGCAGGGTCTGGATCGACCGGGCGCCCTGGGCCTGCAGCAGGCCGCGTACTAGCGCGGGGCCGAGCACGCTGCCCACGGTATTGGAGCCTTGCAGGCGCAGGCTGGCCGGCTCGGCGCAGCACAGCGCCGGCAGCAGGCCAAGCAGCAGACAGAAAGATCGCAACATTGCCGGGGGTGCTCTGCACTCAAGATGGTGAGCGCAGATTAAGACAGATCGATGACAGTCCAATGACTGCCATCGAGCGCATGACTCAGTTCAGTTCCAGCCAGATCGGCGCATGGTCGGAGGGTTTCTCCATGGCACGCAACTCGTAGTCGACCCCGGCGGCTTTGATGCGCGGCAGCAGTGCCTGGGAGGTCAGGATCAGGTCGATGCGCAGCCCGCGCTTGGGCTCGTCCTCGAAGCCGCGGCTGCGGTAGTCGAACCAGCTGAAGCGGTCGGCCACTTCCGGGTGCAGATGGCGGAAGCTGTCGGTCAGGCCCCAGTTCTTCAGGCGCGCCATCCACTCGCGCTCTTCGGGCAGGAAGCTGCACTTGCCGGTCTTCAGCCAGCGCTTGGCATTGTCTGGGCCGATGCCGATGTCGCAGTCCTCGGGCGAGATGTTCACATCGCCCATCACCACCAGTGGCTGGTCGTTCTGGAATCGGGATTCGAGCAGGGCCTGCAGGTCTTCGTAGAAGCGCTGCTTGGCCGGGAACTTGGTGGGGTGGTCACGGCTTTCGCCCTGGGGGAAGTAGCCGTTCATGATGGTGATGGGGTTGCCGTGCTCGTCGGCGAAGGTGCCCCAGATGAAACGCCGCTGCGCGTCCTCTTCATCGGTGCTGAAGCCCTTGACCAGGCTAAGCGGCGCCTGGCGCGACAGCAGGGCGACACCGTAGTGGCCCTTCTGCCCGTGAAAATGCACGTGGTAGCCCAGCGCCTGCACCTCGGCCAGCGGGAACTGCTCGTCGGACACCTTGGTTTCCTGCAGGCCGATCACGTCTGGCTGGTGCTTTTCGATCAGCGCGGCCAGTTGATGGGGGCGGGCGCGCAGGCCATTGATGTTGAACGAGACGATCTTCATGGGGGGCGCAATCCTGAGCAAATCGGGAATGCTAGCCGATGGCGCCCGGCGTGTCAGCACGCGTGGCGTCCTGGCCTATAGTCAAAGGGAACGTTGGCCAGCGCGCAGTACTCAGAAAGAGGCATTGAAGCCCACCAGGAGAGTCACCATGTCCGATACCCCTGCCGTACCGGCCGAAGTTCGTCAGCTCGACAGCGGCTACAGCCGTGAGGCGCGCTCGCTGCTGTACCAGGCCTACCGGCATGAGCCGACCTTTCGCTACCTGTTCGAGGCCGATCGCCCCGGCTACGACCATCGCGTGCGCGCCACGGTACGCGAGCTGGTGCGTCAGCATTTCTTCCAGGACCTGCCGGCGCTGGGCCTGCTGGTGCAGGACCGGCTGATCGGCATCGCCCTGATCGCCCCGCCGCAGCGGCGCCTGGGCATCACCGAGAGCTGGGCGTGGCGCCTGCGCATGCTGCTGAGCGCCGGCCTGCGCTGTACCCGGCGCTACCTGGACTACCAGGCCGCGGTCATGGCCTGTGTGCCGGGCGACGCGGTGCATGTGCTGCCGCTACTGGGCATTCACCCGCAGTTCCAGGGCCATCACTATGGCGAACAGTTGCTGCTGGCGCTGCATGACTGGTGCGCCGAGGACGAACAGTCCGAAGGGGTGGTACTGAATACCGGCAATGACCACTACCTCGAGTTCTACAAGCGACAGGGCTACCTGGAAATCGGTGAAATTGCTGTAGGACCAATCCGCGAGCATGTGTTTTTTCATCCCAATCCCCAGCGTTTGCGCCAGGCACAGGCCTGAAGGGGTGGTGTATCAGACCGTCGGCGAGCTGCGGGCAACCGCCAAGCTCTGGTAGCATCCGCGCCTATGACGTATTCAGGACGATTCACCTGCGGGTTGATTTTATGGGTTGCCAGCTGCGCGGTGTACGCACAGAGCGAGCTGGTAGTACGCATCAAGCCCGCCAACAACGAGCTCAAGGCCAACGTCGAAGGCTATATCGGCAGCCTTGGCACCCGCGATGAAGAAGCGCTGCTGCGCTTCAGCCGCGGCGCCGTGGAGCAGGCCAGAAAAGCCGCCCAGGCGCTGGGCTACTACCAGGCGCAGATCGACAGCCAGGTCAAACCTTCGCCCAAGGCCGACAAGGGCCCGCAACTGGTGCTCAGCATCGAGCCGGGCGAGCCGGTGCGCCTGCGCGAGGTGACCGTGCGCGTCGAGGGCCCGGCCAGCGAGATGACGGCCTTCCGGGTTCCTTCGAGCAAGGCGCTGCGGCCTGGGGCAGTGCTAAACCATGGCAACTACGAGGACGCCAAGCGGCTGATCCAGAACCAGGCCTCGCGCTACGGTTTCTTCAGCGGGCATTTCCTGCGCCAGCGCCTGGCGGTCGACCCGGCGGCGGGTGTGGCAGATATCGAACTGGTGTACGACAGCGGCCCGCGTTACCAGCTGGGCAAGGTCCGCTTCGAAGGCGACGCGCCGTTCGACGAGAGCCTGCTGCAACGCATGGTGCCCTTCAAGCAAGGCACCCCCTACGACTCCGAACTGATCGCCGAACTGAACAACGCGCTGCAATCGAGCGGCTACTTCGAAGGCGTGCGGGTCGACGCTGCGCCCACTGCCGCCGTGGCGCAGAGCATCCCGGTAGAGGTGCAACTGCAAACCCGCAAGCCCCGTACCATGGGCCTGGGCCTGGGCTTTTCGACCGACGTCGGGCCGCGCGGCAAGGCCAACTGGACCCGCCACTGGGTCAACCCGCAAGGCCACAGCTATGGCCTGGAAACCGAACTTTCGGCGCCGCGCCAGAACGTCGGCCTGTGGTACGACATACCGCTCGACCCGCCGTTGACCGACAAGCTGCGCTTTGCCGGCGGCTACCAGAACGAAGAGATCGCCGGCACCGACAGCCTCAGCAAACTGCTCACCGTGGGCCCGGAATGGCACAGCAAGCTGCCCAGCGGCTGGCAGCGCGTGGTATCGCTCAAGTGGCAGCGCGAAGAGTACCGCCTGGGTGACGATTCGGGCTTGAGCACCCTGCTGATGCCGGGTGTGAGCTACAGCTACCTGCGCAGCGACAACCGCATCGACCCGCACAACGGCTACCGCTTGCAGTTCGACGCGCAGGTGGCCAAGGAAGGGCTGCTGTCCGACACCAACCTGCTGCATGGCAACGTGCTGCTCAAGGGCCTGACCACCGTCGCGCAGAACCACCGCTTCCTGGGCCGGGTGCAGTTCGGCGGCAGCGCCACCAACGGCTACAAGTCGGTGCCCCCCTCGCTGCGCTTCTTTGCCGGTGGCGACCAGAGCGTGCGTGGCTACGACTACCAGACCCTTTCACCCAAGAACGCCGATGGCGACCGTATCGGCGGGCGCTACCTGGTGGCCGCCAGTGCCGAGTACCAGTACTCGATCGCCGAGAAGTGGCGCCTGGCGACCTTCGTCGACCAGGGCAACTCGTTCAACAGCCTGGAGCTTCCCAGCCTCAAGACCGGCGTCGGCTTCGGTGTGCGCTGGGTGTCGCCGGTCGGCCCGCTGCGGCTCGACCTGGCCAAGGCGCTGGACGATGACGGCGGCATACGTTTGCACTTTTCCATGGGGCCCGAGTTGTGAGCAAGGTGTTGAAACGCGGCGGGCTGGCCCTGCTGGCGCTGCTGGTCGTGCTGGTGCTGGCCGTGGGTATCCTGCTGGGTACCCAGGCCGGCAGCCGCTGGGCCTTGAGCCTGGTGCCGGGCTTGCAGCTGGACAATTTTCAAGGCCGCCTTGGCGGGCAATGGCAGGCCGATCGGCTGATCTGGCAGCAGGGCGAGGACCGGGTCGAAGTGCTTGCACCGGTGTTTGCCTGGTCGCCCGGCTGCCTGTTGCGCATGACCTTGTGCATCGACCAGCTGCGCGCCGGGCAGGTCAACCTGGACTTCGCCCCCAGCGAGGCAGCGGCTGACAGCGGCCCGCTGCAGTTGCCCAGCCTCCAGTTGCCAGTGGCGATCGAACTGGGCGAAGTACAGGTCGGCCAGTTGCATCTGGACGGCAGCGAGCAGTTGAGCCAGTTGCAACTGGCTGCACACTGGACCGCCCAGGGCCTGCAGATCGACAGCCTGAACCTGCAACGCGAAGACCTCAGCCTGAACCTCAGCGGCCTGCTGCAACCGGTGGGTGACTGGCCGTTGCAGCTGCAGGGTCAGGTGCAACTGCCGGCCATCGACGACCAGCCCTGGCAACTGGCGGTGCAGATAAAAGGCGACCTGCAGAAAAGCCTCGACCTGCAGGCCGACAGCAGCGGCTACCTGCAAGGGCGCCTGGCGGGTCAATTGCGGCCCCTGGCCGAGCACCTGCCGGCCCAGGTACGCCTGAGCGCCACCGGCTTCAAGCCATCGGCCGGATTGCCGGACACCCTGCAGTTCGAGCAGCTGGAACTCAGTGCCTATGGCGACCTGGCAAAAGGTTACCAACTGGTGGGCGCCGGCCGCCTGCCGGCCGAGCAGGGGCCGATCAGCCTGAGCCTGCGTGGCCGGGTGGATGCCAAGGGCGCCCAGATCGCCGCCCTGGACCTGAGCGCCGCCGCGCAGCAGCGTGTCACGCTCAGCGCCACTGCCGACTGGCAGAGCGGTCTGGTTGCCGATGCCAGCATCGACTGGCTGGACTTCCCGTGGCTGCGCCTGTACCCGCTGGACGAGGCTCCGCAGGTCACGCTGCGGCGCCTGAACGCCAAGGTCAACTACCGCGACGGCAACTACCAGGGCGATTTCAGTGGCGACCTGGACGGGCCGGCAGGTGCCTTCAAGGTCAGCAGCCCGTTCAAGGGCGACCTGGGCCAGGTCAGCCTGCCACAGCTGGCCCTTGAAGCCGGCCAGGGCAAGGTGGCCGGCAGCGTCGCCGTGCAGTTTGCCGAGGGCGTGGCGTGGGACGCGGCGCTGGAATTGTCGGCGCTCAACCCGGCGTACTGGCTGGCCGAGCTGCCGGGCACCCTGGCGGGCCCGCTGCGCAGCAAGGGCGAACTCAAGGGCGACACGATGCGCCTGAATGCCGACCTGGACCTCAAGGGGCGATTGCGCGGCCAGCCCGCCGTGCTGCAGGCCAAGGCCGACGGTGCAGGCGAGAACTGGACCCTGGGCACCTTGCTGATCCAGCTGGGGGACAACAAGATCAACGGCAGCGCCAGTGTGCAGCAACGCCTGGCCGGTCAGCTTGACCTCAACCTGCCGCGCCTGGGCCAGCTGTGGCCGCAACTGCAAGGCCAGCTCAAGGGCCGGCTTGATGTGGCCGGTACGCTCAAGGCGCCGCAGGGGCAACTGACCTTGCAGGGCCAGCAACTGGGCCAGGCCGAAAACCGCGTGCAACGCCTTGACCTGGACGCCCGGCTGGACAGCGCTCAGCGTGCCCTGATCGACCTGCAGGCCGGGTCGATCCGCCTGGGCGAAACCAACCTGGGCACCCTGACCGCCAAAGGCCAGGGCGACATTGGCAAGCAGCAATTGCACCTGGCCCTCGATGGGCCGCAACTCAAGCTCGACCTGGGCCTGGACGGTCAGCTCGACAAGGGCAACTGGCGCGGACGCCTGGCCAGCGGCCAGGTGCAGGCAGGCGGGCAGGACTGGCAGCTGCAGGCACCGGCCAGGTTGCAGCGCCTGGCCAATGGGCAGGTGGATTTCGGCGCCCATTGCTGGCGCTCCGGGCAGGCCAGCCTGTGTGGTGAAGACCAGCGCCTGATGCCCGACCCGCGCCTGCGGTACCACCTCAAGCAGTTCCCGCTGCAAAGCCTGGCGCAGTGGTTGCCCAAGGACTTCGCCTGGCAGGGCATGCTCAATGCCGACATCAACCTCGACCTGCCGGCCAGCGGGCCCAAGGGGTCGATCGTGGTGGACGCCAGTGGCGGCACCTTGCGGGTGCGGGAAAAGGATCGATGGCTGGACTTCCCGTACCAGGCGCTGCGCCTGAACAGCACCCTGGGCCCGCGCCGCGTGGACACGCGCCTGGAGTTCGTGGGCGGGCGCCTGGGCGAGCTGACCCTGTCGGCGCGCATCGACCCGCTGGCGCGCAACAAGCCGCTGAGCGGAGACTTCCGCCTGAGCGGGCTGGACCTGTCGGTGGGCCGGCCGTTCGCGCCGATGGTCGAGCGCCTGGCTGGCCAGCTCAACGGCAGCGGACAGATCACCGGTACGCTGCTGGCGCCCCAGGTCAACGGCAACCTGACGCTGAGCAATGGCGAAGTGTCGGGGGCCGAGTTGCCCATCAGCCTCAGCGACCTCAGCCTGCGGGCACAGATCGCAGGCGAGCAGGTGCAACTGGGCGGCGAGTGGAAGAGCGGCCCGGTCGGCCAGGGCCGCCTGAGTGGCCAGATCGGCTGGGCCCAGGGCCTGGCGGTGGAGTTGCAACTGCAGGGGCAGCGCCTGCCGGTCACCGTCGAACCCTACGCCAACCTGGAGGTGGCGCCGGACCTGAAGATCCACATGATCGGCGAAAAGCTCGCGGTCACCGGCAAGGTGCTGGTGCCCAAGGGCAAGATCACCGTGCGCGAACTGCCGCCTTCGACTGTAAAGGTGTCGGATGACACGGTCATCGTCGGCCACCAGACCGAGCAGGGCAAGGCGCCGATGGCCGTGGCCATGGACATCGACGTGGAGGTGGGGCAGGACAAGCTGGCATTCAGCGGCTTCGGCCTGACCGCCAACCTGCTGGGGCGCGTGCACATTGGCGACAACCTCGATACCCGTGGCGAGCTCAGCCTGGCCGATGGGCGCTACCGCGCCTATGGCCAGCGCCTGACCATCCGCCGTGCGCGGCTGCTGTTTGCCGGGCCTATCGACCAGCCCTACCTGGACATCGAGGCCATTCGCCAGACCGACGACGTGATTGCCGGCATCCGCCTCAGCGGCAGCGCCGAACAGCCCACCACCCAGGTGTTTTCCGAGCCGGCGATGAGCCAGGAGCAGGCCTTGTCGTACCTGGTGCTGGGGCGTCCGCTGGGCAATACCGGCGAAGACAACAACATGCTGGCGGAGGCGGCCCTGGGCCTGGGCCTGGCGGGCAGCGCGGGGATTACCGGCAGCCTGGCATCGAGCCTGGGCATCGAGGACTTCCAGCTCGACACCCAGGGCAGCGGTGACAACACCAGCGTGGTGGCCAGCGGCAAGCTGACCGAGCGCCTGAGCCTGCGCTACGGCGTAGGGGTGTTCGAGCCGGCCAACACCATCGCCTTGCGCTACCTGCTCAGCAAGAAGGTCTACCTGGAGGCTGCCAGCGGTATCGCCAGCTCGCTGGATATCTTCTACAAGCGCGACTTCTGATACGGCCAGTCAAGGGCTGCGCACACAACAACGCCAGGCGCGACCGCTCGCGCCTGGCGTTGTTGTGTGCAGGGTGTGTCTAGCGCGTGTGCGCTTCCTGGCGCCGGATGTTGCCGATCTGGCGCAGGCTCAACCCGTACTTGTCGGCCAGCACGCTGCGTGACTGGCCATTGGAGCTTTCCTGCTGGATCTGCTGGTTGCGCAGCTGGCGATTGAAGTGGTCGGCCTTGGGAATCTCCAGCGCCATGCCGGCGTAGCGCTTGATCAATGCATCCAGCGCTTCGGTTGGCAGGATCTCGGCCAGCGTGGTGCGCTCGCGGTGCTTGGGAATGTACTTGGGGCGGCCGCCGTAGATGGTGGTCAGGCGGTAGGCATGCTCCAGCCCGATGCATTCGATGAGCATCTGCAGTGACTGGGGCAGTTGTTCGATGTCGATCTTGTTCAGGTCACACAGTTCCATGATGACTTCCTTGTTGGCGGTATGAGCGAAGGGGCCACTTCATCGGGTGCCGTCCGTGCCTGAGCATCCTTGCCAGGTGCGGCGCGCCCCACGTCGACAGCGTTGAACTGCCAAGTGGCCTGAAGGAATTCTCGGTCAACCGCCAAGGGGAGACTAGGCAGCAAGCGGGTCAGGGGAGGTAGTCTTTCCGTACACATTGCGTGAGGAAGTCGGTGGTCTGTTGTAGGAACCAGCGGCGCCAGGGAGGGCGTGGCCGCGTGTCTACGGCGAGCCTGCTCCAGCGCTGTGGTTCAGGTTGCTCAACCCTGAACGCAGGGCATGGGCACACCTGGCGGATGATTTCAGGTTGTCGCGTCGGGAAAAACCGGGAAACATCCTCCTGCGTGACGTGGCGTTGTATCATGGCCGCCGGCCGCAGTAGGGCCCTCAAACCCGTTGTCGTAAGGATTTTTCAATGACTCAAGCTCAACGCCTGAAATACTCGATCCTGGTTGCCCTGGTGGTGCTGGCAATCATGCTGGGCGGTTCGTACCTGCAGAACGCCGGCGTGATCAGCGAAAAGGTGTTCCAGTACATCGCCATCGGCGTAGCCGTATTGGCCGTGATCGTGAACGGCATCATGCGGCGCAAGGTCAAGTTCTGACCGCTTGCGAGGCTGCGGCCGGCGTCACCCGGCCGTTGGCCTAGCGTGAAACCGGCTGTTCCAGCACCGCGCGGGCCTCGGGGTTGAGGCTGTAGCACTTGTCGCTGCCCAGGCTGATCACACCCTCGACGCACAGGCGCTTGAGCACTTCGCGAACGCTCAGGAACGACAGCGGAATATCCAGCTGCTCGAGCTGGCTGTGCACCCCGCGCACCCCGATACTGCGCCCCTCTCTGGCGGCCGCGTGCAGCGCATCGATGACCTTCAGCCGGATCAGGCTGGTGCGCAGGCCGAATGCCTTGAGCAGTTCGCGGATATGTTCGTTGCCGGCGCGGTCCGGTTCAGCCGCTTCGGGCTTTTCCGGCAGCGGCGCGTGGGCTTTGCGCCTGAAGCGCAGCGGTGTGATTGGCTGTTGCTGGTTGTACATGTGAAAACTCCCTTTCTCGAGCCTGTCCAGTTTGCGTGTGGTGCTCTCACTCTATAAGACGAACGAGCGCGGCAAATCTGCATCGGCAAGGCAAAAAATATTGCCTTTATGTAGAGAGAGACGAACGAGCGGCGCAAAAGCGGTAAATTTTCATGATGAAATTCGTCTAGTCAGGATGTTCGTTCACCCTGATGCTGCCGGAGTCCGCGTGTCTGCCAATCGCTCGATCCCCTCGTTCTGCCTGACGGCCCTGCTGGTTGCTCTGAGTTGTTCAGCCCACGCCCGCGAGGCGCCGCCGGGCGAGGCCCGGGCCGAGATCCGCCGCACCAGCTTCGGTGTGCCGCACATCGTGGCCCGCGATGAGCGTGGCCTGGGCTATGGCATCGGGTATGCCTACGCGCAGGACAACCTGTGCCTGCTGGCCAACGAAGTGGTGACCGTCAACGGTGAGCGCTCGCGGTTCTTCGGGCCGCAGGCGCTGACCCTGGAGCAGCGTGAAAACCTGGCCAGCGACGTGTTTTTCACCTGGCTGAACACGCCGGCGGCGGTGTCTGCGTACTGGCAGGCGCAACCGGCGCCGATCCGTTCATTGCTCGAAGGCTACGCGCTGGGCTACAACCGCGCGCTGGCCGAGCGCACTGCCCAGGGCCTGCCTGCCCAGTGCCAGCAGGCCGAGTGGCTGCGCCCCATCACCGCCCTGGACCTGGTCAAGCTGACCCGGCGCCTGCTGGTCGAGGGTGGGGCCGGGCAGTTCGTCGAAGCCGTGGCCGGTGCCGCCCCCCCCGCTGCAGCGGCGGGGTTGCCGGCTGCGGCCTTCAGTGTGGCCCAGGCGCGCCAGGCCAACTTTGCGCTTGAGCGCGGCAGCAACGCGGTGGCGATAGGGCACGAGCGTTCGGCCAATGGCGGTGGCCTGTTGCTGGCCAACCCGCATTTCCCGTGGGTGGGTGGCATGCGCTTCTACCAGATGCAGTTGAGCATCCCCGGCAAGCTGAACGTGATGGGCGCCGCGTTGCCCGGCCTGCCGCTGATCAACATCGGTTTCAACCGGCATCTGGCCTGGACGCACACCGTCGACACCTCCCGGCACTTCACCTTGCACCGCTTGCAACTGGACCCGAAAGACTCGACCCGCTACCTGCTCGACGGCGTGTCCACCCCCATGACCCGCCAGCCGGTGAGCGTGTCGGTCAAGGCTGAGGACGGCCAGCAGCAGGTGGTCACCCGCGAGCTGTACGGCACGATCTACGGCCCGCTGGTGCAGTGGCCCGGGCGGCTGGACTGGACCGGGCAGGTGGCCTTCAGCCTGCGTGATGCCAACCTGGGCAACACCCGCGTGCTGCAGCAGTGGTACAGCATGAACCAGGCCGACAGCCTGCAGGCCCTGCAGCAGTCGGTGCAGCGCCTGCAGGGCATACCCTGGGTCAACACCCTGGCGGTGGATGCCAGGGGGCAGGCGTTGTACCTGAACCAGTCGGTGGTGCCCTATGTGGATGCGCCGCTGCTGGCGCAGTGCAGCGACCCGGCGGCGGGCCTGGAACTGATCGTGCTCGACGGTTCGCGCAGCGCCTGCAACTGGAAGGTCGATGCGCGAGCGGCGCAGCCCGGTATCTTCCCCGCGCAACTGCAGCCCAGCCTGCTGCGTGGCGACTTCGTACAACACTCCAACGATTCGGCCTGGATGGTCAACCCGGCGCAGCCGCTGCGCGGCTACTCGCCGATCATCAGCCGTGAAGACGTGCCCCTGGGCCCGCGCAGCCGCTTTGCCCTGCAGCGGTTGAACCGCCCCGGCAAGATCAGCGCGCAGGACCTGCACCACATGGTCATGGACGACAAGGTGTACCTGGCCGAGCTGGCGCTGCCCGACCTGCTGCAGTGGTGCAAGGGCGCCACGGCCGATCCGCAGCTCAAGGCCGTATGTGACAGCCTGGCGGCGTGGGATGGCAAGGCCGGCTTGGCCAGTGGCATCGGCCTGGTGCACTTTCAGAACATCCTGCAGGCGTTGCAGGAGCACGGTGAATTCTGGCGCGTGGCATTCGATCCGGCCGACCCCCAGCACACCCCACGCGGCCTTGCGCTGGAGCGTGCCGAGGTGGCCAGGGCCGTGCGTGCGGCGGCATTGGCGTCGCAGGCCCAGGTGGCCGAGGCCGGGCTGAATGCGAATGTGCAGTGGGGGCAGATCCAGCAGGCGGGCGACGGCACGCCGATGCATGGCGGGCCGTCGAGCCTTGGGGTGTACAACGCCATGCAGAGCGTGCCGGGCGAGGGGGGCAAGCGCACCGTGATCAGCGGCACCAGTTACCTGCAAGTGGTCAGTTTCGATGACAAGGGGCCGCACGCGCAGGGGCTGCTGGCGTTTTCCCAGTCCAGCGAGGCGGGGTCGGTGCATGCCAGTGACCAGACCCGTGCGTTCTCGGCCGGGCACTGGCACACCATTCCATTCACCGAGGCGCAGATCAAGGCGGACCCGCAGTATCAGGTGCAGGTGATACGTGAGACGGATACTGCAGCTGTAGCCAGCAGCCCACGTTGAGCGTCGGTTGCATCGCGGGTCAAGCCCGCTCCCACCAGGGTTGCGCACTACCTGTGGGGACGGGCTTGACCCGCGATAGCGTGTCTACGTATTCAGATCCCGCAACAACAGCCCGAAGCCCAGCTCCACCTGTTCGGGAATCGGCAGGTACACCGTGTGCCCATCCCCCGGCGCCACCTCCAGCGGATTGCCTGCGCGATCCCGCAGCTGGTGCAGGTCGAAATGGTAGTTGCCCCGCGGCGTCATCAGCTCCAGGTGATCGCCCAGCCCGAAACGGTTCTTGACCTTGACCTCGGCCAGCCCGTCGACCCGCTCCCCGGTCAGCTCGCCCACGAATTGCTGGCGCTCGGACACCGAGTTGCCCCGCTCGTAGTTCTGGTACTCGTCGTGCACGTGGCGGCGCAAGAAGCCTTCGGTGTAGCCGCGTTGCGCCAATGACTCCAGGTCGAGCATCAGCGAACGGTCGAATTCACGCCCCGCCAGCGCATCGTCGATGGCCTGCCGGTACGCCTGGGTGGTGCGGGCACAGTAGAAGTGCGACTTGGTACGCCCCTCGATCTTCAGCGAGTGCACCCCCATGCGGGTCAGGCGCCCGACGTGCTGCACGGCACGCAGGTCCTTGGCGTTCATGATGTAGGTGCCGTGCTCGTCCTCGAATGCCGGCATGTCTTCGCCGGGCCGGTTGGCTTCCTGCAGCACGAACACCTGGTTGGTGGGGGCGCCGACGCCCAGGGTCGGCTGGACTTCGCGCACGATGTCACCCACCTCGTTTTCCTGGGCCGGGGTGGCGCTGTACTGCCAGCGGCAGGCGTTGGTGCAGCTGCCCTGGTTGGCATCGCGCCGGTTCAGGTAGCCCGACAGCAGGCAGCGCCCCGAATACGCCATGCACAGGGCGCCGTGCACGAACACTTCCAGCTCCATCGCCGGCACCTGCTGGCGGATCTCTTCGATTTCTTCCAGCGACAGCTCCCGGGACAGGATCACTCGGCTCAGGCCCTGGGATTGCCAGAACGCGACACTGGCCCAGTTCACCGTATTGGCCTGTACTGACAGGTGGATCGGCATGGCCGGGAAGTGCTGGCGCACCAGCATGATCAGCCCAGGGTCGGACATGATCAGCGCGTCCGGGCCCATGGCGATCACAGGTTCCAGGTCCTTGAGGAAGGTCTTGAGCTTGGCATTGTGCGGGGCGATGTTGACCACCACGTAGAACCGCTTGCCCTGGGCCTGGGCTTCCTGGATGCCCAGCGCCAGGTTGGCATGGTCGAATTCGTTGTTGCGCACACGCAGGCTGTAGCGCGGCTGGCCGGCGTAGACCGCATCGGCGCCGTAGGCGAAGGCATAGCGCATGTTCTTCAGGGTGCCGGCAGGGGCGAGCAGTTCGGGTCGGGCGAGGTGGGTCATGGCAAGGTCGCGACAAAAGCGCGGATGCTACGCGCCTGCACCACCGATTTTATTGATCCACGGCAACGGCACTTTCTGCAGTGCGCCGCGCACTAATCATCAGAGCGCAAAGGAGCGGACATGAACGAATCGGTATTGCAGCAAAAAGCCCTGATGTGGTTGCTGGTCCTGGTGACCCTGGCCTTCATCTGGATTCTATTGCCCTACTACGGCGCGGTGTTCTGGGCGGTGATCCTGGGCATCGTGTTTGCGCCGTTGCAGCGCCGGTTGCTGTTGCGCCTGGGCTGGCGGCGCAACCTGGCGGCGGGTATCACGCTGCTGGTGTGCCTGCTGATCGCGATTCTGCCGGTGATCGTCATCAGCACGTTGCTGGTTCAGGAAGGCGCCACGCTGTACAAGAACATCGAGAGCGGCCAACTGGATATCGCCGGCTACATCGAGCGCTTCAAGGACATGCTGCCCGCTGTGGCCCAGCATGGCCTGGAACGCCTGGGCATGGGGGATCTGGAGGGCTTGCGCGACAAGATCGCCAAGGGCGCGATGCAGGGCAGCCAGTTCTTCGCCACCCAGGCGTTCAGCTTCGGGCAGGGCACGTTCGAGTTCCTGGTGAGCTTCGGCATCATGCTGTACCTGCTGTACTTCTTCCTGCGCGATGGCGCCGAGCTGGTGCGCAAGATCCGCACGGCGGTGCCCCTGGCCGAACACCAGAAGCGTCGCCTGCAACTGAAGTTCAATCGCGTGGTGCGTGCCACGGTCAAGGGCAACCTGCTGGTGGCGGTGACCCAGGGCGCGCTCGGCGGGTTCATCTTCTGGGTGCTGGATATCCCCAGTGCGCTGGTGTGGGCGGTGCTGATGGCGTTTCTGTCGCTGCTGCCGGCGGTGGGTGCCGGCATCGTGTGGGGCCCGGTGGCCGCGTACTTCCTGCTCAGTGGTTCGATCTGGCAGGGTGTGGTGCTTGCCGCCTTCGGGGTGTTCGTGATCGGCCTGGTGGACAACGTGCTGCGCCCGATCCTGGTGGGCAAGGACACCCGCATGCCCGACTACCTGATCCTGATCTCGACCCTGGGCGGGCTGGCGGTGTTCGGCCTCAACGGCTTCGTCATCGGGCCGTTGATCGCGGCGCTGTTCATGTCCAGCTGGGGGATTTTCGTGGCGACCAAGCCTCAGGTGCAACTGCCCTGAGGCGCCGCTGGCGAGCGTCACTTCCAGCTATAGGACATGCCCACGTAGGCTGCGAAGCCTTCGCCGGGGGTGGAGCGTGCGGCATCGAGACCCTTGTCGTCGTAGCCGGGCGTCACGGTTGCGGCATAGCGCTGGTTGGTGAGGTTGCGCAGGTCGAGCCAGGTGGTCCAGTCCTGTCGGGGGGAGGCGTAGCCGAAGGTTGCGCCCAGCAGGGCATACGCATCGGCCTGGTAGGAGTTGGCGTAGTCGACCTGCACCTTTGAGGCCATCTGCGTGTTGAGCCCGGCATAGAAGCCGCTGGGATGGTCCAGGCGCACCTGCGCCTGGTAGTAGTGCATCGGCATGCCGGGCAGGCGGTTGTCGCCGAACGCCGCGTCATCGCGGTAGTGGAAGTCGCTGAAGGTGTAGGCCTGGCGCAGCGACACCCGGCCAACTCCGCTGTGTTCCCACAGCAGGCTGTCGAGGCTGGCTTCCACCCCCTGGTGCACGGTAGGGCTGGCATTCACCTCGCCGACGATGGCGTTGGTGGTGCTGCTGGCGGCCACGGTTTCCACTGTCAGCAGTTCGTGGCGCACGGCCGAGTAGTACCAGGCCAGGTCCCAGCGTCCCAGTCGCGAGTCGCCGCGTGCGCCGAGCTCCAGGGTGGTGGCGGTCTGGTTGCGCAGCTCGATGGGTTGGGTCTGCAGGCCTTTGATCGCTGGCGAGCTCCAGATCAGTGCCCAGGGGTGCGCAGGCTCCACCGAGCGGCTCAGGTTGCCGTACAGCTGCAGCGCGGGGCTGAAGTCGTAGCGCAGCCCCAGGCGCGGGGCGTAGTCCCAGTCATGCTGGCTGACCTTGCCGCCGCTGGCCGGATAGGTGACGGCGCTTTCGCGGCGGGTATAGATCATCGCCAGGCCGCTGGTCAGCCACAGGTCTGGCACCAGTTCCAGTTCGTTGCTGAAGTGGAGGACGCTGTCCGAGCCCTGGTAGGTGAAGTCGCGGGTCTTGGTGCCTATGGGCTGAGTGGGGTCGGTCTCGACCCGCACGAACTCCGAGGCCCCGGTGTTGGGCAGGTGCTTGGTGGTGCGCCAGCCCAGGGTGGTCTTGCTCTCGCGGCCGAACAGGGTGTCGCGGCGCAGGTAGTTGAGCGTGCCGCTGACGTCGGTGTACGCCACCTTGAGGCGCTTGGTGCCTTCACGCAGGTCCATGGGGTAGTCGTGGTAGACCAGGCCGGCTTCCAGTAGCGAGTCGTCATCGAGGTAGAAGGTGGTCTTGTTGCCCAGCCAGGTGCTGCCCGGTTGCGGGCGGCTGGCGTCGCGGCTCAGGTACAGCGGGTTGGCAGCGCGCGGGTGGTGCTTGATCTGGTCCTTGGTCAGGCGCCCGGCCAGTTCGTTTTCGGTTTCGCGGTAACGCAGGTAGAAGCGGGTTTCCAGGTTGGGGTTGAAGCGGTAGCCGACGTTGGCGGCGATGCCCTTGCTGCTGCCGCTGCTGTGGTCCTGGTAGCCGTCGTATTCCGAGTCGGTGAGGGCGACGTAGTAGTCCAGGTCACCCAGTACCTGGCCGGAGCTGACCTGGCGTTTGCCGTAGCCACGGCTGCCGGCCTCGACCCGTACCTGCAGGGGCGCGGCGTCGTAGCCGGTGTGGGTCACGTAATTGATGGCGCCGCCCAGGGCCAGGGCGCCGCGGTCGAAGCCGTTGGCGCCGCGCAGTACCTCGGCGCGGCTTAGCCACAGGGGCTCGAACAGTTCATAGGGCGTGCCGCCGGGGCCGGTCAGGGGCAGGCCGTCGAACAGGGTGTATACGCCGGAGCCGTGGGCGCCGGGGGCACGGTTGAGGCCCGAGCCGCGAATCGACAGTTTGATGCCGTCGTTGCCGGCGGATTGGGCGAACACGCCGGGCTGGTAGGCGAGCACGTCCTGGTTGCTGGCGACGCGGCCTTGTTCGACCTGTTGCATGTCGATCAGGTTGGTGGCCCCGGGGATTTGCTGCAGGCGCTCACGGGCGTCCTGAAGCTCGTTGTGTTCCTGGTCCTGGATCAGTACCTGGCCGAGTTCGATGCCTGGGTTGGCTTGGGCGGTGGCGGTGCAGGCGATCAATACGGCGAGGGACGAGCGGGGCAGGGTGGGGTGCATCGAAGGGGTTCCGGGACGGTGGGGCGGCTATCTGACGTTGCAAGTATCAGACGAAGCACAGTGGGTGATCTGTAGTGCAGTCATGTTTTTGATCTGCTCTGGATATGTTCACGGTCGTCGATTTTACCGAGTGGTGTGTTTATCCGGCATGGATAGCGCTGCGAATGACGCCTTCCGCTCTTACAGCGGGTCACTTTTGCAAGGACGCAAAAGTAACCAAAAGGTCCCCGGCCAAACATACGGCCCTACGCTTCGCTCCGGGTTCCCTCCCTCCGGCGCCGTCCAGGGGGCACGCGACCCGAGTTGCTGCGCAACTCTAACAGTCGCTCGCTTCGGCTAACGCCGAAGGAGCTTCGCCCCGCCCCCTGCACGACACCTCCACTCGGCCTCCTGACAGGCCGGACAATCAAGATCAAGATCAAGATCAAGATCAAGATCAAGAGCAAGAGCAACGGCGGTTTGGTGTATTGGTTGTTCAATCGCCAAAAACAAAACACCCCGCCGAAGCGGGGTGTCCTGTCAATGCATCAGCACTCAACCAAGCAACTGCAAACCTGCATGCTGCACCAGGTCCAGCAACGGCTGCGGATAAACACCCAGCACGAACGCCAGAATCGCAATCGCCAGCAGCATCACACCACCGGTACGCTGCTCCCAGTTCAACGGCGCATCGTGACGACGCAGGTTCGGCTCGATCAGGTACAGGGTGACCATCACGCGCAGGTAGTAGAACACCCCAATCGCACTACCGATCACCAACGCACCCACCAGCCACCACAGCTGCGACTCGACGCCGGTAGCAATGATGTAGAACTTGCCGATGAAGCCCGCGGTCAGCGGAATACCCGCCAGCGACAGCATCATCACGGTCAGCACCGCCGTCAGGTACGGACGACGCCAGAACAGGCCGCGGTACTCGTACAGGGCATCGGCATCACGGCCCTTGTAAGGCGAGGACATCAGGGTGATGACGCCAAACGCGCCCAGGCTGGTGATCACGTAGGTCACCAGGTACACGCCAATGGCTTCCACCGCCATGCCCTTGCTCGCCACCAGCGCAATCAGCAGGTAACCGAAGTGGGCGATCGAGGAGTAACCCAACAGACGCTTGAGGTTGCTCTGGGTCAGCGCCAGCAGGTTGCCGACCAGAATCGAGGCCACTGCAATCACCGACAGCACGGTGGTCAGCACGCCGCTGCTGGCAGCAGGGGAGAGCATGAACAGGCGTACCACAACGGCGAATACAGCCACCTTGCTCGCGGTGGCCAGGAACGCGGCGACCGGCGCCGGAGCACCTTCGTATACGTCCGGGGTCCACAGGTGGAACGGTACCAGCGACAGCTTGAACGCCAGGCCGACCAGCATCATGCCCAGGCCCAGCTGGGCAATCAGGCTTGGCAGGCTGGTGGTGGCCAGGGCCTTGCCGATGCCGTCGAAGCTCAGGCTGCCAGCGTCGGCATACAGCAGCGCCATGCCGAACAGCAGGAACGCGGAACCGGCTGCCGACAGCACCATGTACTTGATGCCGGCTTCCAGCGAACGCTTGTTGAAGAACGCATACGCCACCAGGCCATACACCGGTACCGAGAGCAGCTCCAGGCCGATGAACAGGCCGGCCAGGTGTTGCGCGCAGACCAGCACCAGGCCGCCCAGGGCCGCCATCAGGATCAGCAGGTAGAGCTCTTCGCGGTTGCCCGGGTAACCCTTGCCGCCGTCACCCAGGTAGGCATGCGCCAGGGTCACGCAGGCCAGGGTGGCGACCAGGATCAACGCCATGTACAGGCACGCGAAGCTGTCGACGGTCAGCAATGGGGTGACCGCCAGCGGGGCCACCTTGAGGGTCGGGATGATCGACAGCAGGGCCAGGTTCAGCCCCACGGTCGACAGCAGGAAGGTTTGCGAGTGATTGCGGCGCCAGGCGATGGCCAGCATCACCACGACGATGGTGATACTGGTGATCAGCAGTGGCGCAAGCGCAATAAAGTGTTGAATCGTCAGGTCCATAGCGCTCTTACCGGGCCGAAGCGAGTTGAGTGAAAGCGGAGCCGAGCCACTGCTGCACACCACTCATGGTGGCGGCGGAGGTATCCAGGAACGGCTGCGGGTAAACGCCCAGCACAATCAGCAGTACCGCCAGGCCCAGCACCATGATCAGTTCGCGGTTGTCCATGCCGGCCAGTACTTCGTCGGACTTGGCCGGGCCGAAGTAGGCGCGGTGGATCATGATCAGCGAGTACACCGAGCCGAACACCAGGCCGGAGGTGGCAATCGCGGTGACCCATGGGGCACTGACGAAGCTGCCGATCAGGATCAGGAACTCGCCGACGAAGTTGCCGGTACCCGGCAAGCCCAGCGAAGCCGCGGCGAAGAACAGGCTGATGGCCGGCAGGTAGGCGATGCGCGACCACAGGCCACCCATCTGACGCATGTCACGGGTGTGCAGACGCTCGTACAGCTGGCCGCTGAGGATGAACAGCGCCGCCGCCGACAGGCCGTGGGCCAGCATCTGGATCACCGCGCCCTGCAGGGCCTGCTGGCTGCCGGAGTAGATGCCGATCAGCACGAAGCCCATGTGCGAGACGCTGGAGAACGCGATCAGGCGCTTGATGTCGGTTTGCGCGAAGGCCAGGAATGCACCGTAGAAGATCCCGATCAGACCCAGGGTCATGGCGATCGGCGCGAACTCGGCCGAGGCGTTCGGGAACAGCGGCAGGGCAAAACGCAGCAGGCCGTAGGCCGCGGTCTTCAGCAGGATACCGGCCAGGTCGACGGAACCGGCAGTCGGCGCCTGGGCGTGGGCGTCAGGCAGCCAGGAGTGGAACGGTACTACCGGCAGCTTGACCGCGAAGGCGATGAAGAAGCCCAGCATCAGCAGGTATTCGGTACCCGCCGGCAGGTCGGCCTTGAGCAACTGGGTGTAGTCGAAGGTGATCACACCGGTGTTGCCGTAGTTGACCAGTACCAGGCCCAGGATCGCCACCAGCATGATCAGGCCGCTGGCCTGGGTGAAGATGAAGAACTTGGTGGCTGCGTAGATCCGGGTCTTCTTGCCGTCCGAGGAGCTGTGACCCCAGAGCGCGATGAGGAAATACATCGGCACCAGCATCATTTCCCAGAAGAAGAAGAACAGGAACAGGTCCAGGGCCAGGAACACACCGACCACGCCGCCCAGGATCCACATCAGGTTGAGGTGGAAGAAGCCGACGTGGCGCTGGATCTCTTTCCAGGAACACAGTACCGAGAGCACACCGAGCAGGCCGGTGAGCAGGATCATCAGCAGCGACAGGCCGTCCAGGGCCAGGTGCAGGCTGATGCCGAAGCGCTCGATCCACAGCACTTTGAACTCGTAGGCCCACTGTGGCGCGGCACCCGGCGCAGGCGCCAGGGTGTAGTCGCCGTTGGCCCACAGCCAGAGGCCGATACCAAGCAGCAGGGACATGGTCAGCAGCGCGATGTAGCGCGGCAGGGTGGCGCCGAAGCGCTCACCCAGCCAGCACAGCAGGCCGCCGATAAAGGGGATCAGGATCAGCCAAGGCAAAATCATGACGGGCTCAATTCCTTTCGCAAAGTCGCAAGGTTCATATCAGACCGCAGCCACAACAACGGCACCGAGCACAAGCACGGCACCAATGGCGATCGAGGCGGTGTACCAGCGCAGCTGACCGGTTTCGGTTTTGCTCATGGCGGCATGACCGCCCTTGGCCAAACGCGGAATCAGGCCGATGCTGCGGTCAACCGGATCCTTGCGCAGGATGTGGCTGATCAGCAGGTAAGGTTTGACGAACAGCTTGTCGTAGATCCAGTCGAAGCCCCAGGCGGCGAACCACCAGGCCGACAGCACACGACCGATACCGCTGTTGGCGATCGCGGTAACCAGGCGACGCTTGCCCAGGAACAGCATGGCGGCCAGCAGGATGCCGGCGATGGCGATGGCACCCGAGGCGATTTCCAGGCTGTGCTTGGCTTCGCCACCGGCATGCCCGACGCTCTGCGGCAGCACGCCGGCCAGCGGTGGGTGGATCCAGGCGCCGACGAAGGTCGACAGCACGATCAGCACGCCCAGCGGCAGCCAGTGCGAGATGCCGTGGCCAGCGTGGGCTTCGGTCTTGGCTTCGCCGTGGAAGGCGATGAAGATCAGGCGGAAGGTGTACAGCGAGGTCATGAACGCACCCACCAGGCCGGCGTACAGCAAGCCGCTGTTGCCGCTGGCGAAGGCTTCCCAGAGGATCTCGTCCTTGGAGTAGAAGCCGGCGGTCAGCAGCGGCAGGGCAGCCAGGGCGGCACCACCGACGATGAAGCTGGCGTAGGCCAGTGGCAGTTTCTTCCACAGGCCGCCCATCTTGAAGATGTTCTGCTCGTGGTGGCAGGCAACGATCACCGCACCGGAGGCAAGGAACAGCAGGGCCTTGAAGAAGGCGTGGGTCATCAGGTGGAAGATCGCGCCGTCGAAGGCGCCCACGCCCAGGGCCAGGAACATGTAGCCGATCTGGCTCATGGTCGAGTAGGCCAGGATACGCTTGATGTCGGTCTGTACCAGCGCGGCAAAGCCGGCCAGCACCAGGGTCACGCCGCCGACCACACCCACCAGGTGCAGCACGTCGGGTGCCAGGGCGAACAGGCCGTGGGTACGCGCGATCAGGTAGACACCGGCGGTCACCATGGTGGCGGCGTGGATCAGTGCCGATACCGGGGTAGGGCCGGCCATCGCGTCTGCAAGCCAGGTCTGCAGCGGCAGCTGGGCCGATTTGCCCACGGCGCCGCCCAGCAGCATCAGGGTTGCCAGCACGATCCAGAAATCACCGGCCTGGAACTTCTGCGGCGCCAGCACCAGCAGTTGCTGGATGTTCAGGGTGCCCAGTTGCTGGAACAGGATGAACAGGCCGATGGCCATGAACACGTCGCCGATACGGGTGACGATGAAGGCCTTGAGCGCTGCGTTGCCGTTGTTGCGGTTGCTGTAGTAGAAACCGATCAACAGGTACGAGCACAGGCCAACGCCTTCCCAACCGAAGTAGATGAACAGCAGGTCGTCGCCCAGGATCAGGAACAGCATGCTGGCAATGAACAGGTTGGTGTAGGCGAAGAAGCGCGAGTAGCCGGCTTCACCACGCATGTACCACGAGGCGAACAGGTGGATCAGGAAGCCCACGCCGACCACCACGCCGAGCATGGTCACCGACAGGCCGTCCAGGTACAGGGTGAAGTTGGGCTTGAAGTCGCCCACCTGCATCCACTGCCACAGCAGCTGGCTGTACGCGCCGCCTTCAGGCGGGGCGACGTTGAACTGCCAGATCACGTAGGCGGCCACGATGGCCGAGAGGCCGATCGAACCGACACCGATCAGCGCCGACAGGTTCTCCGAGAACCGCCCGCGCGAGAACGACAGCAGCACAAAGCCGATCAGGGGGAAGACGAAGGTCAGAAAGAGTAGGTTCATCCGCGCATCTCACTGGCAGCATCGATATCGAGAGTGTGGAAGCGGCGATACAGCTGCAGCAGGATCGCCAGGCCGATACTGGCCTCGGCGGCGGCCAGGCTGATCACCAGGATGAACATGATCTGCCCGTCCGGTTGCGCCCAGCGGCTGCCCGCCACGATGAATGCCAGTGCCGAGGCGTTCATCATGATTTCCAGGCTCATCAGTACGAACAGAATGTTGCGGCGCACCATCAGCCCGACCAGGCCGAGGCAGAACAGGATGCCGGCGACGGCCAGGCCGTGTTCGAGAGGAATTGCTGACATGATTTACTCCTTCGCCTCGTTGCGGCCGAGGTGGAACGCCGTCACTGCTGCAGCCAGCAGCAGCATCGAGGCCAGTTCCACCACCAGCAGGTAAGGGCCGAACAGGCTGATGCCCACGGCCTTGGCGTCAACGGTGGTATGACCGATGGCGGCGCCGCTCGGCTGCACGAACAGCACGTACAGCAGTTCGGCCAGCAGCAGGACGGCGAGGAACACCGGCCCGCCCCAGATGCCGGGCTTGAGCCAGCCGCGCTCCTGGGCGACCGAGGCCGGCCCCAGGTTGAGCATCATCACCACGAACACGAACAGCACCATGATGGCGCCAGCGTAGGCGATCACTTCGAGCACGCCGGCAAACGGCGCGCCGAGGGCGAAGAAGGTCATCGCCACGGAGATCAGCGAAATGATCAGGTAGAGCAGGGCATGCACCGGGTTGGTGTTGGTGATCACCCGCAGGGTGGACACCACGGCGACACCGGATGCGAAATAGAAAGCGAATTCCATCTTTCTTCCTTAAGGGAGCAAGCTCTTCACGTTGATCGGCTCGGCTTCGTTCTGCGCGGCGCCCTTCGGCTTGCCGGCAACGGCCATACCTGCAACACGGTAGAAGTTGTAATCAGGGTTCTTGCCGGGGCCGGAGATCAGCAGATCTTCTTTCTCGTACACCAGGTCCTGACGTTTGAACTCGGCCATTTCGAAATCCGGGGTGAGCTGGATCGCGGTGGTCGGGCAGGCTTCCTCGCAGAGGCCGCAGAAAATGCAGCGCGAGAAGTTGATGCGGAAGAACTCGGGGTACCAGCGACCGTCTTCGGTCTCGGCCTTCTGCAGCGAGATGCAACCCACCGGGCAGGCCACGGCGCACAGGTTGCAGGCCACGCAGCGCTCCTCGCCGTCGGGGTCGCGGGTCAGCACGATGCGGCCGCGGTAGCGCGGCGGCAGGTAGACCGGCTCTTCGGGGTATTGCAGGGTGTCGCGTTTGCGGAACCCGTGGGAGAACACCATCACCAGGCTGCGCAGCTGGGTGCCAGTGCCCTTAACGATGTCGCCAATATACTTGAACATGGGTCAAATCCTCACTGGGCCGCAACAGCTGGCGTGTTGAGCAACACGAGCGCAGCGGTCACCAGCAAATTGATCAGGGTCAGCGGCAGGCAGAACTTCCAGCTGAAGTCCATCACCTGGTCATAGCGCGGGCGCGGGATGGAGGCGCGCAGCAGGATGAACAGCATGATGAAGAACGCGGTCTTCAGGGCGAACCACACGAACGACAGTTGCGGCAGGATGCCGAACGGCCCGTGCCAGCCACCGAAGAACAGGGTTACCAGCAGCGCCGAGATCAGGATGATGCCGATGTACTCGCCCACGAAGAACATGCCCCATTTCATGCCGGCATATTCGATGTGGTAGCCGTCGGCCAGTTCCTGTTCCGCTTCCGGCTGGTCGAAGGGGTGACGGTGAGTCACGGCCACGCCAGCGATGAAGAAGGTACAGAAGCCGAAGAACTGCGGAATGATGAACCACAGGTTCTGCGCCTGGTATTCGACGATGTCGCGCATGTTGAACGAGCCGACCTGGGCCACGATGCCCATCAGCGCCAGGCCCATGAACACTTCGTACGACACGGTCTGGGCCGAGGCCCGCAGGCTGCCGAGCAGGGCGTACTTGTTGTTCGACGACCAGCCGGCGAACAGGACGGCGTACACCGACAGGCCGGCCATGGCGAAGAAGAACAGCAGGCCGATGTTCAGGTCCGCGACACCCCAGGTCGGGGTGATCGGGATGATCGCGAAGGCGATCAGCAAGGCGCTCATGGCCACCACCGGCGCCAGGGTGAAGATCACCTTGTCGACGAAGGGCGGGTTCCAGTCTTCCTTGAAGAACATCTTCAGCATGTCGGCGGCAATCTGGAACATGCCGAACGGGCCGACGCGGTTAGGACCGTAACGGTCCTGCCACCAGCCCAGCAGGCGACGCTCGACGAAGCTGAGCAGCGCACCGCAGACCACCACCGCCAGCAACACCACGATGGCCTTGATGACAGTGAGGATCACATCGATCACTTCAGGGGTGAACCAGGTCATTGTGCTGCCTCCTGCAAGCCTTCGACGGATGCACCGAAGATGGCAGGCGGGATGCCGGCCAGGCCTTTGGGCAATGCAACCAGGCCTGCGCCCAGTTCCTCATTGATGCGCAGCGGCAGACGCAGGGTCTGGCCGGCCACGTTCAGGCTCAGCAGTGCGCCGTCGTTGACGCCCAGGCGGTCGGCTTCGGACTTGGCCAGTGCCACGTAGGCCTGCGGGATGCGCTCCTGCACCGGGGCGGCGCGCGAAGAGTTCTCTTCACTGCCGAACAGGTGGTAGAACGGCACGGCCTGCCAGGTGCCACGGGCCGGCGAGAACGCCGCCGGAACGCTGGCGAACCAGTTCAGCCTGTCGCCCTGGGTCTCGATCAGGCGGGTGCCCGGGTCGCCTGCACGCAGGTGACCACCGACCTCGTCCTGGAACTTGTTCCAGGCCTGCGGCGAGTTCCAGCCCGGCGACCAGGCGAACGGCACCTGCTGGCGCGGTTCGGCGGAGCCCGAGTAGCCTTCCATGGAGAAGGCGAACGCGGTGTCCGGGTCTTGCGGGGTACGTGGCTCGTGCACGCTGATGTTGGCGCGCATGGCGGTACGGCCCGAGTAGCGCAGCGGCTCGCGGGCCAGTTTCATGCCCTTGATGCGGAACGCGGCCGATGGCGCGGCGTTGACGATGCCGGCCAGTTGCGGCACCACGCCAGCCACGGCGTGGGTCACGTGGTCCAGCTGGGTCCAGTCGACCGGCTTGTTGAGCAGGGTGGCACGCAGTGCGTGCATCCAGCGCCAGCCTTCGTGCACCAGGATGCTGCTGTCCAGGTACTGCGGGTCGAACACCTGGAAGAAGCGCTGGGCGCGGCCTTCCTGGCTGACCAGGGTACCGTCGCCCTCGGCGAAGGTGGCGGCCGGCAGCACCAGGTGCGCACGGTCGGTGGTCGGGGTTTTCTGGTGGTCGGCAACGATCACCACCTTGGCCGCGGCCAGGGCAGCGTCGACCTTGGCAGCCGGTACGCGGCTGTACAGGTCGTTTTCCAGCACTACGATGGCATCGGCCTTGCCGGCGATCACGGCGTCCAGCGCCGCATCGATCGACTCGCCACCGAGCATGGCCAGGCCCAGGCTGTTGGCCTCGGGCACCACCAGGCTCAGCGAGCCGTTCTTCTCGCGCAGCTTGAGTGCCTTGGCGATGTTGGCAGCGGCTTCGATCAGAGCCCTGGAGGCCAGCGAAGTACCGGCAACCACCAGTGGGCGGTTGGCCGCGACCAGGGCGTCGGCGATGCGCTTGGCCAGGTCCAGGGCTTCGGCGTCCAGGCCTTCGACGGCTGGGGCGCTCGGGTCGATGGCGTGGGCCACGGCGAAACCGATGCGGGCCAGGTCGTCCGGCGCGGCGTGCACGCACTCCTGCGCCACGTCGTCGAGCTTGGTCTCGCTCAGGCTGGCAATGAACAGCGGGTACATGGCGTGCTGGCCGATGTTCTTCACCGCGGCATCGAGCCATGGCTGAACGCGCATGGCATCGGCCATCGCCTCGGCCTTGCCCTTGACCGACTGACGCAGGGCCAGGGCCACGCGGGCAGCGGTCTGGGTCAGGTCTTCGCCAAGCACGAACACCGCGTCATGGTCTTCCATGTCGCGCAGGGTCGGCACCGGCAGCGGGCTGTCGTTGAGCACCTGCAAAGCCAGGCGCACGCGCTCCAGCTCACCGGCTTCCATGCCTGCATAGAAATGTTCGGCACCCACCAGCTCGCGCAGGCCGTAGTTGCTCTCCAGGCTTGCACGGGGCGAACCGATACCCACGATGTTGCGCCCGCGCAGCATGTCGGCGGCCTTGTCCAGCGCGGCGTCCAGGCCCAGTTTCTGGCCGTCCTGGAGCAGTGGCTGGCGTGGGCGGTCGGTACGGTTGACGTAGCCGTAGCCGAAGCGGCCACGGTCGCACAGGAAGTACTGGTTCACCGAGCCGTTGAAACGGTTCTCGATGCGGCGCAGTTCACCGTAGCGCTCGCCCGGGCTGATGTTGCAGCCGCTGGAGCAGCCATGGCAGATGCTCGGGGCGAACTGCATGTCCCACTTGCGGTTGTAGCGCTCGGAGTGGGTCTTGTCGGTGAACACACCGGTCGGGCAGACCTCGGTCAGGTTGCCGGAGAACTCGCTCTCCAGGGCACCGTCCTCGACACGGCCGAAATACACGTTGTCGTGCGCACCGAACACGCCCAGGTCGGTACCGCCGGCGTAGTCCTTGTAGTAGCGCACGCAGCGGTAGCAGGCGATGCAGCGGTTCATCTCGTGGGAGATGAACGGGCCGAGCTCCTGGTTCTGGTGGGTACGCTTGGTGAAACGGTAGCGGCGCTCGTTGTGGCCGGTCATCACCGTCATGTCTTGCAGGTGGCAGTGACCGCCTTCCTCGCACACCGGGCAGTCGTGCGGGTGGTTGGTCATCAGCCATTCGACGACGCTGGCGCGGAACACGCGGGCTTCTTCGTCTTCGATGGAAATCCAGCTGCCATCGGTGGCAGGGGTCATGCAGGACATGACGATGCGACCACGGGTGTCGTTCTCGTCGGTGTACTGCTTGACCGCACACTGGCGGCAGGCACCGACGCTACCGAGCGCCGGGTGCCAGCAGAAATAGGGGATGTCGAGGCCTAGCGACAGACACGCCTGTAACAGGTTGTCTGCACCGTTGACTTCGAGCTCTTTGCCGTCTACGTGGATAGTGGCCATGGTTCAAAGTTCTTCGTTGGCCCGCGTCTGCGGGCGTGGCTAATGGAAAGCTGTATGCCTGCGGTTCGCCGTCATCCGGGCGAGCATCGCGGGCAACGGGCGGCACGGACCGCCCGTCTTCTTGTTCGTTATGCGCCAACCACAACGGGTTTGGCCAAGTCCGGGCGCGGTGCAGCAGTGGCTGCGATGCCGGCTTCGAACTCGGGGCGGAAGTATTTGATGGCACTGCCCAGCGGCTCGACCGCACCGGGTGCGTGAGCGCAGAAGGTCTTGCCTGGGCCGAGGAAACCGACCAGCCCCAGCAGCGTCTCGATGTCGCCTGGCTGACCCTGGCCTTTCTCGATGGCGCGCAGCAGCTTGACGCTCCACGGCAGGCCGTCGCGGCACGGGGTGCAGAAGCCGCACGATTCGCGGGCAAAGAACTCTTCCATGTTGCGCAGCAGCGAGACCATGTTGACGCTGTCGTCAACGGCCATGGCCAGGCCCGTACCCATCCGGGTACCGACCTTGGCGATGCCGCCGGCGTACATCTGGGCGTCGAGGTGCTCGGGCAGCAAAAAGCCGGTACCGGCGCCGCCTGGCTGCCAGCACTTGAGCTTGAAGCCGTCGCGCATGCCGCCGGCGTAGTCTTCGAACAGCTCGCGGGCGGTGACGCCGAAGGGCAGTTCCCACAGGCCAGGGTTCTTCACCTTGCCGGAGAAGCCCATCAGCTTGGTGCCGTGGTCTTCGCTGCCTTCGCGGGCCAGCGACTTGTACCAGTCGATGCCGTTGCCGACGATGGCCGGCACGTTGCACAGGGTCTCGACGTTGTTCACGCAGGTCGGCTTGCCCCACACGCCCACGGCGGCAGGGAAGGGCGGCTTGGAGCGCGGGTTGGCGCGGCGGCCTTCGAGGGAGTTGATCAGTGCGGTTTCTTCACCACAGATGTAACGCCCGGCGCCGGTGTGCACGAACAGTTCGAAATCGAAACCGCTGCCCAGGATGTTCTTGCCCAGCAGGCCGGCAGCCTTGGCTTCCTCGACCGCACGGGTGAGGTTGCGCGCGGCGGTGGTGTATTCGCCACGCAGGAAGATGTAGCCGCGGTAGGCCTTGAGCGCGCGGGCACTGATCAGCATGCCTTCGATCAGCAGATGGGGCTGTTGCTCCATCAGCATGCGGTCCTTCCAGGTGTTGGGCTCCATTTCGTCCGCGTTGCACAGCAGGTAGCGGATGTTCATGGATTCGTCTTTGGGCATCAGGCCCCATTTGACGCCCGTCGGGAAGCCCGCACCGCCACGGCCCTTGAGGCCGGAGTCCTTGACGGTCTGCACGATGTCGTCCTGCGACATCTGCGCCAGTGCCTTGCGGGCAGCGGTGTAGCCGTCCTTGGCCTGGTACTCGTCGAGCCACAGTGGCTCGCCGTCGTCGCGCAGGCGCCAGGTCAGCGGATGGGTTTCGGCGGCGCGCGCGATGCGGTTGGCCGGGCCGAAGGAAGTGATGGTCATACGTAACCCTCCAGCAGTTTGGAAACGCCGGCAGGTTGCACGTCGCCAAAGGTGTCGTCGTCGATCATCAGGGCCGGGGCCTTGTCGCAGTTGCCCAGGCAGCATACCGGCAGCAGGGTGAAACGCCCGTCTGCGGTGGTCTGGCCCAGGCCGATGCCCAGCTCGCTCTGGATCTGGCTGACCACCGACTCGTGGCCGCCGATGTAGCAGACCATGCTGTCGCACACACGGATGATGTGGCGGCCGACCGGCTGGCGGAAGATCTGGCTGTAGAAGGTGGCCACGCCTTCGACGTCGCTGGCAGGGATGCCCAGCACTTCGCCGATGGCGTACACGGCGCCGTCCGGCACCCAGCCGCGTTCCTTCTGAACGATCTTCAGGGCTTCGATGGACGCCGCGCGCGGGTCCTCGTAGTGGTGCATCTCGTGCTCGATGGCCGAGCGCTCGGTTTCGCTCAGGGCGAAACGGTCGGTTTGGATAAGCGTGTTATTCATGCTTAGCGGTCCACGTCAGCCATAACGAAGTCGATACTGCCCAGGTACGCAATCAGGTCCGCGACCATGCTGCCGCGGATCACCGAAGGGATCTGCTGCAGGTGCGGGTAGCTCGGAGTGCGGATCCGGGTGCGGTAGCTCATGGTGCCGCCGTCGCTCGTCAGGTAGTAACTGTTGATGCCCTTGGTCGCTTCGATCATCTGGAAGGACTCGTTGGCCGGCATGACCGGGCCCCACGAAACCTGCAGGAAGTGCGTGATCAGGGTCTCGATGTGCTGCAGGGTGCGCTCTTTTGGCGGCGGCGTGGTCAGCGGGTGATCCGCCTTGTACGGGCCTTCCGGCATGTTGCGCATGCACTGGTCGATGATCTTGATGCTCTGGCGCATTTCTTCCACGCGCACCATGCAGCGGTCATAGGCATCGCCATTGCTGGCCAGCGGCACTTCGAACTCGAAGTTCTCGTAGCCCGAGTACGGGCGTGCCTTGCGCAGGTCGAAGTCGCAACCGGTCGAACGCAGGCCGGCACCGGTGACGCCCCATTCCAGGGCTTCCTTGGTGTTGTAGGCAGCCACGCCGATGGTACGGCCCTTGAGGATGCTGTTCTGCAGGGCGGCCTTGGTGTACTCGTCGAGGCGCTTGGGCAGCCAGTCGACGAAGTCCTTGACCAGTTTTTCCCAGCCGCGCGGCAGGTCGTGGGCCACGCCACCGATACGGTACCAGGCCGGGTGCAGACGGAAACCGGTGATGGCTTCGATCACGGTGTAGGCGCGCTGACGGTCGGTGAAGGTGAAGAACACCGGGGTCATGGCGCCGACGTCCTGGATGTAGGTACCCAGGAACAGCAGGTGGCTGGTGATGCGGAAGAACTCGGCCATCATGATGCGGATGGTGTCGACCTTCTGCGGCACCTTGATGCCGGCCAGCTTCTCGACCGCGAGCACGTAGGGCAGGTTGTTCATCACCCCGCCCAGGTAGTCGATGCGGTCGGTGTAGGGGATGAAGCTGTGCCAGGACTGGCGCTCGGCCATCTTCTCGGCACCACGGTGGTGGTAGCCGATGTCCGGGACGCAGTCGACGATCTCTTCACCGTCCAGCTGCAGCACGATACGGAACGCACCGTGAGCCGAAGGGTGGTTGGGGCCAAGGTTGAGGAACATGTAGTCCTCGTTGGCACCGGAACGTTTCATGCCCCAGGCTTCGGGGTTGAAGCGTGCGGCTTCTTCCTCGAGCTGCTGCTTGGCCAGGTTCAGGCTGTAGGGGTCGAACTCGGTGGCGCGCGCCGGGAAGTCCTTGCGCAGCGGATGGCCTTCCCAGGTGGGCGGCATCATGATGCGGGTCAGGTGCGGGTGGCCGGCAAAGTCGATGCCGAACATGTCCCAGACTTCGCGCTCGTACCAGTTGGCGTTGGGCCAGATACCGGTGACGGTGGGCAGGTTCAGGTCACCTTCGTTCAGTGCCACCTTGATCATCACGTCGCTGTTACGCTCGACGGACAGCAGGTGGTAGAACACGGTGAAGTCGGCGCCCGGCAGGCCGCGACGCTGGGTGCGCAGGCGCTCGTCCACGCCGTGCAGGTCGTACAGCATGCTGTACGGCTTGGCCACGTTGCGCAGGAAGGTCAGCACTTCGATCAGCTTGGCGCGGGCAACCCAAAGCACCGGCATGCCGGTGCGGGTGTCCTGGGCGGTGAACGCCTCGGGGCCAAAACGATTGTTCAATTCGACGACCACATCCTGGTCGTCAGCCTTGTAAGGCGGGATGTAAATAGCGGTGTCCGCTGTCATGGTCTCGATCGCTTTCGGTCAACGTAGAGAATGAAGCCAGGCCGCCTGCTCGAATGAACAGGCGGCAGGTCGCTGGATCAGACTTCGTCGGGGCTGCGCAGGTGGGTAACCTGGATACGCTGTTCACGACGCTGCTCTTTCTGCGACGGCATCTCGGCGCGGTACACGCCTTGATCGCCGACGACCCACGAAAGAGGGCGCCGCTCCTTGCCGATCGATTCCTGCAGCAGCATCAGGCCTTGCAGGAACGCTTCGGGGCGAGGCGGGCAGCCAGGCACGTAGACATCCACGGGGAGGAACTTGTCGACCCCCTGAACGACCGAGTAGATGTCGTACATGCCACCGGAGTTGGCGCACGAACCCATGGAGATGACCCACTTGGGTTCGAGCATCTGCTCGTACAGGCGCTGGATGATCGGCGCCATCTTGATGAAGCAGGTGCCGGCGATGACCATGAAGTCGGCCTGACGCGGCGATGCCCGGATGACCTCGGCGCCGAAGCGGGCGATGTCGTGGGGCGCCGTGAAGGCCGTGGTCATTTCCACGTAGCAGCAGGAGAGGCCGAAGTTGTACGGCCACAGGGAATTCTTGCGCCCCCAGTTGACGGCTCCACTGAGTACATCTTCGAGCTTGCCCATGAAGATGTTCTTGTGGACCTGGTCCTCTAGCAGCGAATCGGAGACGGTTTCCCGTTCACCGATTGGATACTGCTCGTTGGGCGCATCGGGGTCGATCCTGGTGAGATTGTATTGCATTGCCAAAGCCTCATTGTTTCAGCTTCGCTTGCCGCTTGCGACGACCTTCGGGAGCCCAATCGAGGGCCCCGACGCGCCATAGGTAGACAAGACCTGCCAACAGAATTGCTATGAAAACGAGTGCTTCGACGAATCCGGTCCAGCCGCTTTCGCGGACGGACACAGACCATGCAAAGAGAAAGAGGGCTTCGATATCGAAGATCACGAACAGCATCGCGACCAGATAGAATTTGGCGGAAAGACGCAGGCGGGCACCGCCTGTTGGCAGCATGCCGGACTCGAACGGTTCGTTCTTGCTGCGGCCCCAGGCCTTGCTGCCCAGCAGGGCGGACAGGCCGAGCATGAAGGCACACAGGCCGACGACACCCAAAAGGAAGATGGCAAAGCCCCAGTTGTGGGCGATGAGTCCTGTCGAATCGGGCATGCTGAAAATCCTTAACAGAGCGCTTGGTCTCTGAGCTTGAAAAGAAGTAGAGCAGTGACGATATGTCGCAGCGAAATCTATCGCGCTGATTTTATGGGTAAACCCGTAGCAAGTAAAATTTCTGCAGCAAATTTATTCGTAGCATTAAGAACAAAAATCTTTCGTAACTCGCTGCAGGCCACGTATTCCGTGGATTGCGCGTGCTTTTGTTAATTATGTTTCTTGTATGGCGTAACGAAATGCAAGTTTCGAAATGATAATTAATATCATTTGAAGAGCTCCTGTTATTCCTACCTCCTGCGTCAACTAAAAGTTGTTGTTCAAGGGTGTGGCCGGCAAGTTTGTGCGCCCCTGTTTCGGGCAGTGTCTGCGTGCTGGCGCTGGGCTCTGGCTCAGGGTTGTGCGCGGGGGTGGCGCGTCGGTATCTGCGCTGCCACGGCCGTCCGCTGACGCCGGTGTGCACTAGCATAGCCAATCGGGGGTAATAAGGAAGCCTTGTGCCGGGCGGCTGGCCTTTTCGCCGGCAAGGCTGGCGCCTGCGCGGGGTATGAATGGCACAAGACCCGGAGCCCCATCACAGGCCCCGGGTCTTGCGTGTTACCCGAATGTCACCAATCGATCAGCCGATCAGTGGAACTGCTCTTCTTCGGTCGAGCCGGTCAGGGCGGTAACCGAAGACTTGCCACCCTGGATCACGGTGGTCATGTCGTCGAAGTAGCCAGTGCCCACTTCCTGCTGGTGCGCCACGAAGGTGTAGCCTTTGGACGCGTCGGCGAATTCCTGCTCCTGCAGCTTCACGTAGGCAGTCATGTCGTTGCGGGCGTAGTCGTGCGCCAGGTTGAACATGCCGTGCCACATGTTGTGGATGCCAGCCAGGGTGATGAACTGGTGCTTGTAGCCCATGGCCGACAGCTCGCGCTGGAACTTGGCGATGGTCGCGTCGTCCAGGTTCTTCTTCCAGTTGAAGGAAGGCGAGCAGTTGTAGGACAGGATCTGGTCCGGGTATTCCTTCTTGATGGCTTCGGCAAAGCGGCGTGCTTCGTCCAGGTCCGGCTTGGCGGTTTCGCACCAGATCAGGTCGGCATACGGTGCGTAGGCCAGGCCGCGGGCAATCGCCTGGTCCAGACCGGCACGTACCTTGTAGAAACCTTCCTGGGTGCGCTCACCCACCACGAATGGCTGGTCGTACGGGTCGCAGTCGCTGGTCAGCAGGTCGGCGGCGTTGGCGTCGGTACGGGCCAGGATGATGGTCGGTACACCGGCAACGTCGGCCGCCAGGCGGGCAGCGCTGAGCTTCTGTACGGCTTCCTGGGTCGGAACCAGTACCTTGCCGCCCATGTGGCCGCATTTTTTAACCGAGGCCAGCTGGTCTTCGAAGTGAACGCCGGCGGCGCCTGCCTCGATCATGTTCTTCATCAGCTCGTAGGCGTTGAGTACACCGCCGAAACCGGCTTCAGCGTCAGCCACGATCGGTGCGAAGTAGTCGATGTAGCCGTCGTCGCCCGGGTTCTTGCCGGCTTTCCACTGGATCTGGTCGGCGCGACGGAACGAGTTGTTGATGCGCTTGACCACGGTTGGCACGGAGTCCACCGGGTACAGCGACTGGTCGGGGTACATGGACTCGGCCGAGTTGTTGTCGGCAGCCACTTGCCAGCCGGACAGGTAGATAGCCTGGATACCGGCCTTGACCTGTTGAACAGCCTGGCCGCCGGTCAGGGCGCCCATGCAGTTGACGAAATCTTTTTCAGGGCGGAACGAAGGGTGGGCGCCTTTGGTTACCAGGTTCCACAGCTTCTCGGCACCCATGCGGGCCAGGGTGTGCTCAGGTTGAACCGAGCCACGCAGACGAACGACATCAGCGGCAGAGTAGGTACGGGTCACGCCTTTCCAGCGTGGGTTCTCGGCCCAATCTTTTTCGAGGGCTGCAATTTGCTGTTCGCGTGTCAGTGCCATGAAAGTAAACCTCGTCGCATAGGTCGGTAAAAAATGTTCGCTCTGTCGGCTGCGCTGTGCGTACAGGGGCAGCTCCGATTGCTCGCTGGTCAGAAGCACTGGCAGCCAGTGGTGTGGGCGAAATGGCGACGTTGAACGATGGGGCTCGAAGGGGGGAAGTGAGCAGGTCCTTGGCGTGGCTGTCGGGCAGGTTGGCTCGTGGTTGCCGTGCTGCGTCGATCAGGGTGTGCCGTCTACCGTTTGATGCGCTTCCGTCCCTCGGGACAACTTCGTTCCAGTCGCAATCTCGTCAAACCGCCTTGTGGGCTGTACAGACACGAATCGGCTCAGGTCGGGTAGGTCAGAGCGCAACTCGAAGGCCCTTGCCAGGGCCTCTGATTAGCGGGAGCGGGGCCATCATGCCTCTGCGATTCGGGGGCGTCAAATGTTTTGTAGTGCTTTTTTTCATCCACTACATCTTTGGTCTAATACGACTCGTCAGTCAGTTTCGAGGCCTTTGGTCGAGGCCTTGAACGACGCGGGGTCAGTCCAGTGCCTCGACTTTTACCCGCAAAGTCATGTTCTCACCGCGCTGTGTGGAGTAACTGAGGGTCGAAGCGCTGCGATCGGCCTGACTTTGAGCGTTGACACCTGCCAGGCTGATCCACTCGCCAAGCTTGCCGGTGACCTTCGTGTCGGTGCTTTGCACCTTCACTACATCGGGACGTTCCTGGCTCATCCGGTCATTGTTGGTGCTGATGGCAAGGTGCACGGTTTCGCCGGTGACGCTGGCGGTGACGTAGAAACCCTGGGTGACGTTGCGGTACTCGGTGTTGCTCTGAACGCGTCCGTAGCTGTCGGTCTGGGTGCTGGTAATGGGAATGCTCTGGCCAACCTGGATCAGCGCCGGAGTGCCCTCGCTGGCCTGCACCTGTTGCAGCCCACCCTCGCGGTTGGCGGTGCCGTAGCGGATCACGCGGGCGTTGCCGCGGTTGTCCTGGACGTTGCTGTCGGTGTTGTCGACGCTGATCAGCAGGCGCTTGGGGGCGGTGTCCAGTTGTTGCAGCAGGGTGCGAAGTTCGTCGATCTTGCCGGGCTCGGCATTGACGATCAGCTTGTTTTCGAAGGTGCTGACACTGCCGTCCTTGCCGATGAAGGCTTGCGCGGCGGGGAGCAGTTCGGCGCTGGTGCGGTGGTTCAGCGGCAGGACTTCGGTGGCGGCCAGCGCACTGAGGCTGAACGACAGAAGCAGGGTGGCGAGCAGGGGGCGTAGCGGCATGTCCATGGTCTCCGCGGGTGGAGTGGACATGATGGCAAATTTGTAGCGGTTGTGCTGGCCTGTTCGCCGGCAAGGCCGGCTCCCGCGGGTATGGGAGCTGGTCTTGCCGGCGACAGGGTTGGCGCTTACTGCGAGTCGCGCACCATGTCCACGTGCGGCAGGCCGGCCTCGAGGAACTCCTCGCTGACGACCTTGAAGCCCAGGCGCTCGTAGAATGCGGTGGCATGCACTTGTGCGGTGAGCTTCTGCTGGCGCAGATCGCGGTTCTGCGCCTCGGCGATGGCGGCCTGCATCAGTGCGTCACCCACCTTGAGCCCGCGCCAGTCCTTGAGGACCGACACGCGCCCGATCTGGCCATCCTGCAACAGGCGGGCGGTGCCGATGGCGTAGTCACCCTCAAAGGCCAGGAAGTGCACGGCGATGTTGTCGTCGGCATCCCACTCCAGCTCTGGCGGCACGTTCTGCTCGGCAATGAACACCGATTCGCGGATACGGCGGATGTCGGCGTTGTCTTTCTGCCAATCGGCCAGGCGTACTTCGATCTTATTCATTGGCAAATCCCAGGCTTCCTTGCTTGACCAGTTCGCAGATCAGGGTAAGGCCATTTTCGTCGCCAAGCCATGGCGCGAGGTTTTCCACGTGCAGGGCGTCGGCGGCGCAGATCAGCTTGAGCAGGTCGCGCAGTTCGCCCGGCAGCAGGCGGCTCTGGCCGCTGGCGAACAGCAGCACGTTGTCGTCGACTTCCGACCAGGCCAGGCGCGCGCTCGGGTTGCGGATCAGGATCGCACCCTGTTCCAGGCTGTCGATCAGGTCTTCTTCGCTCAGTGCCTCGCCAGCCACCAGTTCCGGGTAGCGTGGTTCGGTCATGAACTGGCCGAACCAGGTCAGCAGCAGGCGCTCGTCGCTCATGTGCTCGGCCAGCAGGCCCTTGAGGCGGTCCAGGGCGTCGCGCTGGATCTGGTGCGGGTCGCTCACTGGCTGGGCGTCGGCGTCGGTGTAGCGCTCTTCGTCAGGCAGGAACTGGCTGAGGAAGTCGGTGAAGTGGGTCAGCACTTCGGCGGCGCTCGGCGCGCGGAAGCCGACCGAATAGGTCAGGCAGTCGTCTTCGGCCACACCGTAGTGGGCCAGGCGCGGTGGCAGGTAGAGCATGTCGCCCGGTTCCAGGGTCCACTCGTCGGTCTGCTCGAAGTCGGCCAGGATACGCAGGTCGGCGTGCTCGATCAGCGGGCTGTCGCTGTCGCACATCTGGCCGATCTTCCAGTTGCGCTTGCCCTGGCCTTGCAGCAGGAACACGTCGTAGTTGTCGAAGTGCGGGCCCACGCTGCCACCCGGGGCGGCGAAGCTGATCATCACGTCGTCGATGCGCCAGCTTGGCAGAAAGCGAAAGCTCTCCAGCAGCTCGCCCACTTCCGGCACGAACTGGTCGACGGCTTGTACCAGCAGGGTCCAGTCGCGCTCAGGCAGGGTGCTGAAGGTGTCGTCGTCGAACGGGCCGCGGCGCAGTTCCCACGGGCGCTCGCCATGTTCGATGACCAGGCGCGATTCGACTTCCTCTTCCAGTGCCAAGCCGGCCAGTTCATCGGCATCGATCGGGCTTTCGAAATCAGGGAAGGCCTGGCGAACCAGCAGGGGCTTCTTCTGCCAGTAGTCGCGCAGGAATTCGCGGGCAGTCAGGCCGCCCAGCAGCTGAAGTGGGGTATCAGGATTCATGTGTAACCTATTGAAAAAAAGTAATTTTCTTTCAGCAATAAAAACGCCCGGCCAAGCCGGGCGTCAAAACGCGGGGGCAATCAGATGCGTTTGGCTTGTGCCGCGGCATTACCGATGTAGTTGGCCGGGGTCAGCTTCTTCAGCTCGGCGCGGGCTTCGGCCGGCATGTCCAGGCCATCGATGAAGGTTAACAGCGCTTCAGGGCTGATACCTTTGCCGCGGGTCAGCTCTTTGAGCTTCTCGTACGGGTTTTCGATGTCGTAGCGGCGCATCACGGTCTGGATCGGCTCGGCCAGGACTTCCCAGCAGGCGTCCAGGTCTTCGGCGATGCGGGCTTCGTTGATTTCCAGCTTGCTGATGCCCTTGAGGCTGGCCTCGTAGGCGATCACGCTGTGGGCGAAACCGACGCCCAGGTTGCGCAGCACGGTGGAGTCGGTCAGGTCGCGCTGCCAGCGCGAGATCGGCAGCTTGCTGGCCAGGTGCTGGAACAGCGCGTTGGCGATGCCCAGGTTGCCTTCGGAGTTCTCGAAGTCGATCGGGTTGACCTTGTGCGGCATGGTCGAGGAACCGATTTCGCCGGCAATGGTGCGCTGCTTGAAGTAGCCCAGCGAGATGTAGCCCCAGATATCGCGATCGAAGTCGATCAGGATGGTGTTGAAGCGGGCGATTGCGTCGAACAGCTCGGCAATGTAGTCGTGCGGTTCGATCTGGGTGGTGTAGGGGTTGAACACCAGGCCCAGCTCGTCTTCGATGAAGGCGCGGGCGTTGGCTTCCCAGTCGATCTGCGGGTAGGCCGACAGGTGGGCGTTGTAGTTGCCCACGGCGCCGTTGATCTTGCCCAGCAGCGGCACGGCGGCAACCTGGGCGATCTGGCGCTCCAGGCGGTACACCACGTTGGCCAGCTCTTTGCCCAGGGTAGTCGGCGAAGCCGGTTGGCCGTGGGTGCGCGACAGCATCGGTACGTCGGCGAAGCGGTGGGCCAGTTCGCGGATCGACTCGGCGATCTGGCGCATCAGCGGCAGCAGCACGCTGTCGCGGCCTTCGCGCAGCATCAGGCCGTGGGACAGGTTGTTGATGTCCTCGCTGGTGCAGGCGAAGTGGATGAACTCGCTGACCTTGGCCAGTTCCGGCAGCTGGGCGGCCTGCTCCTTGAGCAGGTACTCGATGGCCTTGACGTCGTGGTTGGTGGTGCGCTCGATCTCTTTGACGCGCTCGGCGTGCTCGAGGGCGAAGTCGTCGGCCAGGGCGTTGAGCACGGCGTTGGCTTCGGCGGAAAACGCTGGTACTTCAGCGATTTGCGGGTGGGCGGCCAGGCGCTGGAGCCAGCGGACCTCGACCAGGGCGCGGAAACGGATCAGGCCGTATTCGCTGAAGATGGGGCGCAGGGCCTGGGTTTTGCCGGCGTAGCGGCCGTCAACAGGGGAAACCGCAGTGAGCGAGGAAAGCTGCATGGGGTGTTCTCGGACAGTCGGGCAACGAAAAGGGCGCATATCATACATGAAAAACGCGCCCGGGTTTTGAGGGTGACAAAAGGTCTTTCGGGCCTTTTCGCTGGCAAGCCAGCGAAGGCCGCGACGCGGTCAGGGTCAGCCGCGCAGCATCGGGTACAGCTCCTTGAGCAGCTTGCGCCGGCTGATCACCAGCTGCCAGCGGTGCCCGCCCAGCTGGCGCCACAGGCGCGCAGCACGGATGCCGGCCAGCAGCAGGGCGCGGATCTTCGAGGCATTGTTGGGCTGCTGCAGGTTGCGCATGTCGCCATGCACCTGGATACGCTGGCGCAGGGTGCTCAGGGTGTCCTGGTAGAGGGCGCCGCACGAAGCGATCACGTTTTCATGCACCAGGCCGAAATGATCGGCCTGGGACTGGATCTGCGGCAGGCGCTTGCCGATGGTGTCGAGCATGTCGCCACGCTTGGCCAGCTGGCGCTCCAGGCCCAGCATCGACAAGGCGTAGCGCAGCGGCTCGCGCTGCAGGCTGGCAGGGTCGCGCTCCAGCGCGCTGGCCAGGGCGCGGTAGCCATCCTTGAGGTTCAGGTCGTCACCGCCGAACACCTCCAGGGTGTCCTTGGGGTCGCGTACCAGCAGGCTGCCGAGCATGCAGCCCAGGTCGGCCTCGCTGGCCTGGCCCGTGCGGGCGATTCGGTCGACCAGCACGGCGGCCTGGAATACCCCGCCCAGGGCGACCAGTTGCTCTTGCATCTGGTTCATCAGCGGCTGCTCCAGGGCTCGGCCACTTCGATCACACCGCCCCCCAGGCATACCTCACCGTCATAGAACACCACCGACTGGCCCGGCGTCACGGCGCGCTGCGGCTCGTCGAAAACGGCGCGGTAGCCGCTTGCGGTGCGTTCCAGGGTGCACGCCTGGTCGCTCTGGCGGTAGCGCACCTTGGCCGTCAGCTGGCGCGGGCTGGAGAGGTCGACGGGGTTGACCCAGAAGATCTCCGAGGCGAGCAGGGCGCGGGAGAACAGCCACGGGTGCTCGTTGCCCTGGCCGACCACCAGCACGTTGCGGCTGAGGTCTTTCTCCAGCACGTACCACGGCTCGTCGCTGGCATCCTTGAGGCCGCCGATGCCCAGGCCCTGACGCTGGCCGATGGTGTGGTACATCAGGCCGTGGTGCTGGCCGATGACTTCACCCTCGGTGGTCTGGATTTCACCGGGCTGCGCCGGCAGGTACTGCTTGAGAAAATCGCTGAAGCGGCGCTCGCCGATAAAGCAGATACCGGTGGAGTCCTTCTTCTTGGCCGTGGCCAGGCCGTGTTTTTCGGCGATGGCGCGCACCTCGGGCTTTTCCAGTTCGCCCACCGGGAACAGCGTGCGGGCGATCTGCTCGCCGCCGACGGCGTGCAGGAAGTAGCTCTGGTCCTTGTTCGGGTCCAGGCCCTTGAGCAGCTCGGTACGCCCGTCGATGTCGCGGCGGCGCACATAGTGGCCGGTGGCGATCAGGTCGGCACCGAGCATCAGGGCGTAGTCGAGGAACGCCTTGAACTTGATTTCGCGGTTGCACAGGATGTCCGGGTTCGGCGTGCGCCCGGCCTTGTACTCTTCCAGGAAGTGCTCGAACACGTGGTCCCAGTACTCGGCGGCAAAGTTGGCAGTGTGCAGCTTGATGCCGATGCGGTCGCACACGGCCTGGGCATCGGCCAGGTCTTCGCGGGCGGTGCAGTATTCGGTGCCGTCGTCCTCTTCCCAGTTCTTCATGAACAGGCCTTCCACCTGGTAGCCCTGCTCGATCAGCAGGAGGGCGGAGACGGAAGAGTCCACGCCGCCGGACATGCCGACGATGACGCGTGTCTTTTCGGGTTCGTAGAGTGCTGGACTGGTCATAGGTACCGGCTGTGTATCTGGAAAAAGACGTCGATTCTATCAGGCTGCGCCGCGCAAGGCGAAAGCCGCGGCTTCAATTGCGGATCAGGCTCAGGCTGTGCAGCGGGCCGGCCAGGTAGTCGTCGATGCATTGCGGCACCAGCTCGCTGCGCCAGCGCTCGGGGTCGGCCAGCAGTTCGTCGCGGGTGAGCCAGGTGGCGCGCACGATGTCGGTGTCCAGGGCGCGTTCGGGGTGGTGGCGAAGCGGGCGGGCAGCGAAGCAGATGCGCTGGTAGGTCACGCCGTTGCTGGGGGCGGTATAGAGGTAGATGCCGACGATGCCGGTAAGCTCGACGTCCCAGGCGGTTTCTTCGAGGGTCTCGCGCAGGGCGGCTTCGAGCAGGGTTTCGTTGGCTTCGAGGTGGCCGGCGGGCTGGTTGAAGACGTGCCGGCCGGCCTTGAATTCCTCGACCAGCAGGAAGCGGCCGTTGTCTTCGACGATGGTGGCGACGGTGATGTGGGGTTGCCAGGTCATGCGGGTGCTCCTGCTCAGGGCAGCGTCGCCTGCATCGCGGGTCAAGCCCGCTCCCACACAACCCCTGTGGGAGCGGGCTTGACCCGCGATGCAGACGACACAGATTCCAGAAAGCACAAACCCCGGTGCGTGGCCGGGGTCTGTGTGTCAGCTCAAGCCAACCTTACAGCGCGGCAACCGCGTTGTTGAAGGTCTGGCTCGGGCGCATTGCCTTGGCGGTCAGCTCGGCATCGGGGTAGTAGTAACCACCGATTTCAACCGGCTTGCCCTGGACTGCGTTGAGCTCGGCGACGATGGTCGCTTCGTTCTCGGTCAGTGCCTTGGCCAGCGGTGCGAAGCGTGCTTGCAGCGCCGCGTCATCGGTCTGTGCAGCCAGTGCCTGGGCCCAGTACAGGGTCAGGTAGAAGTGGCTGCCACGGTTGTCGATGCTGCCAACCTTGCGCGCAGGGGACTTGTTGTTGTCCAGGAACTGGCCGGTGGCCTGGTCCAGGGTCGCAGCCAGTACCTTGGCCTTGGGGTTGGCGTAGGCGGTGCTCAGGTGCTCGAGCGAAGCTGCCAGGGCCAGGAACTCGCCCAGCGAATCCCAGCGCAGGAAGTTTTCTTCCACCAGCTGTTGCACGTGCTTGGGTGCCGAACCGCCGGCGCCGGTTTCGAACAGGCCGCCGTTGTTCATCAGCGGCACGATCGATAGCATCTTGGCGCTGGTGCCCAGCTCCATGATCGGGAACAGGTCGGTCAGGTAGTCACGCAGCACGTTGCCGGTGACCGAGATGGTGTCTTTGCCAGCACGGATGCGCTGCAGCGAAACCTTCATGGCCTCGACAGGCGACAGGACACGGATGTCCAGGCCGGTGGTGTCGTGGTCTTTCAGGTATTTCTGGACCTTCTCGATCAGCACGCCGTCGTGGGCGCGTTGCGGGTCGAGCCAGAAGATCGCCGGGGTGGCGCTGGCGCGGGCACGGTTGACGGCCAGCTTGACCCAGTCCTGGATCGGCGCGTCCTTGGTCTGGCACATGCGGAAGATGTCGCCGGCCTCGACGTCCTGGGACAGCAGCAGGTTGCCCTTGCCGTCGACGACGCGGATCACGCCATCAGCCTTGGCCTGGAAGGTCTTGTCGTGGGAGCCGTACTCTTCGGCCTTCTGTGCCATCAGGCCGACGTTCGGCACGCTGCCCATGGTGGTAGGGTCGAAGGCGCCGTGTTGCTTGCAGTCTTCGATCACCGCCTGGTAGATGGTGGCGTAGCAGCGATCCGGGATCACTGCCTTGGTGTCCTGCAGCTGGCCTTCGGTGTTCCACATCTTGCCCGAGTCGCGGATCATCGCCGGCATCGAGGCGTCGACGATGACGTCGCTTGGCACGTGCAGGTTGGTGATGCCCTTGTCGGAGTTGACCATGGCCAGCGCCGGGCGCACGGCATACACGGCCTGCACGTCGGCTTCGATCTGGGCCTGCTGTTCGGCTGGCAGGTCCTTGATGCGGGCGTACAGGTCGCCGATGCCGTTGTTCAGGTTAAAGCCGACCTGCTCCAGTACGGCGGCGTGCTTGGTCAGCGCGTCCTTGTAGTACTCGGCGACGATCTGGCCGAACATGATCGGGTCGGAGACCTTCATCATGGTGGCTTTCAGGTGAACCGACAGCAGTACGCCCTGGGCCTTGGCTTCTTCGATCTGGGCAGCGATGAAGCTGCGCAGGGCCTTGGTGCTGAGCACGGCGCAGTCGACGATTTCGCCGGCCTTGACCGCGGTCTTTTCTTTCAGGACGGTGGTCGAACCGTCCTTGGCCAGCAGTTCGATGCGCAGGCTGTCATCGGCTTCGATCAGCGCGGCTTTTTCGCTGCCGTAGAAGTCGCCGTTGTCCATGTGCGCGACGTGCGACTTGGAGTCGGCTGCCCAGGCGCCCATCTTGTGCGGGTGCTTGCGGGCGTAGTTCTTGACCGACAGCGGTGCGCGGCGGTCGGAGTTGCCTTCGCGCAGTACCGGGTTCACGGCGCTGCCCTTGATGCGGTCGTAGCGGGCGCGGGCTTCTTTTTCCGCGTCGGTGCTGACGGTGTCCGGGTAGTCCGGGATGTTGAAGCCCTTGGCTTGCAGTTCCTTGATCGCGGCCTTCAGTTGCGGTACCGAGGCGCTGATGTTCGGCAGCTTGATGATGTTGGCTTCAGGCGTGGTTGCCAGTTGGCCCAGTTCTGCCAGGTGGTCGGCCACTTGCTTGTCGGCGCCGAGCTGTTCAGGGAAGGCAGAGAGGATACGGCCAGCGAGCGAGATGTCACGGGTTTCGACGGCGATGTCGGCAGTGGCGGTGAACGCTTCGACGATGGGCAGCAGTGAGTAGGTGGCGAGGGCGGGGGCTTCGTCGGTGAAGGTGTAGATGATCTTGGATCGGGTGGGCATATTCGGGTTAACTCTCTGTTTTGCTGAGCGTGCGCGGAATCTCGAGGGGTGCGCAGGATAGGCGCTTCGCTCAAGCGGATCCATGAGCAGAAAGTCGAGGATTCCGGGCTGTGATGGTGGGTTGCATCAGTCGAGTGTCAAACGGCTGAACTGCGGTAACAGCCCAGTCTTGTCGGGGCCGGACGTCTCTATTCGGACCGGTCGCCCCCAGTGACCCTTTGGTCACCGGCGGAGTATATCAAACCCTTGGTCGTAATCATCAAGGTCAACATGTCGGATGGCCACTTTTAGACCAAAGACGTAGAGCGTTTTACGCTGGTATGACGGTTTTTTCGGCGAGGTTTGCGTCTGCGTTCAACTGGGTTAGGCTCTGGGGATTGCATGAAGTCCTATCAACCAGAAAAAAGCGGAGTGCAGCATGGGATACCAGAAAATCAAGGTTCCGGCAGTCGGTGACAAAATCACCGTCAACGCAGACCATTCTCTCAATGTTCCCGACAATCCGATCATCCCCTTCATTGAAGGTGACGGTATTGGCGTCGATGTCAGCCCGGTGATGATCAAGGTGGTCGATGCTGCAGTCGAAAAGGCCTATGGCGGCAAGCGCAAGATCTCCTGGATGGAGGTGTACGCCGGCGAGAAGGCCACCCAGGTCTACGACCAGGACACCTGGCTGCCCCAGGAAACCCTGGATGCGGTGAAAGACTACGTGGTATCGATCAAGGGTCCGCTGACCACCCCGGTCGGCGGCGGCATCCGTTCGCTGAACGTCGCCCTGCGCCAGCAACTGGACCTGTACGTGTGCCTGCGTCCGGTGGTGTGGTTCGAGGGTGTGCCCAGCCCGGTGAAAAAACCTGGCGACGTCGACATGGTGATCTTTCGCGAGAACTCCGAGGACATCTATGCCGGCATCGAGTGGAAGGCCGGCTCGCCCGAAGCGAACAAGGTCATCAGGTTCCTCAAGGAGGAAATGGGTGTCACCAAGATCCGCTTCGACCAGGATTGCGGCATCGGCATCAAGCCGGTTTCCAAGGAAGGCACCCAGCGCCTGGTGCGCAAGGCCCTGCAGTATGTGGTGGATAACGACCGCGAGTCGCTGACCATCGTGCACAAGGGCAACATCATGAAGTTCACCGAGGGGGCCTTCAAGGACTGGGGCTACGAGGTGGCCAAGAACGAATTCGGCGCCGAGCTGCTCGATGGCGGCCCGTGGATGAAATTCAAGAACCCCAAGACCGGGCGTGAAGTGATCGTCAAGGACGCCATTGCCGACGCCATGCTCCAGCAGATCCTGCTGCGTCCGGCCGAGTACGACGTGATCGCCACCCTCAACCTGAACGGTGACTACCTGTCCGACGCCCTGGCGGCGGAGGTGGGCGGTATCGGTATCGCGCCGGGTGCCAACCTGTCGGACACCGTGGCCATGTTCGAGGCCACCCACGGCACGGCGCCCAAGTACGCCGGCAAGGATCAGGTCAACCCTGGTTCGGTGATCCTGTCGGCCGAGATGATGCTGCGTCACCTGGGCTGGACCGAGGCGGCGGACCTGATCATCAAGGGCACCAACGGGGCTATCAAGGCCAAGACCGTGACCTACGACTTCGAGCGCCTGATGGAAGGCGCGACGCTGGTGTCGAGCTCGGGCTTCGGTGAGGCGCTGATCAAGCACATGTAAGCGGGCAGCAAAAGGCCGGCCTGTCCGTGAGGGCAGGCCGGCCCTGGTGTTCCTGGGGTGTTCAGGCGTCGATCGTGGTCGCGCTGCTGGCGGGCTCGCTCTGGGCGCTGGTGACGACGGGTCTTATGTTCTGCGCATGAAACCCCTTGGGTGCCTGAATGATATCGAATGTGACGACTTGTCCGGCCTTCAGGGTCTTGTAACCTTCCATGTTAATGGCAGAGAAGTGGGCAAACAGGTCCTCATCCTTGCCATCCTCGTTGATGAATCCGAATCCCTTGGCATTGTTGAACCACTTGACTTTGCCGGTTGCCATCCTCATATCCCTCTGCAAAGGACTCCATCACTGGAGTATCATCCACTCCATCCGCCTATGAACCTGCGAAAATTCTGGTTGACTGCGCGGATCTTTATCGACCACGGTGGGCTCTTATTGGTTGTAACACCGATTTGCCGATAGTCAAGGTCAGGCGACGGCCGTTCCGGCGTGTGGCCAGGCGGTCCACATTCAACCTTAACCTGTCGAAATGATGAATTTCTTTCCATGCATGCACATAGCCAGATTCGACTAACATTCAATCAGGATCGCCCGCAGCAGGATGAGGACGATGGCTCTGGTCTGGCGGTACAGGAAGCCAAGCCCGCGCTGCAGGCACCACCGATGTACAAGGTGGTTTTGTTCAACGATGACTACACACCGATGGATTTCGTCGTCGAAGTGCTCGAGGTGTTTTTTAACCTGAATCGCGAGCTGGCGACCAAGGTCATGCTGGCCGTCCATACAGAAGGGCGGGCAGTGTGCGGATTGTTTACCCGCGACATCGCCGAGACCAAGGCCATGCAGGTCAACCAATACGCCCGGGAAAGCCAGCATCCGCTACTCTGTGAAATCGAGAAGGACGGTTAATCGCCGACCACTTGGGTATGAGGTGAAGCTATGTTAAACCGCGAGCTCGAAGTCACCCTCAATCTGGCCTTCAAGGAGGCCCGTTCGAAGCGTCATGAGTTCATGACCGTCGAACACCTTCTGCTGGCGCTTTTGGATAATGAGGCCGCCGCAACCGTTTTGCGTGCCTGTGGAGCCAACCTCGACAAGCTCAAGCACGACCTGCAGGAGTTCATCGACTCCACCACGCCACTGATCCCCGTGCATGATGAAGACCGCGAGACCCAGCCAACCCTGGGCTTCCAGCGGGTGCTTCAGCGTGCCGTGTTCCATGTACAGAGCTCGGGTAAACGTGAAGTCACCGGCGCCAATGTGCTGGTGGCGATCTTCAGCGAGCAGGAAAGCCAGGCGGTGTTCCTGCTCAAACAGCAAAGTGTCGCGCGAATCGACGTGGTCAACTACATCGCCCACGGCATCTCCAAGGTGCCGGGCCATGGTGAACACCAGGACGGCGAGCAGGACATGCAGGACGAAGACGGCGGCGAAGCCTCGTCCTCGAGCAATCCGCTGGATGCCTATGCCAGCAACCTCAATGAACTGGCACGCCAGGGGCGTATCGACCCGCTGGTGGGGCGCGAGACCGAGGTCGAGCGCGTGGCGCAGATCCTTGCGCGTCGGCGCAAGAACAACCCGCTGCTGGTGGGCGAGGCCGGGGTGGGCAAGACCGCCATCGCCGAAGGCCTGGCCAAGCGTATCGTCGACGGTCAGGTGCCTGACCTGCTGGCCCAGAGCGTGGTCTATTCGCTGGACCTGGGCGCCTTGCTGGCCGGTACCAAGTACCGTGGCGACTTCGAGAAGCGCTTCAAGGCGCTGCTCGGCGAACTGCGCAAGCGTCCGCAGGCGATCCTGTTCATCGACGAAATCCACACCATCATCGGCGCCGGTGCGGCATCGGGCGGGGTGATGGATGCGTCCAACCTGCTCAAGCCGCTGCTGTCTTCGGGTGATATCCGTTGCATCGGCTCGACTACGTTCCAGGAGTTCCGCGGCATCTTCGAGAAGGACCGGGCCCTGGCGCGGCGCTTCCAGAAGGTGGATGTCAGCGAGCCGTCGGTGGAAGACACCATCGGCATCCTGCGCGGCCTCAAGGGGCGTTTCGAGTCCCATCACAGCATCGAGTACAGCGATGAGTCGCTGCGTGCCGCAGCGGAGCTTGCAGCGCGCTACATCAATGACCGGCATATGCCGGACAAGGCCATCGACGTGATCGACGAGGCGGGGGCGTACCAGCGCCTGCAGCCGGTCGAGAAGCGCGTCAAGCGCATCGATGTGCAGCAGGTGGAAGACATCGTCGCCAAGATTGCGCGCATTCCGCCAAAGCACGTCACCAGTTCCGACAAGGAGCTGCTGCGCAACCTGGAGCGCGACCTGAAGCTGACCGTGTTTGGCCAGGATGCCGCGATCGATTCGCTGGCCACCGCCATCAAGCTGTCGCGTGCCGGCCTGAAGGCGCCGGACAAGCCGGTGGGCTCGTTCCTGTTTGCAGGCCCTACCGGGGTCGGCAAGACCGAGGCGGCGCGTCAGCTGGCCAAGGCGCTGGGGGTCGAGCTGGTGCGTTTCGACATGTCCGAGTACATGGAGCGTCACACCGTGTCGCGCCTGATCGGTGCGCCTCCGGGCTATGTCGGGTTCGACCAGGGCGGCCTGTTGACCGAAGCCATCACCAAGCAGCCGCATTGCGTGCTGCTGCTCGATGAAATCGAGAAGGCTCACCCGGAAGTCTTCAACCTGCTGCTGCAGGTGATGGACCACGGTACCCTGACCGACAACAACGGGCGCAAGGCGGACTTTCGCAACGTCATCGTGATCATGACCACCAACGCCGGCGCCGAGACTGCGGCACGGGCCTCGATCGGGTTTACCCATCAGGACCACTCGTCCGACGCGATGGAAGTGATCAAGAAGAGCTTCACGCCGGAGTTCCGCAACCGCTTGGACACCATCATCCAGTTTGGTCGCCTGAGCCACGAAGTGATCAAGAGCGTGGTCGACAAGTTCCTCACCGAACTGCAGGCCCAGCTGGAAGACAAGCGCGTACTGCTGGAGGTGTCGGATGCTGCTCGCAGCTACCTGGCAGCCGGTGGCTACGATGCGCAGATGGGTGCGCGGCCCATGGCGCGGCTTATCCAGGACAAGATCAAGCGGCCGCTGGCCGAAGAGATCCTGTTTGGCGAGCTGGCCGAGCATGGCGGCGTGGTGCACATCGACCTGCGCGATGGCGAGCTGGTGTTCGACTTCGAGACCACGGCCGAGATGGCCTGATCGCGTTCGCCGGCACGGCCGGCTCCTGCGGGGTGATGCAGCCCTGGTAGGGGTCGGCCTGGCCGGCGAGGCTTTTCAGGCAGGCACGCAAAAACGCCCGGCACTGGCCGGGCGTTCTTGTGTGTAGCGTTTAGCGGGCGCGGTAGGTGATGCGCCCTTTGCTCAGGTCATAAGGCGTCAGTTCGACGCGGACCTTGTCGCCGGTGAGAATACGGATGTAGTTCTTGCGCATCTTGCCGGAGATATGCGCGGTAACGACGTGCCCATTTTCCAACTCCACGCGGAACATGGTGTTGGGCAGGGTGTCGACGACAGTGCCTTCCATTTCGAAGCTGTCTTCTTTCGACATGCAGTAAAGCCCTCGGTGTCCAGTTGCCGGCCCGGTGCAACTGCGCCAGGCTAAAAAGTGGCGTGCATTGTGCCCGAAAAATGGGGTTCAAGCCAAGGGTTTCAGTTAAGCGTGACCCATCGTTGATTGATCAGCAGCTCGATGGGGCGGTACTGGGTCTTGTAATTCATCTTTTTGCAGTTCTTGATCCAGTACCCGAGATAGACCGCTTCAAGCCCCAGGCGCAGGGTTTCGCTGATCTGCCAGAGGATCGCGAAACGTCCCAGGCTGCGCCGTTCTTCCTGGGGTTCGTAGAAGGTGTACACCGCCGATACGCCGTTGGGCAGCAGGTCGGTGACCGCCACCGCCAGCAGCTTGCCGTCCAGGCGAAACTCGTAGAAGCGTGAAAACGGCAGGTCGCGGACCAGGAAGGTGGAGAACTGGTCGCGGCTGGGCGGGTACATGTCGCCGTCGGCATGGCGCTGCTCGATGTAGCGGCGGTACAGCTCGAAGTATTCTTCGTTGAACCGAGGGCGTGCGGGGGTCACCACCAGGTCGGCGTTGCGCTTGATGATGCGCTTCTGCTGGCGATTGGGCGTAAAGCGAGCCGCCGGGATGCGCGCAGGTACGCACGCATTGCAGTTCTGGCAATGCGGGCGGTACAGGTGGTCGCCGCTGCGACGAAAGCCCATTTCCGACAGGTCTGCGTAGACGTTGGCGTCCATTGGCTGGCTCGGGTCGAGAAACAGCGTGGTGGCTTGCTCGTCTGGCAGGTAGCTGCAGGCATGGGGTTGAGTGGCATAAAACTTCAACCGCGCCAGCTCTGTCATGATCAACCCCTCGGGAGGTGCGTTTGGATTAAGTGTAAGCCAGCTGTGAAAACTCGCCTAGCAAACGCCAGGACGTCAGGCCCAGCTGACGTTGGCCGGCTGGTCGAGGTAGTTGCGCAGGTACTCGGCAAAGGCGCTGCGAGCGATGGAGCGGGCGCCGAGGCTGTGCAGGTGGTTGGTGGGCATCTGGCAGTCGATGAGCACGAAGCCGGCCGCCTTGAGGTGTTCGACCAGGTGCACGAAGCCCACCTTGGAGGCGTTGTCGGCGCGGCTGAACATCGATTCGCCAAAGAACAGGCGGCCCATGGCCAGGCCGTAGAGCCCGCCCACCAGCTCGCCGTTTTCGCGCACTTCCACCGAGTGGGCGAAGCCCTGCTGGTGCAGCGTGAGGTAGGCAGCCTGCATGGGGTCGGTGATCCAGGTGCCGTCGGCATAGTCGCGAGGCGCCGCACAGGCACTGATCACGCTGGCAAAGTCCTGGTCGAAGCTGACCTGGTAGCGGCCCTGGCGAATGACCTTGCGCAGCGAGCGCGACACGTGCAGCTCGTCCGGGAACAACACGGTGCGCGGGTCGGGCGACCACCACAGGATCGGCTGGCCGTCCTGGTACCAGGGGAAGCAGCCATGGCGATAGGCCTGCACCAGGCGCTCGGCACTCAGGTCGCCGCCGGCGGCGAGCAGGCCGTTGGGTTCGTGCAGGGCCTTTTCCAGGGGCGGGAAGTCCAGGTTGTTGCGGCTCAGCCAAGTCAGCATGGAGGTGGGTCGCCGTGCGGTGGAGGAGGGGAGGGGAAGGATCGCCGCAAAAGGCTTCGTCGGCAAGGCCGGCGCCTGCCGTTGCCCCGCCGGCGTTGGCGGGCGGCGCAACTTAACCTGCACTATGCTGTCCCAACTACGCAAAAACCCCGCATAAGCCTTTGTCACAAAAGAGAATGCGTGCTCAAATTGCCGTATAGGAAATTGGCCCCCGTTTACGCCTCGTTCCGGCGTGCCGTCATGGCGGCAGGCGGGCAGTAATGTTAAAAGTAGTGGTTTGTTGACCCGGTCGCCCGGTCAACCCCTGTTGGACGCGCATTGAGCGCAGGAATAGACGCGTTTTGAAGAAATCCACCGCAACACCCAACCCCGAGCCGATCTGGCGCCAGCAGCTGCACTACCGGCTCAAGGAAGGTGCGCTGATCGCCATGGGCGCGCTGTGCCTGTACCTGTGGATGGCCCTGCTCACCTACGACCAGGCCGACCCGGGCTTCAGCCATACCAGCAATGTCGAGCAGGTGCAGAACGCCGCCGGTCGCGCCGGGGCGTTCTTTGCCGACGTGTTGTTCATGGTGCTGGGCTATTTCGCCTATATCTTCCCGTTGCTGCTGGCGATCAAGACCTGGCAGATCTTCCGCGAACGTCATCAGCCCTGGCAGTGGAGCGGCTGGCTGTTCTCCTGGCGTTTGATCGGCCTGGTGTTCCTGGTGCTGTCGGGCGCCGCGCTGGCGCATATCCATTTCCATTCGGCCCCGAGCCTGCCGGCCTCGGCGGGCGGCGCGCTGGGCGAAAGTCTGGGTGACCTGGCCAAGAACGCGCTGAACGTGCAGGGCAGCACCCTGATGTTCATCGCGCTGTTCCTGTTCGGCCTGACCGTGTTCACCGACCTGTCGTGGTTCAAGGTGATGGACATCACCGGCAAGATCACCCTTGACCTGTTCGAACTGTTCCAGGGTGCGGCCAACCGCTGGTGGGCCGGGCGCAACGAGCGCAAGCGCCTGGTTGCCCAATTGCGTGAAGTCGACGAGCAGGTGCACGACGTGGTGGCGCCTGTGGTGCCCGACCGCCGCGAGCAGCTCAAGGCCAAGGAACGCATCATCGAGCGCGATACCGCGCTGAGCAAGCATGTGGCCGAACGCGAGCAGCATGTGCCACCGGTGATCATGCCGGCGCCGGCCAAGGCGCCAGAGCCGAGCAAGCGCGTGCAGAAGGAAAAGCAGGCGCCGTTGTTCGTGGACAGCGCCATCGAAGGCACGCTGCCACCGATTTCGATTCTCGACCCGGCCGAGAAGAAGAAGGTCAACTATTCGCCAGAGTCCCTGGCGGGCGTGGGCCATCTGCTGGAAATCAAGCTCAAGGAGTTCGGGGTTGAAGTGTCGGTGGACTCGATCCACCCCGGCCCGGTGATCACCCGCTACGAAATCCAGCCGGCCGCCGGGGTCAAGGTCAGCCGCATCGCCAACCTGGCCAAGGACCTGGCGCGCTCGCTGGCGGTAACCAGCGTGCGCGTGGTCGAAGTGATCCCGGGCAAGACCACGGTGGGTATCGAGATCCCCAACGAAGACCGCCAGATCGTGCGCTTCTCCGAGGTGCTGTCGTCGCCGCAGTATGACGAGGCCAAGTCGCCTGTGACCATGGCCCTGGGTCACGATATCGGCGGCAAGCCGGTGATCACCGACCTGGCCAAGATGCCGCACCTGCTGGTGGCCGGTACCACAGGTTCCGGTAAATCGGTGGGCGTGAACGCGATGATCCTGTCGATCCTGTTCAAGTCCGGCCCCGAAGACGCCAAATTGATCATGATCGACCCGAAGATGCTCGAACTGTCGATCTACGAAGGCATCCCGCACCTGCTGTGCCCGGTGGTCACCGACATGAAGGACGCCGCCAATGCCCTGCGCTGGAGCGTGGCCGAGATGGAGCGCCGCTACAAGCTGATGGCGGCCATGGGCGTGCGCAACCTGGCCGGCTTCAACCGCAAGATCAAGGACGCCGAAGAAGCGGGCGAGCCGATCTACGACCCGATGTTCAAGCGCGAAAGCATGGATGACGTGCCGCCGCTGCTCAAGACCCTGCCGACCATCGTGGTGGTGGTGGACGAATTCGCCGACATGATGATGATCGTCGGCAAGAAGGTCGAAGAACTGATCGCCCGTATCGCGCAGAAGGCGCGGGCTGCCGGTATCCACCTGATCCTGGCCACCCAGCGTCCGTCGGTGGACGTGATCACCGGCCTGATCAAGGCCAACATCCCGACCCGCATGGCGTTCCAGGTATCGAGCAAGATCGACTCGCGCACCATCATCGACCAGGGCGGCGCCGAACAACTGCTGGGCCATGGTGACATGCTGTACATGCCGCCGGGCACCAGCCTGCCGATTCGCGTGCACGGCGCCTTCGTGTCCGACGAAGAGGTTCACCGCGTGGTCGAGGCCTGGAAGCTGCGCGGCGCCCCGGACTACAACGACGACATCCTCAGCGGTGTCGAAGAGGCCGGCAGCGGCTTCGATGGGGGCGGTGGTGGTGGCGGTGACGATGACGCCGAAACCGACGCGCTGTACGACGAGGCCGTGCAGTTCGTGCTCGAAAGCCGTCGTGCCTCCATTTCCGCGGTACAGCGCAAGCTCAAGATTGGCTACAACCGCGCCGCCCGCATGATCGAGGCGATGGAAATGGCCGGTGTGGTCACTGCCATGAACACCAACGGTTCGCGTGAAGTGATTGCGCCCGGACCGATGCGCGACTGATGATTCCTTATCTGCCGGCGGCCATTGACGGCCGCCGGCCCACCCCTACTGCAACGAGGATTTCCATGCGCCTGATTCGCATGCTGTTGGTTTCCGCCATGGCCCTGTCCAGCGCTTCGGTTTTCGCCGCAGAGGCGGACGTCAAAAGCCTGACCCAATTGCTGGAGACGTCCAAGACCATTTCTGCCGGTTTCTCGCAACTGACCCTCGATGGCAGCGGCACCCAGTTGCAGGAAACCACCGGTCAGATGGCGGTGCAGCGCCCTGGCCTGTTCTACTGGCACACCGATGCGCCTGCCGAGCAGGTGGTGGTGTCGGACGGCAAGAAGGTGACCCTGTGGGACCCGGACCTGGAGCAGGCGACCATCAAGAAGCTCGACGAGCGTCTGACCGAAACGCCGGCCTTGCTGTTGTCGGGTGATATCTCGAAAATCAGCCAGAGCTTCGATATCACCTCCAAGCAACAGGGTGACGTGATCGATTTCACGCTCAAGCCCAAAACCAAGGACACCCTGTTCGACTCGCTGCGCCTGTCGTTCCGCAAGGGGCTGGTAAACGATATGCAACTGATCGACAGCGTCGGCCAGCGCACCAACATCCTGTTCAGCGGGGTCAAGGCCAATGAGCCGATCCCGGCGAGCAAATTCAAGTTCGTCGTGCCTGAAGGCGCCGACGTGATTCAAGAGTAAAGAGGTCAAGCCCGCGTCCATGGACCTGTTTCGAAGTGACCCTGTTGCCCAGCCCTTGGCCGCGCGCCTGCGCCCGGCCAACCTGGACGAATACGTCGGCCAGCAGCACCTGCTGGCGCGCGGCAAGCCGCTGCGCGAGGCACTGGAGCAGGGCGCGCTGCACTCGATGATCTTCTGGGGCCCGCCCGGGGTGGGCAAGACCACCCTGGCGCGTTTGCTGGCACAGTTCTGCGAGGCGCACTTCGAGACCGTCTCGGCCGTACTGGCCGGGGTCAAGGAGATCCGCCAGGCGGTGGAGATCGCCAAGCAGCAGGCCGCCCAGTACGGGCGGCGCACCATCCTGTTCGTCGACGAAGTGCACCGCTTCAACAAGTCGCAGCAGGACGCCTTTCTGCCGTATGTGGAAGACGGCACGCTGATCTTCATCGGCGCCACCACCGAAAACCCCTCGTTTGAACTCAACAACGCCCTGCTGTCGCGGGCGCGTGTGTATGTGCTCAAGAGCCTGGACGAAGCCGCGTTGCACCGCCTGGTGGAGCGCGCACTGACCGAGGAGCGCGGCCTGGGCAAGCGCAACCTGAGCCTGGGCGACGAAGCCTTCAAGATGCTGCTGGCTGCCGCCGATGGCGATGGCCGGCGCCTGCTCAACCTGCTGGAGAATGCCTCGGACCTGGCCGAAGACGGCAGCGAGATCGGGGTGGAGCTGCTGCAAAGCCTGCTTGGCGATACCCGTCGACGTTTCGACAAGGGCGGCGAGGCCTTCTACGACCAGATTTCCGCATTGCACAAATCGGTGCGCGGCTCCAACCCCGATGGGGCGCTGTACTGGTTCGCACGCATGCTCGATGGCGGCTGCGACCCGTTGTACCTGGCGCGGCGCGTGGTGCGCATGGCCAGCGAAGACATCGGCAACGCCGACCCGCGTGCGCTGAGCCTGTGTCTGGCCGCGTGGGACGTGCAGGAGCGCCTGGGCAGCCCCGAGGGCGAGCTGGCGGTGGCCCAGGCCATTACGTACCTGGCCTGTGCGCCCAAGAGCAACGCGGTGTACATGGGCTTCAAGACCGCCCTGCGCGAAGCCGCCGAGCATGGTTCGCTGGAAGTGCCGCTGCACCTGCGCAACGCACCCACCAAGCTGATGAAGCAACTGGGCTACGGCGACGAGTACCGTTATGCCCACGACGAGCCCGATGCCTATGCGGCGGGCGAAGACTACTTTCCCGATGACCTCGCGCCGCGCCAGTACTACCAGCCGGTGCCTCGCGGCCTGGAACTGAAGATCGGCGAGAAGCTGCGCCACCTGGCCGAACTCGATCGCCTGAGCCCGCGCCAGCGGAGAAAGCCATGATTGCCCTGGTGGCCGCAGTCAGCGCCGGGGGCATTGCCGGCACGCTGCTGCGCTTTGCCGCGGGAAATTGGGTCAATGCCCACTGGCCACGCCACTTCTATCTCGGTACGCTGGCGGTCAACCTGATTGGCTGCCTGCTGATCGGCTTGCTCTACGGGCTGTTTCTGCATCGCCCGCTGGTGCCGGTCGAGCTGCGCGCAGGCCTGATCGTCGGCTTCCTTGGCGGCCTGACGACCTTTTCATCTTTTTCCATGGACACCGTACGCCTGCTCGAAAGCGGGCAAGCGCCCCTGGCGTTCGGCTATGCCAGCCTCAGTGTAGTGGGTGGCCTGCTCGCCACCTGGGCCGGTTTGTCCTTGACCAAATTCTGAACCAGCGAGAAAACGATATGCTCGATTCCCAACTGTTACGCGGCCAACTTCAGGAAGTGGCGGATCGCCTGGCTTCCCGTGGCTTCAGCCTGGATGTCGCGCGCATCGAAGCACTTGAAGAGCGCCGCAAGTCTGTGCAGACCCGCACCGAACAGCTGCAGGCCGAGCGTAACGCCCGTTCCAAATCCATCGGCCAGGCCAAGGCCAAGGGTGAGGACATTGCCCCGCTGATGGCCGACGTCGAGCGCATGGCCAACGAACTGGCTGCCGGCAAGGTGGAGCTGGAAGGTATCCGCGAAGAGCTGGACGCTATCCTGCTGACCATCCCCAACCTGCCGGACGCCAGCGTACCGGTGGGCGCCGATGAAGACGACAACGTCGAAGTGCGCCGCTGGGGCACCCCGCGCAGCTTCGATTTTGCGATCCAGGACCACGTCGCCCTGGGCGAGCGCAACGGCTACCTCGACTTCGAGACCGCGGCCAAGCTGTCGGGCGCGCGGTTTGCCCTGCTGCGCGGCCCGATCGCCCGTCTGCACCGTGCCCTGGCGCAGTTCATGATCAACCTGCACACCGCCGAGCATGGCTACGAGGAAGCCTACACCCCGTACCTGGTACAGGCCCCGGCGCTGCAAGGTACCGGCCAGCTGCCCAAGTTCGAGGAAGACCTGTTCAAGATCAGCCGTGAAGGCGAGGCCGACTTCTACCTGATCCCGACGGCCGAAGTGTCGCTGACCAACATCGTGGCCGGCGAAATCGTCGATGCCAAGCAACTGCCGATCAAGTTCGTCGCCCACACCCCGTGCTTTCGTAGCGAAGCCGGTGCGTCAGGTCGCGATACCCGCGGCATGATCCGCCAGCACCAGTTCGACAAGGTCGAGATGGTCCAGGTGGTCGAGCCGAGCAAGTCGATGGAAGCCCTCGAAGGCCTGACTGCCAACGCCGAGCGCGTGCTGCAACTGCTGGAGCTGCCTTACCGCGTACTGTCGCTGTGCACCGGCGACATGGGCTTCAGTGCCGTGAAGACCTACGACCTGGAAGTGTGGGTGCCGAGCCAGGACAAGTACCGCGAAATTTCCTCGTGCTCCAACTGCGGCGACTTCCAGGCGCGCCGCATGCAGGCCCGCTGGCGCAACCCGGAAACCGGCAAGCCGGAGCTGGTGCACACCCTCAACGGCTCGGGCCTGGCTGTAGGCCGTACCTTGGTGGCAGTGCTGGAGAACTACCAGCAGGCTGATGGCAGCATCCGTGTACCGGACGTGCTCAAGCCTTACATGGGTGGCCTGGAGATCATCGGTTAAATGGAGTTCCTGCCGCTGTTCCACAACCTTCGGGGCAGCCAGGTGCTGGTCGTGGGTGGAGGCGAGATTGCCCTGCGCAAGTCTCGCCTGCTGGCCGATGCAGGTGCCGTGCTGCGGGTGGTTGCCCCTGAAATCGAGGGGCAGCTGGCCGAACTGGCACGCTCCAGTGGCGGCCAGACCCTGGCCCGCGGCTATCACGAAAGCGACCTCGACGGTTGCCAGCTGATCATCGCCGCCACCGACGACCAGGCGCTCAACGCCCAGGTATCGGCCGATGCGCGCCAGCGCTGTGTGCCGGTCAACGTGGTGGATGCGCCGGCCTTGTGCACGGTGATCTTCCCGGCGATCGTCGACCGTTCGCCACTGGTGGTAGCGGTGTCCAGCGGCGGCGATGCGCCGGTGCTGGCACGCCTGATCCGCGCCAAGCTGGAAACCTGGATTCCTGCCGCCTATGGCGAACTGGCCGGCCTGGCCGCGCGCTTTCGCCATCGGGTCAAGGAACTGTACCCCGACGTGAACCAGCGTCGTGGGTTCTGGGAAGACGTGTTCCAGGGCCCGATTGCCGAGCGCCAGCTGGCCGGGCAGGGCGCCGAAGCCGAACGCCTGCTGCAGGCCAAGGTGGATGGCGCGCTGCCGCAGACCTCGGGCGAGGTGTACCTGGTGGGGGCGGGGCCGGGTGATCCGGACTTGCTGACCTTCCGTGCGCTGCGCCTGATGCAGCAGGCCGATGTGGTGCTGTACGACCGCCTGGTGGCGCCCGCCATCATCGAGTTGTGCCGGCGCGACGCCGAGCGCATCTACGTGGGCAAGCGCCGTGCCGATCACAGTGTGCCGCAGGACCAGATCAACCAGCTGCTGGTGACCCTGGCCAAGCAAGGCAAGCGCGTGCTGCGCCTCAAGGGCGGCGATCCGTTCATCTTCGGCCGGGGTGGCGAGGAGATCGAAGAGCTGGCCGAGCATGGCATACCCTTCCAGGTGGTGCCGGGCATCACTGCGGCCAGCGGCTGCTCGGCGTATGCCGGCATCCCGCTGACCCATCGCGATTATGCCCAGTCGGTGCGCTTCGTGACCGGCCACCTCAAGGACGGTACTAGCAACCTGCCGTGGAATGACCTGGTGGCGCCTGCGCAGACCCTGGTGTTCTACATGGGGCTGGTGGGCTTGCCGACCATCTGTGCCGAGCTGATTCGTCACGGTCGTGCGGCTAGTACGCCGGCGGCGCTGGTGCAGCAGGGCACTACCACCAACCAGCGGGTGTTTACCGGCACCCTGGCCGACCTGCCGCAACTGGTGGCGGAGCATGAAGTGCATGCGCCGACGCTGGTGATCGTGGGCGAGGTGGTGCAGCTTCGCGAGAAGCTGGCTTGGTTCGAAGGGGCTCAGTAACAACAGCTTCGCCAGCAAGGCTGGCTCCTGCAGCTTCACGCGACCCACTGCAGGAGCCAGCCTTGCTGGCGAAGGGGCCCTTCAACCCCTGATCAAAAACTGGTCTTGTCCCAAATCCCCCGGCCCACCAGCCGATCCCGATCATGTCGCGCCGCAAAGTCCTGCAATGGTCCCTTGGGCACGATCCCGTTCGGGTTGATGGTCTTGTGGCTCATGTAATAGTGATGCTGGATATGCTCCATGTTCACCGTCTCGGCCACTCCCGGCCACTGGTACAGCTCCCTCAGCCAGTTCGACAGGTTCGGATAATCGGCGATGCGCCGCAGGTTGCACTTGAAGTGCCCGTGATACACCGCATCGAACCGAACCAGCGTGGTGAACAGCCGCCAGTCAGCTTCGGTCAGGTACTCGCCGGCCAGGTAGCGCTGGTCGTTCAGTAGCTTTTCCAGTGCATCCAGCTCGGCAAACAGCTCGTCGAACGCCTGCTCGTAGGCTTTTTGCGTAGTCGCAAAGCCTGCGCGGTACACGCCGTTGTTCACGGCAGGGTAGATCCGCTCGTTCAGTGCATCGATGCTCGCGCGCAGCGGCTCGGGGTAAAGGTCCAGGCGATTGCTGGTCAGCCCGTCGAAGGCGGTGTTGAAGATACGGATGATCTCGGCCGACTCGCTGTTGACGATGCGTTGTTCCTGCTTGTCCCACAGCACCGGGACCGTGACCCGGCCGGTGTAATGCGGGTCGTCGCGGGTGTAGCGCTGATGCAGGAATTCAAGCTGGTCGAGCTTGTCGCCCGTCGAACCCAGGGCTGTGTCGAAGGTCCAGCCGTTCTCGCCCATCAGCCAGCTGACCACCGACACGTCGATCAGCTTGTCCAGGCCCTTGAGCGTGCGAAAGATCAGCGTGCGGTGCGCCCAGGGGCAGGCCAGCGACACATACAGGTGATAGCGCCCGGCGTCGGCTGCGGGCAGCTGATTGCGCCGCTGCGCGTTCTCGCGCTGGAAGGTGCCGTCTTTGCTGCTTTCATACCACTGGTCATGCCAGCGGCCGTCGATCAACAGGCCCATGGTGGTCTCCTTGGCGATTCGTTCAACTTGGAGCCCAGTGTACGGGTTCAAGTTCGAACCAATGGCGCAAAGCATCGGCCTGTTTGATCGAAAACCCCGATCAGTCGCCTAGCTCAGGCGTTGATCCCACCAGTGCTGCGCCTGCGTGAAGGCGTCCTCTCGGGTTTGCCCCAAGCCGCGTAGCGCCAGCGCCATGCTCGATACAAGAGCCAGTTCACCGTAGCTGTTGCGGGCCTCGCCGCGCCATACTGCCAGCAGGTGCTGCAGGTCGAGGCTGGCCGGCTTCACATGGCGCTGGGCCGACAGCTGCGGCCATTCTTCATCCCAGTCTTGGCCATGGGCAGTGCCGTACAGGTGGCTGGTGGCATCCGGATTGATCTCGATCTCACCGCCGTCACCCTTGACCACAATCGCCGTATCGCCCAGCAGCCGACTGGCTTCGCGGTGTACGGCCTGGTAGCCGGGGTGGAAGATACTCTGCAGGCCGCACCGCGCCCCCAGCGGGTTGAGCACCCGTGCCAGGGAGTGAATGGGCGAGCGCAGCCCCAGGGTGTTGCGCAGGTCGATCATGTGCTGCAGGCGCGGCGCCCAGTCCTGCAGGGGGATGAACGCGATGCAGTGCTCGTCCAGGGCACTGGCGACGCTGGCCCAGTCGCGGCACAGCGAGATCTGCACCTGTTCCAGCACCTGTTCGGTATACAGGCGCCCGGCGGTGTGAGCGCCGCCGCCGTGCAGCAGGATGCGCACGCCGTTTTTCGCAAGGCACTTGGCCGCCAGCAGAAACCACGGCAGGTGGCGCTTCTTGCCCGCATAGCTCGGCCAGTCCAGGTCGACCGCGATGGGCGGTGCCTGTACACGCTGGCGCACGGCTTCGGTGAAGCCGGCCAGCTCCTCGGGGCTCTCCTCCTTGTGACGCAGCAGCATCAGGAAGGCGCCCAGCTGCGTCTGCTCGACCTTGCCGTCCAGCAGCATGCCCATGGCCTCGCGGGCTTCTTCCCGGGTCAGGCCGCGGGCGCCGCGTTTGCCTTTGCCCAAAATGCGCACGAACTGAGCGAAGGGGTGTTCGGCGGGCGTTTCGAGGGTGAGCGGGGTAGGGGCAGTCATATGCAGTTGGTCGGCTTTGGCAGGCCCGCGAGCTTCGCGGCAAGTTTGGCGGGGGTGCCGTTGAACAGGCGGTTCAGGTGCAGGCTGTTGCCTTTGTCCGGGCCCAGCTTCAAGGCGGTGTACTTGATCAGCGGGCGCGTGGCCGGCGACAGCTCGAACTCCTGGTAGAACTGGCGCAGCAGCTCCAGTACCTCCCAGTGTTCGGGAGTCAGTTCCAGGCCTTCGCGCTCGGCCAGGGCTTGTGCCACGGGCTTCGACCAGTCCTTCAGGTCGACCAGGAAGCCGTCCTTGTCCAGGGCAATGTCCTGGTTGTCGAGGCTCAGGGTGCTCATAGCCAGCTGTTGACCTTGTCGTGGTCCAGCGACAGCTGCACGAACGCCGGGTAGTCGATGGCCCGGGCCGCGTCGCTGGAGATACCGCGAGCTTGCAGGTCTTCTTCCAGCGCAAACAGCCTTGCGCCCAGGTTGGCGTGCTCCAGCGCTTTCAGCGGCTCGCTGCCGGGCTGCAGCGCATACACCGCGTCGCCGCACAGCAGCAGGCCGTCGTTGCTGCCCAGCAGGCGCAGGCAACTGCTCAGGCGGTTATCGCCGAAGGGCGAGTGGGAAATGACGTGCAGTGTGCTCATCAGAGGGTTACCACCTGGTCAAAACGGTCGATCAGGGCTGCCAGTGCAGCGTCGTCGAGTACCTCGACGTCCAGTGTCAGGTGTTCAGCGTCCAGGCCGCGCTCGAGCAGGCTGCGGGCGTCGGCGAACAGGGCCTCCACGCCGAACATCGGTAGCGCCTGGAGGTTGGCCGCCAGGTTCTTCTGTTGCAGCTGTGCCGGTTGCTGCGCAGGTGCCAGCTGAAACACGCCATCATCCAGAAACAGCATGCCCAGCGGCAAGTCGAAGGCGCCGCCGGCCAGGGCGATATCCAGTGCCTCGCGGGCCGACGGGCCGGCCCAGGGGGCCTGGCGGCTGATGATCAGCAATGACTTGGCCATTCAATCGCCTCCAAAGCAGACCAGGCGGTCGGCGGTTTGTGCAGCTTCGTGCAACTGACCCAGGCCCGACAGCTCCCACGGCGCGGGCAGGTTCACCGCGGGGCGTTGATAACGCTGGGCTTCTTCGGCGTTCAACACGCCACGGCGCAGGGCGGCGGCAATGCACACCACTGCATCGAGCTGGTGCTCCGTGACGAAGGCACGCCATTGCGCCGGCACGTCCAGCTCATCCTGCGGCGCGACCACGTTGGCCGAGGCGCTGTGCACGCCATCCTGATAGAAAAACAGCCGCACGATCTCGTGCCCGCTGGCCAGGGCAGCCTGGGCGAACAGCAGTGCACGGCGCGAGGAGGGCGCATGGCCGGGGGAAAATACCGCGAGGGCGAACTTCATGGCAGGCTCTGTCAGCAAAACTGCGCCCATGATAAAGCAAAAAGCCCGCGCCTTGTGGGCGCGGGCCTGGTTGGGGCAGCTTGGCAAGCGGCCTCAGTTCTGGGCTTTGGACTCGGGCAGGAACCAGTTCAGCACCAGCGCACAGATGCCACCGGTTGCCACGCCAGACTCCAGCACATTGCGCAGTGCCGATGGCATGTGCGCCAGGAATTCCGGCACCTGCGCCACGCCCAGGCCCAACGCCAGGGACACCGCGATGATCAGCAGGGCGCGACGGTCCAGGCTGATGCTGGCCAGAATATTGATACCCGAGGCCGCTACGGCACCGAACATCACCATAGCAGCGCCACCCAGCACCGGCTCCGGCACCGCCTGGATCACCCCGGCCACGCTTGGGAACAGCCCCAGAATCACCAGCATTGCGGCAATCCAGATACCGATATGGCGGCTGGCAATACCGGTCAGCTGGATCACGCCGTTGTTCTGCGCGAACACCGAGCTGGGGAAGGTGTTGAATACACCGGCCAGCAGCGAGTTGGCGCCGTTGACCAGCACGCCGCCCTTGATGCGTTGCATCCACAGCGGGCCTTCGACCGGCTGGCGCGACACCTTGCTGGTGGCGGTAACGTCGCCGATGGCTTCCAGCGAAGTCACGAGGTAGATCACCAGCATCGGAATGAACAGCGCCCAGGAGAAACTCAGGCCGAAGTGCAATGGCACCGGCACCTGGAACACGGCGGCTTCATGCATGCCGGTAAAGTCCAGGCGGCCCAGGTAGCCGGCCAGTGCGTAGCCGACGGCCAGCGCGATCACGATCGCGCAACTGCGCATCCACACCACCGGGATGCGGTTGAGTACCACGATGATGGCCAGCACCACGCCGGACAGCAGCAGGTTTTCGCCGTTGGCGAAGGTACCGTTGGCCATGGCGCCGAAGCCGCCGCCCATGCTGATCAGGCCCACCTTGATCAGCGTGAGGCCGATCATCAGCACTACTATGCCGGTGACCAGGGGGGTGATCAGGCGCTTCACGAACGGCAGAATGCGCGAAATGCCCATCTCAACGAACGAGCCGGCAATCACCACACCAAAGATTGCCGCCATTACGCCTTCTACGGGCGTACCTTGCTTGACCATCAGCGCGCCGCCGGCGATCAGCGGGCCAACGAAGTTGAAGCTGGTGCCTTGCACGATCAACAGCCCGGCGCCGAAGGGCCCGAAGCGTCGGCATTGCACGAAGGTGGCGATCCCGGAGATCACCAGCGACATCGACACGATCAGGTTGGTATCGCGGGCCGATACGCCGAGTGCCTGGCAGATCAGCAGGCCGGGGGTAACGATAGGCACGATGATCGCCAGCAGGTGCTGCAGGGCAGCGAGCAGGGCGATCAGCGGCCGGGGCCGGTCTTCCAGGCCTAGAACCAGTTCATTGGCCTGTTCGGGCGCTTGTTCGAGTGAGCTCATGGGTGTTGCTGCCCCGGGCAGAAAAAAGGAGCGCATTCTACGGCGCGCGCGGGGATTGGGGTAGTCCAGTTTGCCAGCATTATCTGGCGCTACAGCCCGCGGGGCGTAGGGGTCGGCCTTGCCAGCGAACGAGCGCGAAGCCAGCGCCCCTCAAACGCCACCCACAAAAAAGCCCGCCGAAGCGGGCTTTTTCAACACTCAACCAACCAAGCTCAGATCAGTCGTCCCGACCCATCAGCCCGAACAGTTGCAGCAGGCTGACGAACAGGTTGTAGATCGATACATACAGGCTGATGGTTGCCATGATGTAGTTACGCTCACCACCGTGGATGATTGCGCTGGTCTGGAACAGGATGCACACCGATGAGAACAGCACGAAACCTGCGCTGATCGCCAGTTGCAGGCCGCTGATCTGGAAGAAGAAGCTTGCCAGCACAGCGCCCAGCAGCACGAAGAAGCCTGCGGTGATGAAGCCGCCCAGGAAGCTCATGTCCTTGCGGGTGATCAGCACGTAGGCCGACAGACCACCGAACACCAGTGCGGTCATGGCGAATGCCGAGCTGACCACTTCAGCGCCGCCGGCCATGCCCAGGTAGCGGTTGAGGATAGGGCCGAGCAGGAAGCCCATGAAACCGGTCAGCGCGAAGGTGGACACCAGGCCCCATACCGAATCACGCAGCTTGTTGGTGAGGAAAAACAGGCCGTAGAAGCCGATCAGTACCACGAAAATGTTCGGGTAGCCGACGCGCATCTGTTGGGCCACATAGGCCATGACACCACTGAAAGCGAGGGTGATGGCCAGCAGGCCATAGGTGTTGCGCAGGACGCGGCTGACCTCTTGCTGTTCGACCTGCAGGCCGTGGTTGACGGCGTAATCCTGTTCGCGCATGGCGACACTCCTGTGGGTTTGAAACGTTCAGATGCAAAGATCATAACAGAGGCGCGCAGACCAGCCACCTAGAGAGTTTGACAGCTTGTTTCATTTCGGTATTATGGCGCCCGCAATACGAGGAAGCGTGGCCGAGTGGTTTAAGGCAACGGTCTTGAAAACCGTCGATGGGCAACTATCCTAGAGTTCTTATCTAAGGCCCCTTCTAGTTGCATCTTATAGCGCTGTTGTCCAGTCGCGCTACGAACATCCCGGGAAATTGGCAGAGTGGTTGAATGCACCGGTCTTGAAAACCGGCGAACGTGAGAGCGTTCCCAGGGTTCGAATCCCTGGTTTCCCGCCAAACATCAATGAATTAAGGGCCTAGAGCAATCTAGGCCCTTTTTTTTCGTCTCGATTTTCTTAACCCCAACCTCACCAGGCCCACAAGAAAACTAAAATGTGCAACGTTTTGGTTGCGTGTTGTTGCGTCTTGTTGCAGTATCGCCACCCGTTGCAACTGGTAGTTGCACCTTAGGGGTTTGCCCATTCCAGCAAACCTACATCCGAGACGGGGGCTTAATGGCTGCAGTGGTAGATGTGTCGGTCAGCATCATGGAAACGTTTCGCGCCGGAAGGCCAACGTACCGCATGCTTTCTGCTGACGTGGTGACCAGCGAGTTCTTTGACACCTGGATCTTCGAGCTCTCGAAGCGTCAGGCCTGGAACACAGTGAAAGCCTATGGCCCAGCAGTGCTGCTGTTCATCCAATACATCCAGGTGGTTGCCGATCTGAATGGGGGCCTCACGCCTTTGCTTCTGACTGAAGCGATCGAGGGGTACGAGAATTTCCTGGCTTATGGCTCGGGCAGCAGTGTCGAGCTGAGCCGATCCGTCGCGAGGATTTTGGGTGACCGGAAAATGGGGGGTAGCTCGATCCGGAAGCACCTTACTGCCGTCAATAACTTCATCGATGCGAGTGAGACTTTCAGAAAGGCAATCCTTCAGCTCCAGGAGACCGGCTACGTAGGCAAAGATCTCGTTTCAGCGCTGCCGGCAATCACCTCTCAGTACGTAGCTGCACCTACGAAGATCAGCATTGCAATTGGCAACAGTAGCTGGTTGGCAGGATGCATAGCGGGTGGGGCAAAACGGATACGACAGGTGGGGCTGGTCGCCACCTCCAAGCCGTCAACCATGGCACATACTGATAGCTATGGTGGCGATGAAAAAGTCTTTCCGATTGACCTGTGTGTGAAGCTTATCGAGAGCGCGACGTGCCTCAGGGACAAGACGCTATGGTCACTGCTAGCGGCCTGCGGTTGCCGTATCTCAGAAGCGCTGACGATGTTTACGTCTGATGTATGTATCTATCCTGGGAAGCCATTTGACAACTACGTTCAGATCATCGATCCGAACACTCGAATCAAAGAGCTGTCCCGCTTCATGACAGATGTGGCTATCAGCAAGCTGAGCCACAAAGGGCGTTTGCACCCCGAAACCTTCTTGATAGAGCCGTTCGCTTCTCATTTTTGGGTGAATCTGGATCTTTACATCGCCGAGCAGCGTGCTCTGGAAATGAAGCGCCACAGGCCTGTGTCGCATCATTTTCTGTTTAGGAACCTCATCAACGGAGAGGGCATGCCATCCTCCTATCAAGCCGTATGGGAGCGCTTCAACGCAGCCGCTAAAGCGTTGACGGGCGAGAGCTATGGGTTTCATGCTCTTCGCCATATGTATGCGTACTACTTGCACAATCACTGCCCAAATCCTTTCAAACCTGGTGCCTTTGGCTTCGAGCTTGGCGTTGTCCAGAAATTACTTGGGCACTCCTCCGCTACTGCAGTCCAGCGATATGCGCGCAAAGATAGCCACATGCTTCGAGCGTCCATGGCTGCGATGAACCTTATGAGAATGCGAGATGGTACCTTCAATGTAGCTAAGGTACAGATTGAGCATTTGAGGCAGCAAATTGCTCATCTTGAAAAATTTGTAACCAGCGAAGCCTGATCTACCTTTTGGTGCTATTTGGCCCCTGTAAATAACGTCTAGTCAAAAAACGCGCGGAGTATCCGAGCGCACTTAATTAGAAAGTGCGTCCTGTGGGCTTCTCTTGTCCAAAATTCGCTATTTCGTTCTGCTTAAAGAGTAAAGATGGTATGAAGATTTTATACAAAAACTCCATGATGTGGTTGATTCCTGGTTCGGAGATCGCCTCTGCGATTCAAGGCGCTTGCAAAGAGGTCAGAGCTTTCTATCAGGAGCACTCTTCAGGGGTAACTCCCGATGCAACTTATCAGGTTGATAGTTATTTTCAGGGGGCGATGATTAACTTCTCGTTGTGGGAGAAAAGTCATTATCGTGCGCTGGTGAATTGCTGCACTGATGATCCTGATGCGAAATTCGCGGATGTTCATCCCCAGCTGACTTCGTGCACTCCACGGCAAGAACAGGCCCTCGCAAATTTCTTCAAGCTAGTCTTTATTCTCATGTGGTCGAGGAGGCAGGTCATCCTGCCTCTTTCGATGAGGGCCGTAAGCCATCTGGATAGCGTCCTTGAAAAAGTGATCGCATTGGGTGGAGCGCCTGCGCTCCAACAGATACGAAAGAATATGAATCATGACAAGTTATACGCCAGCAAGCACGATCGTCATTTTGACAAGAGCGCTTATACACGTTGGACTAAGCTGTTGCTAAGTGGTCAGGTTTACTGTTCGGATGATTTGACTCGGGAGTACTGTGTTGCGGTTTATAAAGATAGTATTGGGCGAAAAAAGTCTCTTGGACAATACCGTGTGTTGCAGTTCCTGTATTTTTTGGCCGGGGATAACGTTGCAGCTCGGGGAATGGTAGAAGAGGTAGTCGCGGAAGTCAGGAGGGAAATCGACGACATCAATAGAATTGCTCGGGAAAATAGAAAGAAACCTGCAAAAAAGACGGCTGCAGACATCGCGTTTGACGAGGGCGTCGAGTATGGGAATGGCGTTAAGCCCGTAGATCTTGATGCTCTTTTCACTCGTTGCGTCAAGTCGTACATGCTTAAACCTGTATTTGATATGCAAGAGGGTGGTGCGAAGTTTTATGCTAGGTTGCCTGAGAAGGTCAGGGTCTTCTGTGCTGGAGTGGATGCCACCTTCCGATCATTTGTAAAATCGAAGCGGTTGCAAAGCGAAAAAACTCAGATTTTTCTGCTGAATTTGCAGTTGGCATACTTGTCGACTTATCTGCCTAATTTCTTCCTGGCTCGCGATGGAGATCTGCGAGATTACCCGGCTACTTTCAATGATTACGATTGCGTGTTGTATTTTACTCGTGAGGCTAACTTTGTAGATGGGGTTCTTGTGTATGAGAAAGAACCTCCCATGACATTTCTGAAATTTCTTGAGTGCTACGCTAGGTTTAACGATTGGGGGAATGAGTCGTGGTATTCGCGCGTCCTTTGTGCAGACGAGTTTTGTGATTGGGTGCAAGAGCACCGGTTCACCATCCCAAATGCTGATCGTTTTACGAACAATTTTTCGTCAGCCTGCTATCCACCGGTGAGGCGGCGGAGCGGTACAGTCAAACGGCCAATTCCCCGAGCGTACTTTGGTGCCTTTGTGAGTATGCTTTATTCCATGGAATACTTGGTTATGCATCTGAATATGATGGCTGACGGTCAAATGCCAGGGGTCATTCAGGGGGCGCTGTATCAACCTAGTCTAGCCGAACTGCAAGAATCTTCTGAATGGGAGTCGATGTGGGGTAGGGGGGAGGCTCGGGTCACGGTTATTGATCAGAGCAAATTGAACTATTGTCCTATTTTCTACTGCGATGGAAAAATCCATAAGTTTGAATTTCTTCCCCGTTTCTATCGTACGATCGATTATGAGATTGGGGGCGAAGTTGTGCCGAGGATCGTGCCTAATCACGTTCGCCTGACGCAGCTTATGTGTGAGACTGGCCTTCGTCAGAAGCATCTCATCTGGCTTGATAAAGATCGATACGATTGCATGCTGGATCGCAGTAGTGGTAGCCAGCTGTCGCCGCTGTTTGTTAGTAGTGATAAGTCGCATGGCGAATGGACTGCGATTGTTGCTCGTCCGGTGATGGCCATCCTTGATAGGCAAAGGAAATGGTATGGACAGTGCAGTGCGCAAAACTACAGCGAGCCTTTATGGTACGGAAATAAGGAGAGCTCTAAATTTGGCAAATTCAAGCCATTGTTCAGAATGCCACTGGAAGGGCAAAATAGTTGGGCGAGCTATAGATATTATCCTGTGATGCTGTCGATTTTGCAGTGCTTTATCCATAATCAACTCAAAGATCTGAAAGTCCCTGACCTGGTCTTCGTAAGAAGGAGAAATGGTGGGGCTGAGATCCCTATTGTTTACACCGACGAGTTCTTTGCGGGGATCACTGTTGATTCTATGGTCAGTGATTATACGCCTCACGGGCTGCGCGCTGGCTTCGTCTCGGAAGCAGTCAGGTTCCTCCCTGCATGGGTTGTCGGTCAATATATGACAGGTCAGTCCGAGCCGCATGTGTGGTATTACTCTGTATTTGAAGAGGATGACCTTCCGAATCATCAGAAACTACTAGCGAATTATTTGCTGAAAAACACAGAGAAACTCAACGATGCAGAGGCTCCGGAGCTGGCTGCTGCGGTCATCAAGCTCAATGCACGATTAGCTGCTGACATCAAAACTGATCCCGCTCAAGCTATTAAAACGCATGGGCTGATCAGCTTGATTGGAGTGAAGGAAGATCAAAGCGGAATTGAGATTCTAAGGGCTCGTAAGGATACGGTATTTGCCTACAACCCAACTCACATCTGTCCATTCAACAATCGGTGCCCCAAAGAGATTTTGGAGCTGCTGGGGGCTGGCAGGCCCTGTGATATGTGTCATTACGCCATTCGCGGAGTTTGTCACCTACCGGCAATCAGTGCCGAAAAGGACAAATGCAAGGAGTTAATGGCAGAGGTGCTCCGCAAGCTGAAACATTATCGGAGTCTCAAACGCACCGCAGCTGATCGGCAGGTGATCGAGACGCTGAGTGAGGATCACGATAGGTATGCTCGTGAAGCCTTTGCGTACGAGGCTGTCGAGCAGCAGCTGTACCAAATGGCACTCAATGGGCAGGCGAATAAGCTGTTCGTTCCCAGGAAGGATGATCTGTTGACCCACTTCAAGCGGGTGGAGCTCACCGGGGGGGAGCATTTGGTCAAACGGCTCATCGACGTCCAGAATTTTCCGGACGCATCTAGCGCCGATCTGGATACTAAATTCGCCTATCTTCGAGCAATGTTGCTAATGAAGCAGGGGGATCTAGATAGCGTCCTCAATATCAGCGAGCATCCACCAGGCGTGGCGTTAGCTTCGCAAATTGGCAGTATGGTAAATTCACAGGCACTAGACGTTATGGACGTCTTCAAGATCAGTCAGGCGGCAGCCAAACCGCCAGTGCCCGTGAAACCCGATTTGCTAATAACCAATAGGATCGGGCACAGCCAAGTGGAGAAACACGATGCTGAACCCGAAAAAGGACACGTTCGATGAGTATAGGGAAAATCATAGACAACAGCGTATAGAGTTTATTAGAAAGGCACTGATTGTTCTTTCTAATGCTAAGTATAATAATGTTACCAGGTTAGCCAAGGATGTGGCTAAGCTGGTAACGGAGTTTGAGTTAAAAGCGTTCTTCGCTCAGACGGGTTCAGAGCGTGAGGAGCTTTGTAAGCCTGTGAGCCACGTTACGCTGCTCAGGAATACAAGTTACCGTAAGCTACTTGAAGACTTCCTGGGGGCGGAGGCTTCCGTGGAGGCAGTTTCAGGTAGTGTCATAACCGATATAGAAGCTTTGAGGATACGCAATGCGAGCCTTGAGTCGCAGAATTTATTGCTTAAAGAAAAGATTAGAAGCATTGATTTAGTGGCTTTGCCAACGCAGGGAAAGATAGATCAAGCTGTGGTGGATGAGTCTGAGACTTTAAGGCATGCGTTGGTTACATTCTTAAAGATGATTGATGGCATGGTAGAGCAAGCGGCAGATATATATAAAACAGTTCTAGAAGGGGAGGAGTCCGAAAACTTCCCAGAGCCAGGATTTTATGGGCCTTGGGCTAAAATATCGACATTGGATGAGCTTAGAGAGCTAGATAGAATTAGGAAGCGATTGAGTTAAAGAGCATCCAAATTTTTCCCTTTTTTGATTTTGTTCGGAATTTTCCGGGTTTTAGTGTGTCCGCAATAAATCAATGGAGTCAAAGTCAGTTTCCGTTGCTTTATATTTTGTGCTATTAGATATCAAGTGGTTTTCAGAAGATTTAGATGGCGTGGGTGACGGGGCTGCGTAGGTGGAGTGTTTGACTTAATAACATCGCTCCGCTGGATGGTCGCCTTGCCGGTGGTTCTACTGAGTTACATAGTCATTCATAAATAGCGCATTGTTAGAGCGAATTAGGCGTTCGAGGTTAGTCCTTGGTTAAAGCATGATCACTTCACTCACTATCTAATTCTTCATGCTATCCGTCGATTTTCCCAAGCCTTGGCTCGCTTGCTAGATGTCATTGGTGTCAATGATATTTATTAATACTTTCTCTAACTAATTTCTGTTGAGATGCAACATTCTCTAATAGCTCACTCGTTCATCCATTCCGGATCATGTGAATTAGCAGAGTTTCGTCCATTGAGAAACCCAACGCAGAAACTTGTAGCGTTTTGGTACAAATGTACTCTTTATGGAGGAGCCAGGCGGTTGTGAGGATTTCTGGCAGCAAAAGCTGATCGGCTTGGCGACTGTGGGATGGCCTTACGCTGCTTAAGTTGGCTAATGCACCCACAGCGCTGTTGTACTGGCTGCTGGCCATTCTTTCCGGATATGCTCCGGCCACAGCATTACATCCTAGCCCTCCGCGAAAGTGGCCATCGGCCCTGCAGGCTGCAATTGATGCTTAATTGTCGCCTGGGCGCATGCCGAGGCGGGTGGTTCCTCTTCCTGCTCAGGAGGGGGGCAGATTCCATGGAGATGGCATGAGCTTTTTTTCGGACGAAGAGATTGATTCACTCAAGATCACACGGATGATCTTGCATGTCGTGGGTACCAAGGACTTCGCGGCCATGCCAGAGCGGGCTCTGGAGGAGGAAGCGTTCTTCATCGGCAAGATCGTGGACATGGCCACCGCGCCGGTCTTCATGTTCAAAGCGGTATCGGTGACCCGTAACGAGGTCGAGGCGATCGCAAGTGCGGACACGTCCTTCGTGGCCGGCGCTCAGGCCCTAGCCGCCAGTTTCAACCGTGCGCACGTGGGCGGCAGTGCTGATGGCGTTCTGTTGATGTTCGAGCTGTCTGTCGCAGACCCGGATGTGAAGATCTACAGCCTGATCAAGTACGACTACAAGCTTGCGTTGGAGCAGAATGACGGTGCTCCAGGAAAGAAGCTGCGGCGTATCGTGAATGCTTTGGTAGACGAGAAGAAGGCCATTCAGAAAACGGCACTGATTCGGGTGATCAGCGGGGTTGCCGACCAGAACATTTCGGCTACCGATCGCACCAAGCAAGGGGTGGATCTTGCCGACTACTTCGCCGATTTCTTGGCTGTGAGTAGAGCAGTCTCGGACACTGAGCTGAGCGAGATAACCCGCAAAGTCCTAAAGGCTGCGCTGCAGACCTGCATTGAGCACCTGCCCGGTCAGGATATAGCCAAGGCGCTGCAGCGGGCCCAAGCCAACCTGGGCACTCGTCGACGCATTGATGAAGAGGCGATCGTTGAGGCAGTGATGATGGCAGCGGGACATCCTGAGGATGAGAAAATAGCCAACCGCCTGGAGCGTGAGACTCGGAGTCGTGTCAGGAAGAGCAAGCTGCACGAGCTGAGCTTCAAGCCCGATCGCCGGATCCTCCGTCAGCCCTACATGCGCAAGATCGTCACGGCTGAGGGCGTCACCATTCTCTTCCCCGATCGGAAGGAAAACCCCAACGTCCAGGTGATACAGCTCGACGGAGATAAGAAACAAATCATCGTCGATACAGATCGAGTCAAGGAGGACAGCGTTGTCACACCAAAGCCTGGCCAGCCTGCTTAACGAGCTATCGCGCAAGCGTCAGGCGCTAATCACAGAGGGCAACCTTACCCTCATCGTTTCCGACCTATCAGCGGAAACTGCTCGGTCGATCAAGAAAGCCGCTGTCGCTGCTGCCTGGTCATTCACGATCTACGACTGCGCGAGCAGCGAAACTGACGTCGATGACGAGGATGAAGATTTCGGGCCGTTCCGCGTTGAGCTGGAGAAGCCACTTCCGGAAGATCATGTCCAGGAACAGGCCCTCTATGTGGCGACGGAAGTAGGCTTCAAGGCGTTCCTGGTCAATGGACACGCTGCTGCACGTTGGCACCTGCTTGGCCTCACTCAGCCTTTCAATACCAGAGCGAGGGCATATTGTGGTTGGGGTGAAGGGGGCGACTACACCGAATCACAGGCGACCAAGTCACCTCGACTCCTGGTGAAAGAATCAGCGACCCTCCGCAAAGTACCGGAGGATGTGCGCCATTGGTTGCTCGCAGAAGGACACCATCTCGATGAGGCTGATCCTTTACACATGCTCTGGGCAGCGCAGGCGTTCGGTGCCCTCAGCTGTTGCTTTGCGAATGAAATCGACACCAGTGGTAGCAAGCTCACCTTCAAAGGGCCGCCCAAGCTCAACCTGACAATCCCAGCGGCGGTCGAGGGGACTCCATCCATCTCGCTTAAAGACTTCGAGGTTGTCCAGGAAGCAGCGGCATGGGTGTTCGATAACGCGCGGGAAGCAGAGGTGAAGCACATCCTGTTGTCCGCCGAAATCGCGCGCTCCGGTCGGGCGGACGGGGAGGTACAGGAGTACTTCAGGGAGAACCTGGCCGCTGCCTTGGATTGCGCGAGAATCGCTTATCAGATGGCGGTCTCGGAAATCACCAAAGACACACTGAAATCCCTTACAGATCTTCGTAAGGCCGTGACGGAGGAAACGTCGAAGGCCACAGACGCGACTCGCCAATCAATTGCCGCGATCTCCACGGCGCTGACTGTTGGCCTGGGCTTGATTGCCGCGAGGCTCACGTTGCAGATCAACCCGTACCTGATCTCGATCGTAATGGCGGTCGCATTTGGCTACACGGTACTGAACGTGATGTCGGGCCGAAAGTTCATCAGCATCCAGCGAAAGCTGCGTAAGGACTGGCAGCCAAAGCTGTATCGCTTTCTGTCTGAAGCTGAATTCAAGAAAATGGTTGGGGAGCCCATTGAGCAAGCTGAGGGGCTCTTCTACAGGGTCAGTTGCCGAGGTACTGCGATGCTTGGGCTCGCGGCGCTGGGTATTTCTATTTACGCCTTTACCTATAGCGCCCCTGCACCCTCAGCGGCTACGCTCGCCGTTCCATCGCCTCAAGCTCCAGCAACCCCGCATCCGTCTGTCGACGACCCAGCTACGACTCGGCCTGAGATAAAGCCACAACCGAACCCGGAGCAGAAAGAACACGTCCCGTCGAAACCGTTGGAAAAGAGGGAGACCCCCGCAAGGTTTGATCAGGGGATTTTCGCTGCGCGGTCGATTATGCAGAGCTCAGAGAGGGTTACGTGAAAGCCGAACAGTTCTGGGCAGCCGACCGGGCACAAAAACGAAAAAAGCCCCGCTAGGAGCTATCTCAATACGTCACAAACATCCTGTTTGTAGCGCAACTCTACCCAGGCACATTGCAAAGCTGTGTTGCTCGCTAGTTGAAGAGGGAACCGTGGGTTGACGAGCTAGCTGTATGTGCATACAGTGTTAGTGTCAACCACTTTTTCAGTAAGCTCTTCATGGAATGTTCTCCACCCTGCTAGTGGAAAGCGCAGCATTTGCTTGGAAACTTTCCCGAACAAAGCAAATCAGGGCAAGAGTGCAATCAAAACTCTGAAGGCCTCACCAAAACCAGCGACCCCTCATCCTGCTCATACACCTCAGGTATGGCTTCTTCGCCTGGAAACTCCATCGCGACCAAGGCTTTGGCTTGGTGAAAGGCTCTCTGGACGGAATGGCCGAAACCGATCGCTGAGTAGAACTGTGCGGCAAAGAATCGAGCGGGGAGATCTCCCACGTCGCGGTTCATGCCAATCGCTGCCGGTATGTGGCGTATGCATGCTTCGGCCTGGTTGAACGAGTGGCACGTATTGAAGAAGACCAGCTTCAGGTTTTCAGAGCCAATAGCCATAGCGCTTACGATGCCTTCCAAAGGAACATGTTTCGGGTTTCCCTGATCGTCCTGAAGCACCAGCGTGTCGGCACTCGTGCCATGACCACTGAAGTGGACGATGGTTGGCTTGAGCTCGTTCATTGCCTGGAAAACGTCCATGGGCCGCACTGCCCATCGGGTGTGGAACTCAAGCACATCCCTGTGCTCGGATGCCCTGATCTTCTCGCCAATCAAACGAGCTTCCTCATCCAGCAGAAGCCTGTTGCTCTTATCGCTACCGGGGTCTGCGGCAAAGAACACGACCGTGATTTTCTCGGGCAAGGCCTTCAGCTTTTCGATCTCCTTGGCGGTTTGATCGTGGAGTTCTTCATGGCGGGATAGCCCGTCATTGATCTGCCGCATGCGTTGCTCATGTGCTGCGTCAGAGCGTCGCTGTTCACGCTTGAGCACCTCGGTAAGCCGCTGCTCGCTCTGGGTGAGCCGTTTCTGGGCTTCGAAGATTTTTTTCTCCAGTTGGCTGACTTCCGATAGCGCTTTGGTCTGTTCGCTGTCGTAGCGCATTGCATCACGCAGCTTCGATTTCATCGTTGAGACCGATGAGGTTTTGGCCGCAGCTGCGCTGGCGTCGGCGCTTTTCTTGCCCGCGTTTGCTGCTGCCTTGACCTTCTTTACTTTTTCGCCTTGAAGTCTGGCGATGGTGCGCTGATGCTGCGCTATCTGGGTGCGATAGAGGCTGGTACTCATCGGTCAGATCCCTTCTGTTGGCCTTTGGTGCCCGCTGGGGCATTAAAACGCTATCATAGCGGCCTCCCATACGTGCAGATGTCACAGCCTAATGTCACATCCAGTACGCAAGCATGCCAGCAACTTCTGGATGGTCTAATGGACGAAACCATTTCCTACCTGAAAGACAGGTTCAAGGATGAGCAGGAACGCTTCAATCACGTAGAGAACAAGAGCGCTCGTTTTTTCACTGCGGTCTCGATTCTCATCGCAGGCCTCAGCGCAATAGCAGGCCTAAAGAACGGAGTCATCTTTCAGCTCGGGTCTCCCCTGGCCATACTGATTTTCATTGCTTTCGCCGTGGCAGCGTTCGCAATCGCCTGTGCATGGGGGCACGCGCTGAGCGCACTGCGAATCAAGGACTATCCAAACCTGCCGTCCTCCCGACCGACTTGCGAGTACCTGATTGCCGTAGATGAAGAGGCGCAGAAGAAGCACATCTACAACTGCTACATCGATACCTTGGAGTCGCTGAAGGTCACGGTAGCTGAGAAGACCAAACCACTCGATCTGGCATACCAGGAAATCATAATCGGAGCAGGGGCTCTTGCGGCACTTGCTGTTCTAGTCACCTTAAGGGAGCTAATTGCGTGACCGACAACCAGAAACCAAGCAATAACGAACAAACGCGCGTTCCGCCACCTCCGCCCACCACTGAGTATCAACGACGCTCGGAGGAGCCTCCGGTCAATCGCCAAGGCCCTGCAGATCGACGCCGCTGAGGAAGCTCTGCAGCCAAGCAAGCACTGTATGTCGATGCATTGATTGCTCTCCGAGTAGAAGGGAGCGATCTTTTATCTATGAACCAAGGTTTGTCAGACTGCGGCTGTGATTCACCAAAGCAGCGCAGCGGACGGTGCTGACGGTACGAAGCCTAGCTCTAGGGAAACTCCGATCAAGTCAGCACAGGCAGCCTGACCAGTGCTGAAATAGTGCTCCGTTCATCCACGCCAACAAGCCTTGCCCATGAGACAGATGAGCTTCTCCGATTTCGAATACGCCGGTAAGCGCAAGTAAACCCCTCGTGAGCGTTTCCTGGCGGAGATGGAACAGGTCGTGCCGTGGAGCAGGCTGGTCGCGTTGATCGAGCCGCATTACCCGAAGGCAGGTGGCGGTCGCAAACCCTACGCATTACCTCGGTGAAAGGGTAATTCTGGAAAGCAGAGGTTTTGGGGGCGCGTGACGGGCTGTAGAACAATCAGCTGCACCTCCCATGATGAGGGTTTGCCATCGCTCAGGATGTTGGATAGCGGTTACCGTCCGAGCGCTTAGTTGGAGTGATCTCCGAACAGAGGCCTTGCTGAAACGGAATCAGGCTGCAAACCCATGCTCGATCCTGTCCAGTGTTTCCTTTACGCGAAGATACGTAGGCTCGTCTCGGGCATACTCCAGCGCGCTTAGCCCATCGAACGCAGCACGTGGCTGACTGAGCCACACCGCTGATTTGACTTTGTCCCCAAAGACTCGCTCAGTTTGGTCGCGCAGGAGCTCTGAATACGCCATCGTGATTTCCTCCGGGCCTAAATGGTGTGTGCCAAGCGTAGCTGCTGTTCAGTGCGAATACAGCTACGGTCAAGGCATCACAACGGTTAGGCTTTGCCGATCGCGGCGCGACCGTAGCACCACGTACGTTCAAGTTCACTGTCGTCCTCTGCACAAAGGTTCTCGAATGCCCCGAGCCCCGTCAAACCTGATTGCGTTACGTGAGCGTCTAGGCGAGATCCTGGGCGAGCAGAAGAATCACTACACCGGTACTCAAATTCCAGGCGTCCTCGCGTCGATAGGGCTGAACGACTACTTGGGCGCACCTTCGAAGCGCGATCACTTTCGTGGCGCTGTGTACGAAGCTTCAGACGAGCAGTTGGTCTTCGCTGCCGGCGCGGCCTTGGCACAACTTGATTTACCGGTCGTGCATCGCGATGAGCTTCAAGAGCTCTACTGGGACGAGGGCTCTCGCCCGGCCATCCCCGCACGGTACCGGCGGGATTTATCCCGGCGACTTGATCAAGAAGCACTGTTTCTCCATGGGGAAGGGTTTCTCACGACCCTTGCGAACTTCTGGCGTATCGATGAGCGAAGCTTGCTGGCAGATTTTTCGCTGGCCCCCAGCCTGCGTGACCATATTGAGCGTCACTGCATCGCCAACGATGATTGGAGCGCCACGACACTCTTTGAAAAGGTGGGCGCCTTCAAATCCACCGATGCCCGTTTCGTGCGATTCATCGAAGCACTGGCTTCTTCCTCGGTGCGCCCCGACGAGGCCGCTCAGCGGGCGTTCATGGATGCAGTGGATGAAGTGTTGAAGCCCTACGGCGTCCATTTCATCGTCACGATTGGGGCTGACGCCTACCTGGAGGGTCAGCTCACGTATCTTGGCGGCAATGCTAAGGCTTCGCCTAAGAACCTTATCTTTGCATCCAAAGCCAAGCCCGACCTGCGCTTCAGTAATGCACTGGACAACGACATTGAAGTGGTCAGCAATGCTGACAAGGTCTTGATGTACGACCGAGCGATAGGGCCGGCGGGGCTGCTTTGGCGTGACCTGCAATCCTGGTTCGAGCACACCCGGGGATTGGCAGCGGGGGAGGGCAAGAAGGCGTTGTATCAACGATTGGGTAACTGTTTACCCAAGTCATCGCCTCCGCAGATTTTGGCCTTTACAAGCTTCTACAAGGCCTTTGATAAAGCTTGAATTCCTGAGCTCCCAGTCCTCTTGCCGGAGGTCTGGTTTTTCTGGGATCCGCAGACGGTCTCTCAACGAGGCAAGGACGCGCTGCTCCGTTCTCGAATGGATTTTCTGCTGTTGCTACCTGGAGGAGTCCGGGTAGTCATTGAGGTCGATGGTGATCATCACTACGCGACTGATGATGGACGAGCCAGCCCCCGCCGCTACTCAGCGATGATGTCGGCAGACAGGGCTCTGAGGCTCGCAGGGTATGAGGTGTATCGATTTGGTGGTTACGAACTCTCCCTGCCGGATGCAGAGGAGCAGATGATCTCCTTCTATCGATCGCTATTCAGGCGGTACGATCTTCTGCCTGTTTCGCAATAGTAAAAGCGTGCTCAACCGATACGGATCATCGTATTGAATGTCGGTGACTCTGGGCGCGCAGGAACTGCTCGACTCAGCAGCGGCCACATAGCGCATAGGCATAGGCTTGAAGGTTGAGCGAGGGTTAGGCAGGGCCGGTTTTAAAACTTTAGAGATCGCCTATCCGGTGCCCTCGCGCAGCCAATACATCTTCGTCTGGTGCATCTCGGGATCGCGCTTGCCGTCCTTGTTTTTTGTCGAACTGGGGGCGTGAATCAAAGTGGCATCGACGATAGTGCCCTGATGCAGCGACAGGCCGTGATCGCCCAGATAGCTATTGATCACACCGAGAATTCCAGTTGCCAGGTCGTGCTTTTCCGGCAGGCGCCGGAGATTGAGAGTGGTGGTTTCGTACGAGATTCGCACAAGGCTCAGGCCAGAAAACTGGCGCAGAATGGTCGTCTCATACAACGCCTCTTCCATCGCCGGGTCGCTGTAGCCGAACCAGCTCTGCATCAGATGTATCCGCAGCATCGCCATCAATGGGTAGGCCGGACGACCACCTTCACCCTTTGGATAATGCGGCTCGATCAGAGTAATCAAACCCTTGCAGGGCACCACCTGATCCCTCTCGATCAGGAATAATTTTTGCGGGTCTACTTGCGCTTGCTGGCGTACTCGGTGTCGGCGAAGGACATCTGTTTCATGATCGAAAGGCTCAGAAACTGGTATTCGGAAATTTTGCCAAATCAGGAGGTCTTTTTCAGAGTTTACCTAGTCGTTTTTCCTGTTGGTCTGAGCTAAAAATGCTGGGTTTTCATAAAAACAATCCAGAAGGTAGTCGTTCAGGTTATTGTGATAATCGACGTGATCGATAGCTAGGTTAGGATAGGGGGGTGTACGATACCGACCTGATGGATGAGAGGTTAATCGTTCGGGCTATCGAAATTCAGATCGCTTGGCGCGACTTTATAGGCGAGCACAGTAGGTACTGTTAATGAATTATCTAGCGCATTTGCACTTAGGCGGCCAGGATCCTGACCAACTGCTTGGCAGCTTGTATGGTGACTTTGTAAAAGGGCCGCTGACAGGGCAATTTTCTTTCCAGACAGAGGAAGCTATAAAGTTACATCGAAAAATCGATGTTTTTACTGATGCCCATTCCGTGGTGAGGCGCGCACTTGGACGTTTCCCTAGCCAAAGGCGTCGTTATGCGGGGATCGTGATCGATATGTTTTTTGATCACTGTCTGGCGCGAGACTGGGATCAATATTCAGATGTTGCGCTCGATACCTTTTCACATAAAGTTTACAAAATTTTGGAGGATGAGCCGGTTTTACCTGAGCGTTTGAAGCCTATAGCCCCTCTAATCATTTCCGAGGATTGGCTTGGCGCTTACAGAAATATTTCCAAGATTGGTGAGGGATTACATGTCATTTCCCAGCGATTGTCTCAACCCACGCACTTAATTGGTGCTTACGACGAAATGATGGATAATTATGACTCCCTGAGCGTGGACTTTAAGGAGTTTTATCCTTTGCTCTGGCACTACGCTCGATCCGCCTTATCCAAAAAAGCAGTGTGAGAATTCCTGATGTTTCGGTCTGGACTAAACAGTCCTCCAGCTGAGGTTGCATTTTAGCGTACTAATTAATCAATTTTTTGATTGGATCTGTACATGCCGGGCGAGCAGCCAAACCATCTAGTACAAGCTTTGTGGAAGCTACTTGTTCCGCGAAAGCTCAATCTATCTGCGATTGAAGTAAACGTAGCATCAGAGGTGCGTAAAAATTCACACGCTATTTCACGCCGGCACTCATCAAGTAAGTCTTTGAAGCATGTCCGTTCCTCATTGAGTCGAGCTTGAAGCGTACGAGAGCTAAAATTTAGTTCACGTGCCGCTTTATTCAGAGACATCAATCGGCTTGAATTTAGGTCTGTGAAAATCAGATTTTTGACGATAGAGGTGATCTTGCTTTGTCGCTTAGAGAGTAATTCGTTGATCTGGCTTAAATGATATATTTTGAGCTGTGGGTTAGCAGTGTCTAGGGGTTTCATTAAGTCACGAGCGGAATAGGTAATAGTATTCAACTCGCTAGAGAATGTTAAATTATTTCCGAAGATGCGTTTCAGCTTGCTTTGGTCGGCTGGGGCCTGGTAGCTAAATGTCGCGGACAGCGGAATAGGTGGCTCCCAAGGAAGCAGCCAGTGGGTTAGCCCCACCATCGTGGATAGGCAGCAATCAATGTACTGTCGAGTGACATTCATCGATTCAACTCTTAGGAATTTTAGCGTCAACCCATCTTCATTCTGAGTGTATGAAATCGGCGTGCCATCGGCTAGTAATATTGAATACTTAACTGCGACTCTAAGTGCTTCGCCCAGGTTGTCACTCGACATGATTGCGTAGAGTTGGGCATTGAGCTGCCCAGGCCTGAATAGGTCATATGCCATTAGTCCAATATCAATATCTCCTGAGACGAGTGCAATCGCTTGTACCAGGCTTGCCGCCTCAATGATATCTACCCTAGCGTCTGCTCTGACTTTTGAGTCCACACTTGAGTATAGGTGTTGAAGCGGTACCGGAGGCTCAGGCACGTATTCGGCCAAGCGTAAAATCACTTGGGCGCAAGAGGGCGCTAGTGTGGGCATGATAGAACTCAATGGGTTAGGTAGCCAATGAGCATGCCAAATATGAGAAAGCATGCCAAGTCTCTAGCGTTCAAAAAGCGGCTATGGCGCCAATACTTTTGAGTGCAGACAGGCCTTCAAGATGGCTACAGTTTTCTTTCTTCGATTTGCGCCTGTGGACGTGAAAATTTGCGTCTCAGGAAGCAACATAAAACAAAAAAGTATGTTGAAATATCGGTAAAATTTTTAGTGGTATTTAAGCCTTCTCCTTGGTAGTCTTTTTAGGTTATCGTGTTCTTCTAGATATAAGTATCAATCATGGAGGTCTAGGCGATTTTTTAATTGGGTTCTGTTGACCTGGGAAAGGCTGGCGTCGCCTAATGAGCTGTACCATTCCTCTGCTCATCCGTACGACTTAACCGCGTTCCCCGATGAGGTTGAGAGGAGGCGTACGCTTGATGTGGTGATTTCTATCATACCGAGACGGTCAGCCTGAGAATTATGAGTTACGAGAAATCTTTAGCACACTTCCGATATGACGAGTTGGACGAGCTTGTATCCTTATCTATCCGCGATCTAATTGCTGCAGCCATTGCGGGTGACTGTGCAGCCGAGCCCGTCGCGGCATTTCTCATGGCGTGGCATGACCCAGAAAGCTATGGCGGCTTCAATTTGTCGGATCTCTGGGTGATGAATAAAAAGTCGCGGCAAGCAGCAGTGGTTTTATTTGTGTGGCTTAGCAAAAATCACGTAACGCCTCGTGAACTAGGCCTCCAAATTGTATTTAATGCTATAGCTGCTCGTTGGGCTTACTAAAGAAATTTAGGCTGTGGGGTCGAAGCTGTCAACGAATTTATTATTAATTTCGAGGGTGCCAAAATTTAACTAAAGTGCACGGTTTAAGCTAGATCTACTTCTCGCCTTAGGTCATCGTTTTTTTTGCGAGTTCTATAGCTATGGCCGTTATTTAAAACCTGGAGGGCGTTCCATGATGTTGAGGCGACTTAATATAGCGCCCCGGGCGTTCTCGGGATTTTCGTTTATTGCTGGGCTAGTTATTTTACTTGAATTATTTGCTCAGGGGCGCATGTCTGTGATCCGTGACACAACGGTAAATATGGAAACTAACCTTCTGCCTAGTGTAGGTTTTCTTGGGGGATGACTGAAAATACATTGCGGTTACGTATTACCATTTTTCGCATCTTGGTCAATCGTGAGCCTGCTGCGCTCCAGGAAACTGAACGTCGCGTAAAAGAGTTAATTGAGCTCCTCCAAAAGTCAAAAGACAGCTATGCAATCCTGCCGTCGGGTGCCAATGAGCGAGCGCTCTACACTCAATTCGACATTACCTTAAAGACATATTTGTCAGAGCAAGCTCGGGCGCTAGAGTTGTCACAGCAAGGACAGACTGAAGCTGTCCGCCAACTTGTAAATGGTCAGATGAAGGATTTGGCCGACTTGATGGGTGTTCAGCTCAGTAAGTTAATAGCTATAAATAAAGTCAACGCGAGTGATGCCTCGGATTTGGCAGGTGAACAATACAGCAACGCAAAATTGGCTATTATCATCGTTTCGGTGGCTGCCACTCTGCTGACAGTGCTACTCGCTTGGTTGCTAACGCGAAGCATAGTAACCCCATTAAGCGAAGCTGTGAGTGCCGCGCAGGACATTGCCGAAGGTAAGTTGACTGGACATATCGAGGTTGGAGGTAGTGATGAGCCTGCGCGGTTGCTAGGAGCATTGTCCATCATGCAGCAGAATCTGCGTACAACGATCGCGATGATTTCTGGATCGGCCACGCAACTTGCCTCTTCAGCGGAGGAGTTAAGCGCCGTTACCGAGGAGTCTTCGCGGGGGCTGATGCAACAAAATAATGAACTTGAGCAGGCTGCAACAGCGGTCAACCAAATGACGGCTGCGGTCGAAGAAGTAGCCCGCAATGCGGTGTCTACCTCTCAAGCATCCCAGGCGTCTAACGACACTGCGCGCCAGGGGCGCGATAAGGTGGTAGAAACGGTGAAGGCCATTCAGGCCATGACTCAAGATGTACAAACTACCTCTTCTCAGGTCGAAGGTCTTGCTGAGCAAGGACGCGAGATTGGTAAAGTCCTGGATGTTATTCGTACTATTGCCGAGCAGACCAATTTGCTGGCATTGAATGCAGCCATTGAGGCCGCGCGTGCAGGAGAGGCGGGCCGAGGGTTTGCAGTCGTGGCTGATGAGGTTCGCGCCTTGGCCCACAGGACGGCTCAATCTACCCAAGAAATAGAGCAGATGGTAGCGGGCATCCAAACTGGTACTGGCGATGCTGTTCAGTCGATGTCTCTTAATACCAATCGCACGCAAAGCACGCTGGAACTCGCACGCTCAGCAGGCGATGCATTGGAACAAATCGCTGCCTCCATTTCTCAGATCAATGAACGCAACTTGGTAATCGCTAGTGCATCCGAAGAACAGGCGCAGGTTTCTCGCGAGGTAGACCGGAACCTTGTGAATATTCGCGACCTGGCGACTCAATCCGCCGCTGGAGCTAATCAGACCAGTGCCGCTAGCCATGAGTTGTCTAGGCTAGCCGTGGAACTCAATGGCATGGTCGCCCGTTTCGTTATCTAAATGACTCAGGGCACTCTTCGTGCTCGTAACGGTGACGATAGTGCTTTTGACTAACCTGTTCGAATCTTTGGAAATCAAGGCTTGCAGCGACGTCGGGGTCTTGAAGTGGCTTGAGTGGCGTTTGCCCTTCCTTCCGTAAATTCTTCTGCGCGACCGAACCGCTGTTCTCATGACCGTTTGTCTCAACGTAGGGGCGCGAGGGGTGCAAGCGTCCTGTCAATTTGCCCTCCGAACTCTAGCGTTAACGGCAATGGTGTCTGCATATTTTCATGCGGACGCTGTCACCGTTATCGCTATAATTGCCGATACCCGCAGTCACTAACTGAACTGCATGTCTGAGAGGAGCCGTTTCCTATCTCAGTTGATTTGTGCTTTCAGGTCTTCAGTGTCGCCTCAGCGGTTAATGAGTGAAGTCAACGTTTGGGTGCCACTCCTCCTAGTGGTAACAGGCATCCGATCCTTGATCACCTCCGCTCGCAAATAGGCCAAACAATCAGTGTAGAGAGGAGCGCACTGTGCGAACCTTAGAAGGCATGGCCAAGGCTGGCGAGCCGCTGCTGCGCGAAGCCCTTGAAGCGATGCGGGCGCATCAAAAAGCTCAGGATCAAGAGGCATCTCTGGAAGAGGTAGAGCGCCGTCGATTGCGAGCGGAGTCCCTTTATCACGAGGTAGTGGATTTCCAGTTGCTGGCAACCTGTAGTCTGCCTGACCTGATTCACTAATCGGAGCATTTATGCCAAAACTGTCCGATCTCCTGCCGCCCGACCATCCAGCCTACTCTGAGGCAGTTGAGGCGATGCGCCGTTACCATCAAGCTCAGGGCACTGGCGCGCCCGCAATCGAAGTGGAAAGGCTACGCTTGATTGCCGAGGCTCTGTTCCAGTCTGTAACAGACTATCAAATGAGGGCATTCGGCAGTGGCGGCGGGACTACTCACTGATGGGCGTCTGGATAGTCGGCTCCATGCTTTGCAGAGACCGATAGAAGAATGCAAAAAACGGCCACTCAGCTTCTCTGAAGAGCAAGAAATAGAGTACGTAAAATTATAAGTAGGTAGCCTGCAAGTAATTTACAAAAGTAACGATAACTCAACCGTCCGGCTGCTCGTCGGTCTCTTGCAGGCTTTAATGACAAAAGCTACCGTTACAGTAGCTCTGTCTGTAACAAGCTATTTCTTTGAAGATTTGCTCGGCTTCAAGTCAGGGTTGTTACCTTGCGTGTCTTTATTGTCACGGCGACGTTTATCTACTTCGCCGGTTGACTTGGCAATCGGCTTTGGGCCTGGTTTAAGCGCCATAAAATCTTCCTTGTGTTGATGTGGATGTTGGTGGTGCATGAAGATCTTATTGCTGTTGATGGGCGCTTTCAAGAGGGATGCGAAACGTTATTCGCGGTATGTGGAAAGGTAACTAGCTTTGTTACTAGCTGTCGGTGGCTTTCCGGCAGGCAAGTTGTTGATATGCCTCAAATAGTGTGTCCCTACGGCTCCGATCTAACTTTCGTTCAGCATCGTTTGATCACGATGCACACAACCCTCCAGCTCCCATGTTCGCTAGTGGCTTAAAACAGCTTGGTCAAGAAATCTGGTTCTGGCGGTCTCAACTGTCCTCCGTTATATATGGCAGCATCGGCAGAAGGTGGTCAGCTCTAGGCGGTTTGCTGTTGAGCTAAGAAGTCTGCGTTCTCCAGCTTGGAGGTGGCGATCGCCGATCAGCCTAGCCGCTTGCTTGGCCATCACAAGCAACCGTAGCAAAATTGGAAGCTTTCGCTGCGCGCTGTTCCGGTGCTCCGACCAGCAGCCTCTCCGAAACACGCTTGGCAAGGCGAAGCGAGCCTATGGCAGCGGCGCACTCCAGCGCTGCGTCGTCGAAGTCCTCGCCCCTGCGTGCGAACACCTTCACCAGTCGTCGAGGATGAATTTCAGCTAGCTTTTACAGGTGCGGGGAGGCTCAGTGACTTGGCTTTGAAGACCCGGATTAACAAACTTAGTGCCAATGCCGTTGGACTGTCGTCCTAGGTAGCTCCAGTTCTTTGGCCACCTCGACCTGCTTTAGCCCCTGCCTCTTGAGCTCCTGGACTTTGGCGCGAACAGCGGCTGCTCGAAGACTAGTCGGATGGGTTCCATCCAGGGCATCCGCTGAAGCAGGAGGCACCTGGTCAATCAATCCGAGCGATTCCAGATCTTTGATGGCCTGCAGAAGCACGGCCCTTGGAGTGGCCCCCGAATCACAAGCCATGGCAACAGCGAGTAATGCTGAGGGTGAGAGATCCAGAGCCTGGGCCAGGTCACCAGCCACCTTGACCGTTGGATAGGTTTTGCCGCTTTCGAGCTGGCTGACGTGCGATCCTGTAACTGTGCCGCTTAAATCCTTCTGATTCAGCCCTTTGGTCATTCGAATCAGCCGCAGCGCTGCGGCGAAACCTTCCTGAATCGACATGGCGGCACCCCAAAAACAGACGGTATGCCGCGTTTGCCTGAATCCATACAAATCTATATATTGAAACGTATGGGCTTTTCGCCATCATTATCCGAGGTGAGTTGCGCACAGGCCAGTTGAAGCCTTACCCACCGGTGGCGCATGAGCCTGGTGGTGGCTTTCATACAGTCGCCTTCAGGCACCAAGGCTGATCGAAAAATTGTCGACGGAACAGGCATTAAGGAACGCTAGGATGTCGGAGCTGAAGAAAGTAACAGCTACTGTAAAAAATTATGAATTTCATTCGTCTCAAGACTGTGCGCGCCTCTACAAAAAGGTTCGCTTGTTGGATGAGTCAGGCAAAATTTTCTACTATAAAAACCTAATTATTCCTAAATACCTTGAGAGCAGAGGTGCGCTTGCATCTGATGTGCCAAGGACGTGGTATGTTAAAAATATTCATAAGTCCGCCGTTGTGCTGGTCGCGTTTGAAACCAAAAACGGCACGGTCGAATATGACTTGGACGAAGTTCGTCAGTTGTCACGATCCGGTTTTTGGGCTGGCGTTCTGATTGGCGTTGCTTCGATCCCTGCGGGTATAGTCATTGCTACTGCAACCTTCGGGGCGGGACTTTTGCTGATCCCCTTTGGCCTCTATCAGGCTTACAAGCAGATTTTCAAGATCCCTGCAATTTTGAGTCGCAAGCGTCTTCTGCAAGATTTTTCGCAGCTTGGTATTAATGTGGGGGAGGGTTGGTCGAGATAAATGTCTTTGGGGCGGTGGGTGTTTACATGCAGCCAGGGCTACGAAACACGCGCTCGCTATCCTCTGACTTTATTTCCTCAGGTCTTTCTGATCGCCGGGAATTCTCAGATCTGCTTAGTGCCTGGCCTACAGGCCGACCTCTCGCTTCCATAATTCATGCACGGTCTGCTTGGAGATACCCAATTTCTGAGCAGTTGCTGACTGAGTAAGCCCCTCAGCCTTGCAACGCAAAACGCTGTTCAAGCGATCCTGATCCACGGGCCGACCTGGGCGTCGAGAAGCTACCGCCCCTTGGCTGAACTGGTGCTGCAGCGCTTCTACTCCACCAGCTTTTTCGAATTCGTCCAGTTCACCTTGGGCGGTTTTCAGAAGTGTTTGCGCCGACTCCTCGCCGGTGACGGAGAGCGTGAGGGCGATGAAGGTGAGCGGGCTCATGCCCAAGGCAGTGCTGATCGCCTGAAGTTTTTCAAGTGAGATACTGGACTTGGCTTGCTCAAGCTGGGTCAAGTACTGGCGGCTGGTGGCATCGTTGACGCTTTCAATCGTCAGGCGCTGCCCGCTTCGCAGCGTTCGAAGCACTGCAGCAACGCCGAGCTTAAGCGTCATGGGGCATCCTCAAAAATCGAGGATAAGGCCATGTTGCTCAGTCTGGTTCCACCATATATAGTTGTCATTAACGGACTTTGTTTTCGCGTGATCGTCTCCTTGAAGGGAGGTTCGCCCTGTATCAGTTGCTCCCTCCAGGCCTGTGAATACCGGGGAGAGTAGGGCTCCTAGTCAGGCTTCACGGAACTTCAATATAGCGATAAACCGTCAAATGGAAGGCCATGCAGAACCGCCCTCAGCAGGCTCTGCGGTCGGCCAGGCATGCCACCCCGGCTCAGGCAAGGGTTCCTGAATGAAGATTTTGATTTACTCGGATTTGCACAACGAATTCGACTGCTTCAGCCCTCCGAGCGTCGATGCAGATCTTGTCATTTTGGCAGGGGATATTGATCTCTTGAACCGAGGTGTGAAGTGGGCCAATGAGTCGTTCAGCAGTGATGTGATTTATTGCAGCGGCAACCACGAATTTTACAAAGGCCATCTCACCCGTACTCGCGAAAAAATGGAAGCCGTAGCCGCCTCGCATGTCCACGTCCTGGATAACCAGGTCTGGACGTCGAACAACGTTCGATTTCTAGTCGCGACGTGTTGGACAGATTTCAGTGGCACCGGGGATGTGATGGCAGCCTCCAGTGCGTGTTTGGGGGGAATGAACGATTTTCGGATGATCCGTACGGGCAGTGAGTACCGACGTATCCGGCCTGCAGATCTCATCGAATTAAATCGCGCGTCGTACGAGTTTCTCCGCGAAAAGCTCGCGACTCCCTACGCCGGCCAGACCGTCGTCGTAACCCATCACTGTCCTATCCCTGAGGCCTCTGGGTCAGAGCATTCTGGGCATTTGAGCGCTGCCTATTTCAATCGATGGCACCAGCTAGTTGACCAGGCAGACGTCTGGATTTTTGGGCATACCCACCATTCGATCGATCGACCATTCGGGCGGTGCCGGCTGATCTCGAATCCACGTGGATACCCCCAAGAAGAAACCGGTTTTAACCCGTTTAAAATTTTGGAGATTTGAAGTGTCGACAGTAGCAAGGTGCTCGGTGAGCGACGAGCACCCCATTCCTCTGAAAGTCTTAGCAGCGAAGCGTATCAAGTGGGGCGTGATCATCGATGCCTACCTTACTAATGTCGCCAAGGTAGGTGCGCGTTATTCGGCTATTGCTTTCGCGGATCGCTCGGGCCTCATCGGTGATGGCGAGACCGTCGCCACTCCCCCGGCTATGGCTGTCGCTGAGCAGCAGGGCTTCGTGTTGCTCCAGAGCCTTTGTGGGCGTGATCATTACGTCGTCGTGAGTTGGCTCGAAGCCGATGAGGCTAGCACTCATCCCTGCCCCTGAAATGATCCGGATCATCGACCAGAGGAGGGGGTGCCCGGGGCCAGTGTGCTCTTGGATGAGGCAATCGCTTTCGCGCGGAGTCGGGCTCGTATGACAGCCAGTGGACTGTCGATTCCTAGTTCTGGATTGTGTAAACCGGTTTTTTGATGTGTAAACCTACTTAGTTTACAGGTCAAAAAAATGGTTTACAGTCCAATTCTGGCGGGCTAAGTCCTGAGGAAAACGGGTGGCGGAACAGGCTCGGGCTCAGTTCCGTCTTACTACTACTTGATCTGAACAATGGCTTTTGAATAAGGCTGGACAGGAAGAAGGGCACATGATTTCAGCAGTCGTTTTCGATGCATACGGTACCGTTGTTCGCATCGGTCAACGCACCAACCCTTACGGCGCTTTGCTTAAAGAAGGCCGCCGACAGGGTTTGGCGCTAACATCCGACAGCACCCATTTCGTGATGACAGCGAACCTCAGTTTTGACCAGGTAGCTGATCATCTGGGGATCGAGCTTTCTTCTTCGGAGCGAGCGGAGATGAACGATGCGTTGGGCGAGGAACTGGCATCAATCGAGCCATACCCTGATGCCCTTGAGGTGATTGACCGACTGCAGGAAGCGGGGCTGCTCATTGGCATCTGTTCGAACCTAGCCCAGCCCTACGGCCCTGTTATCAGGAAAGCCTTCCCGCACGTGCAATGTCACGCTTTCAGTTACGAGCTTGGGGTCATGAAGCCTGACCCCAGAATCTACCTGCACATTTGCCGAGAGATGGGGGTGGACGCCCGCCATGCGGAGATTCAAAGAGCCCGAGAGAAAGCCCGAGTGGTGATGATTGGCGATTCCAGAAAATGCGACAGGGATGGCCCTAGAGCTGTGGGAATCGTGGGGCATCACTTGGATCGGTCAGGCCAGGGGCATATCAGCGACCTTGTGCAATTCGCCAACCTGGTCACCGACCACAATCGCGCCGGTTGAGCAGTAACCACTGAATGATCAGAGCCAACCAGAGGTCAGCCCAGAACGCTCTCTGATCATCACCCACGCAGCCGGCCCAGCTCTCTAGCTGAGCCACCCTGATCAGCCCTGTGAATGGACGCTGAGCCAGATCGGCACGAGCCTGCTGCCCCTGACACTTCCCCGATTCACACTAGCGACACGAATAGTTGTTTTCTAGCGCGTGCTGGCCCTATGAAATCGCACGGTTTCTGCCTATCTTTGAGCTGGATCTGCCTCTGCCAGGGACTGTGCCATGCTCGAAAAAATCCTTCTCCGCAATGTTTCCAGCTACTCGCCTGACGCTGCCGTGTCCATTGCTCCGCTCAAGCGCGTGAGCCTGTTCTATGGCCAGAACGGTACAGGCAAAACCACCATTGGCAACTATCTCCAAGCCCCAGGCGAGGCCTGTTATAGCGTCTGCGGGGTGGAGCCGATCAAGGTCGGTCGCGAGGTGCTGGTCTACAACCATCATTTCATGGAGAAGAACTTCCAGGAAGCGACTTCTCAGCCAGGGGTATTCACGCTCAATGAGGGAAACATTGAGGCCAAAGAGGCACTGGCGACGGCAGAGGCATCCATTGCTGAGCTTACGATCGCCCATGACGCTGAAATGGAGAAGGGAGTTAACAGCAAGAAGGTTAATGACGCCGCGTACGAGGTACTGTTGGAGAATGTGTGGAAGCCCAAGCGCGAGTTTGATGGTACTGCACTGGCCTATTGCTTCAAGTTGCTCAACACAAAGGAGCGATTGCTAGAGCACGTACGCAGTGTACCGCTGGAGGCCTCCTCCGAAACTGCCCAAGTGCTGTTGGCTGAGGCCGCTGCGCTAAAGGAGTTCAGCGATCAGGAACTGCCAGGTATCCCGCAGCTCGCGTTTCAAGCGCAAAGCCTTGAGGGGGATCCGATTCTGCAAGAGGTCATCACCGGGTCAGGTAACTCCTACCTTTCTGCGTTTATTCAGCAGCTGGGAAACTCGGACTGGGTCAAGCATGCCCTGCGTTACGAGACAGAAGCACACGACAAATGCCCGCTTTGCCAGCAAAACCTGCCACCGGATTTTTACGCTGAGGTTCGTAAAGTCTTCGACAAGACCTACGAGGAACGCCTGGATGTGCTGCGACAACTCGAAGGCCGGTACCGGAGCGGAGTCGAGCAGTTTCTACGTCGGTGCGAGGCTCCGGAGTATCAGCATCAAGCAATCAAGCTGCATGTCTCCAAGCTGCAAGCTGTGCTCCAAAATAACCTCCAAGCCTTGGCCGGGAAAATCGCCAGTCCTTCGCTAGTAACGACGTTGGAGTCCACCGTTCCTTTAACAGCTCAATTGAATTCTGTGATCGACGCGGAGCAGCAGAAGATCGACGAGGTCAACGGGAAGATAAAAAACCGTAAGCAGCATGAAGAGAGCATTAAGCAACGCTTCTGGAAATGGTACAGAGGTGCGTGCAACGCCTTTTTCGTGACATTCGACAAAGTTGAAAAGGCCCAAGGCCGCGTACGCCAAGCGGCCAAGGATGAAGTGCAGGCCCTCAGAAATCGTATTCAAGAGCAGCAGGGCATCGTCAGCACGTCCAGAGCGTCCATCACAAACATCGACCAAGCGGTCGAGAACATCAAATACTGGTTGCGGATGCTCGGACTGAAGGGTTTTACGCTGATCAGGGAGGAGGGGGCAGTACCCCAATACCGGCTAGAGCGTCCAGGTCAGACTGAGGGGGTGTTCAAGACCCTGAGTGAGGGCGAGAAAACACTGATCTCATTCCTCTACTTCCTTGAAGTCTGCAATGGCGAAATGGGTGCTGGAGGTGGGAGGCTCAAGAGTGACCGGATCATCGTCATCGACGATCCGATTTCGAGCCTTTCCCATAACTACGTGTACGACATAGCTTCCTTGATCAGGCGCCAGGTGTTGATGCCGAAGGAGCGCTTCAAGCAGGTGATTATACTCACGCACAACCTCTTCTTCTTCCATGAAATGGTGAAGCTGTTGAAAGAGGATGGGGAGAAGGCGTTTGCGCTGTTCCGTATTACCAAGTCTGAATACAGCTCGGTAGTGGCGATGGAGGAGAGGGAAATTCAGAATGACTACCAGGCGTGCTGGCAGACGATCAAGGACGCCTTGCAAGGCAGGACGTCCCCCAACGTGATGCCGAACATGATGCGTAACATTTTGGAGTACTACTTCAGCTTCGTGCACCAGGCACCCACGCTGCGCCAGGCGCTGATGAAGCTCAGCGAGGACAAGCCGGAATTCACGGCCTTTTTTCGTTACATCAACCGCGAGTCCCATACTGATGCGGTCAACATCACAGACTTTGGAGAGATCGATCCTGCCACCTTCATCGATCGTTTCAAGGACGTGTTCGTCGAAACGAATTTCGAAGCTCATTTCGACAAGATGATGGCATGAGGTTGCCTGGAGGCGATGGTTTTTCGAAGCCGGTATGGGGAAAGGTGGGAAGGCCACCAAAGTAAATGCGAGTCTTCTCAGGCTGGCCCTCCACTGATAGCATTACGCCTGCAGCTACCACCAAAGGACTCTCCTTCCTGCCTGGCACTCATCTGCTCGCTTTGCACGTGGCGTGTAAAGGCTATCAGCGGCCCGCTGAGATCAGATGGAGAATACGCCATGACCGATCATGGAAAAGTTGTCTTGGTTCGCCAGTACAACCGTTTCCGGCTGGGGCAATGGGAGATCGTGTGCACGCACATGCGCTCCCTTCCGCGCCGTTAATTGAACGTACCGAGGTGGTAGCTGCACCCCCTCCCTCAGGCCCTTCCTTATTGCCAGACCTGGCCGCCGATCGCGTAACCAGATGACGTACCAGCCTCCTAACTTGGCGCCCGTCAGGCCTTTGATGCGTTGCTGATGAACCCCAAATTGGGGAAAGCTACTACCATCGTAACAATCGTCAAAATGTCACATTCCAAGGACAGCGTTGGACAACCTTGTTCAATTGCGACATCTCTTATCAATTTGCGACGTTTTCGCCACCCCCCCTCTTGAAATTTTTAAAGCGAGACGGAGTTCTATATTTGAGAGCAAAAAGATTTTCTACCGTGTCGGCGCCACCGATGATGCTTGGATAAGACACGGTGTGATGGCCGATCTTTTCGCTTTTGGTCTGAGCGCTTTTCAGGCCTCAATTGCCTTGCCGATAGGCGAGGCGAGGGCCGGTAGGGGAGATCGTCTTTTTGGCCGTAAGGCCGCTGCTTTTGCTTTTGACTTCAAATAACAAGCTGAACCCAATTTTTTGAGTGGAGTAGCTCCGTCTCAAAATGCACCCATGTCAGACAACCTACGGCGACGCTGGAGTTGCGCCGCCTTATTTTCCCTAGTGCATACGGGTGTCCTTGCCTCTGGTTATCAGCATATTGATCTGCATAATGATGTCCTCGGATTACCGAGTAGCATTTGCCTCCACCAAGGCCTGCTCCAACGCCTCCAGCGCATCCTGCAGGCGTTGATTCTCACGAGGATCACTGCTTGTTGGTCTGTAGGCCTGGCAGTGGCGCAAGAGGGCTTCCAGGTCGTTCTGATTCAGGTCAAATTCGATGTGCATGCTCAGGCTCAATTCCAGGGCTGTTAAATGTCGTGCCGTGTTCTAGTGGGCACGGTGTAGTTGTGCTGTAGCAGCGAGGTTTGTGCTTGGACAGTGATGTGGAAAAGCTGGTGTGGGAAAGGGCGTGGCAGGTCTACGCGGATTCGCTTAGCTTGATTCTGAGTGAGGCACTGGTCGGCTACAAGCGCACCGCTGGCTTCGACGATTTGACCCGGCTCTACGAGGACACACTCGGCGGCGAGACACTGATGAGTTTGAGACACGCCTTGAAGCTTCGCTGGCCTGATAGCGATGTGGGGCATGCAGAACCTTATGTTCAGCTCCGATCCCGTCTTCGGTCATACCTCGCGCAGTATTTACTGCGTAAGCTCGTCTTTGAGCATGAGGGCACGCCTGCTCTGAGAGATGCCTTTTTTGCGGGAGATCTTGGTGTATGAATAACGGCGTCGATCAGAATCAATCTGATGCTGACCGGGCCCCGTTTTGAATGAACTACGTCCAGCCACTGTTGGACGAGGTCAGCATTCCATCGAGCCAACCTAGCCGCCCGCGTAAGCGCCGTAAATGGTTGCTTACCTACAAGGGCTACAACGTCGAAGCGCTACGCCGCTAATGCGACCAATAGCGAATGCAGCCCGCCATCTCCCTGCGCTCGAAGAAATGCAAGCCCAAGCCTAGATTACCCAGAGTGTTCGATCAGCCCAAGTATCGACAGCGCAACATCACCAAGCGCATGTTTGGCTGGCTGAAGAGAACCTCCGGGCTTCGATAAGCTTGCCAGAGGCTATGCCGCCATAGTCTCACTGGCTTGTTCCATGCGGTACAGAGCCTATTGCCGGCGCACCCTCGCAGGGCTCAGCCCAGAGCCTATTCAGTGCCTTCAACCCTGATAAGGCCAGGCTTGACTCTGACCGAGCCTCAACCACATTTCGCGAATATGGATCGCTCCACTTGAGCCTTTGCACTGCCTACGCTCATTCGAATCTTCTTTTTGAAGATGGCTACCTATAGGTAGGTGCGCAGTCATGGCCAGGCGCCTTCGACCAAAATATCATTGGCCACGTATCGATACTGTCACCTCGATCCTGCGTAATGACGTGAATTTAGCATGAGGCGTTGCAAGCCTACCAACTAGATGGTAGCGTATGCTCATAGTCGAAACCAACCCGTGAACCTGCCGGGCGTTAACGCCCACGTGAGAGCCTCATGCAAGATTGGAAGCAAACCCGCAAAGACATCAACACTCGCCTCGTTGAGCTCAATGGCCTGTCCCCTGAAACCATGAAAGGCATGGCTGCGCTAGGCGCCGCTGGCGGCAAGACGAACCATCTGGACGCCAAAACCCGCGAGCTGATTTCTTTGGCTGTAGCTGTGACCACTCGCTGCGACGGATGCATCGCTTTCCACGCAGCTGAGGCCAAGAAGCTCGGCGTTACCAGTGAAGAAGTAGCTGAAGCCCTGGGTGTAGCCATCAACATGAACGCCGGTGCTGCGCTGGTCTACAGCACCCACGTGCTCGACGCGTTTGATAAGTCCTGAATCAGACGCTGACTTTCAACCTTCCAACGACGTCGAGATTAATCATGAATAAGCTGTTCACTCCGTACGACCTGTCCGGTATTGCGCTCAAAAACCGCGTCGTCATGGCCCCCATGACTCGCACCCGAACCTTGAACAACATTCCAAATGAATCCAACGCGCTGTACTACGCGCAACGTGCTTCTGCCGGCTTGCTGATCACCGAAGGCCTGCCTATCTCCGACGAGGCTCGGGGGTATCTGTACACCCCCGGCATTTACGAAGATGAGCACCTGCCAGGCTGGCGCAATGTCACTGACGCTGTGCATGCCAAAGGCGGGAAGATTTTTGCGCAGCTCTGGCACGTAGGGCGTATGTCCCATGTCTCGGTGCATGGTTTGGTACCGGTCTCCTCGGGCAAAGTGCCTGCCGTAGACACCACGGTGTATGCCTGGATCGAACCGGGCAAATCTGGGCCTGTTCAACCAAGCGAACCTCGCGCCCTGGAAACTGAAGAAGTGAAACGGGTCATTGCGGATTTCGTTAAATCCGCGCGGATGGCGATGGACGCAGGTTTTGACGGTATCGAAATCATGGCAGCCAACGGCTTCCTGTTCGATCAATTCCTGAGCAGCGCCCTGAACACTCGCACTGATCAGTACGGTGGCTCTATTGCCAACCGTCAGCGCTTCCTGCTGGAAACAATTGACGCGATTGCTGCTGAAATTGGTGGTTCGAAGATTGGCGTTCGCTTCTCGCCGTTTGGTCGCCTGTACGACTTCGGGGTGTACGAAGGCGAAGAAGAAACCTGGATGAGCATGGCGGCTGCCCTCAACGAACGAGAGCTGGCATTTGTTCACCTGAACTACCAACCGACCATCTTGGCCGCGCAAACGCCCCCAGGCTTCGGTGCTGCGTTCCGCGACGCTTACAAAGGCACCTTGATGGCTGCTGGCGGCTTCACCAAAGAGATCGCAGAGTCTGAGCTGGCCAAAGGCGAACTCGACCTGATCGCTTTCGGCACCGCTTACATCGCCAACCCGGATCTGGTCGAGCGCATGCAAAACGATTGGCCGCTGGCCGAGGGTGATCGCGCTACCTACTACGGCGTAAGCGATTCGATTGATAAGGGTTACACCGACTACCCTGAATACGCAGCAGCAAAAGCCTGAAATTCCATCCCAAACATTTAGGAGAACACCATGCCACTCGTAACTATTAAAGGTATTGAAGGGGTTTTTTCTGACGAGCAAAAAGCCGAGGTCATTCGCAAAGTGACTGACGCCATGGTGTCGGTGGAAGGCGAAAACATGCGTGCCCTGACCTGGGTCATTTTCGAAGAGGTTAAGAGCGGAGACTGGGGTATCGCTGGCAATCCAGTCACTGCACAGGACGTGCTGAAGTTGCAAGCAGGCCAATAAGGCTTCATCGCCAAACCATTAGCTCCCTGATCGCTGAGTGTATTTACGCTCAACGATCAGGGGGCTTTTTCCGTTCTTGAAGAACGCCAGGTTTGTGGGGAATCACGTCATGATTCTGATCATTTACGCCCATCCTTACCCTGAGAAATCCAACGTAAACACGTTGATGCTCAGGTTCGCAGCTAACAAATCCGATGTTGTAGTCCGTTCCCTGTACGACCTATACCCCGATTTCAACATCAACGTTGAAGCTGAACAGAAGGCCGTGGAGCAAGCAGACCTGCTGGTTCTGCAGCATCCTTTGTATTGGTATAGCTACCCCCCACTTTTGAAGCTGTGGATCGATAAGGTCTTCACGCAGGGCTGGGCCTACGGGGCGGGTGCTACTGCTTTGAAAAATAAAAATCTCCTGTGGGCCGTGACCACGGGCGGAGAGCATGATCATTTTGAAGGCGGTGACCATCCGGGTTTCGCGGTGCTGTCCCAGCCTCTTCAAGCAACCGCGAATTACTGTGGAATGCGTTGGTTAAGCCCAGTCGCAGTTCATGGTGCATATAGAGCAGACCAAGACGGACTGCTCAAGCAGATCCGCCATTACGGCGAGCGCCTGGCCTCGTGGAAGGAAGATTGAATGGACACTCATAGCCTGATTGAAATGCTCATTTACTTGGGCTCAGCTGCCTTGATAGTCCCAATTGCCGTTCGGTTAGGTTTAGGCCCGGTTCTGGGGTATCTGATAGCCGGCTGCTTAATCGGCCCGTGGGGCTTGAAGCTTGTGACCGACGTCGAGTCCATACTGCACTTCGCTGAAATTGGCGTGGTGTTGATGCTGTTCATCATTGGTCTCGAACTCGACCCCAGGCGTCTTTGGGCTATGCGCCGGATGGTGTTCGGTGGTGGTGCGATGCAGATGCTGGCATGTGGTGCAGCCATCGCAATATTTTGCGCTGCACTAGGCTTGAACTGGACAGCTGCGCTGCTGGTAGGGCTAACGCTGAGCCTCTCGTCGACAGCTATCGCGATGCAGGCCATGAATGAGCGGAACATGACCTCGACCGCCGTGGGTCGAAGCAGCTTTGCCGTGTTGCTTTTCCAAGACATCGCGGCGATTCCCCTGGTGGCTATGATTCCACTGCTGGCCGCAAACGGTGGCACGCCCTCGGGTGCGGAACTGGCCCTGTCTATCGCGAAAATCGTAGGTGCAGTTGTCGCAGTTGTTCTTTTGGGTCAGTACGTATCCAGACCCGTCCTTCGCTTTGTAGCGCGCTCTGGCCTGAGAGAGATCTTTAGTGCTGTCGCGCTGTTCCTGGTATTCGGATTCGGCCTCTTATTGGAAGAGGCAGGCTTATCGATGGCCATGGGTGCTTTCTTAGCGGGCGTTCTATTGGCTAGCTCGGAATATCGTCATGCCCTAGAGAGCGATATCGAGCCTTTCAAGGGATTATTGCTGGGTCTGTTCTTCATCGGCGTAGGCATGTCGATTGACTTCGGAACGCTGATCGACGCCCCTTTGAAAGTCATCACTCTGACGTTGGGCTTTATCCTGATCAAGCTGCTCGTGATAAAGCTTCTGGGGCGTTTCTTGAGTGTCCCAAGTGATCAGCGCTCGTGGCAGGCGGTGTTCCTCGGCCAAGGCAGTGAGTTTGCCTTTGTGGTATTTGGCGCAGCGACTGTCGCCGGCATCCTGATCGACCCTTGGGGTAAAAGCCTGACGTTGGCGGTGGCGCTGTCCATGTGTATAACGCCTCTGCTGATCCTCTTGCTCAATCACTTGGACTCGTCGGGCAAACAGGGTAGCAAGGAATCGGACATCATTGATCAGAGCAATCCTCGGGTCATCATTGCTGGCTTCGGTCGGTTCGGTCAAATCGCTGGGCGTCTACTGATGTCCTGTGGCTTTGAGGTAGTGGTCTTGGATCATGATCCCGACCACATCGAGACACTGCGAAAATTCGGAGTGAAGGTGTTTTATGGGGATGCCACACGTCTCGATTTACTTCACGCTGCGGGTGCCGCGAAAGCCGTGGTGCTGATCAACGCCATCGACAACCAGGACGATAACCTGGCACTGACCGAGCTGGCTCAAGAGCATTTTCCATCCCTGAAACTGGTGGTGCGTGCTCGTGATATGGGGCATAGCATTACCCTGCGCCAGATGGGCATAGAGGCCGTCGAGCGGGAAACTTTTGAAAGCGCGTTATCCCTTGGGCGTAGAGCCTTGGAGCAACTGGGTGTAGGGCGCTACGAGGCTCGTGAGCGTGCGGATCGGTTCCGTCGCCTGAATTTGGAAATGCTGGAAGAAATGGCCGCTCAGCCCGCTGATGACACCGAATTCAAGTACGACGCTTACAAACGAGCCAACGCTTTACTGACGGAAATATTCAACGAAGATCGTGCTCATCCAATTGACGCAGGCCCAGGAAAAAATGAGTCTTCAGCACCGAGAGGTGAATAGCCGGCCAGACTGCGAGTTATGGAGAACGCTCCGTTAGCTAGCGTCTTCCAGCTCAGTGATAATTGCTTTCTTCAAGGCTGAAACTGACTTAGACCCAGCGAAGACTTTCAATAAGCGGCCTTCGTGAAACACCGCCAAGGACGGCACAGAGCGGATGCCATACATCGGCGCAATTGTCGGAGACACCGCAATATCAATCTTTCCAAAGACCGCTAGAGAATGGAGTTTTCCCTCCAGTTCCAAGAAGATCGGCTTCATCTCTTTACAAGGTTTGCACCAGGAGGCTGAGAACATTACGACACTGCTCCCTTTGGCTACGAAGCGAGCAAATTGGGGAGCGCTCAACTCAACGATACGACTCATCTGGATTTCTCGTTCTGTATTGAGGAAAGGCGGCACCTTGAGAATGCCGCCATCCATTGCCAGTCAAATTTTGCAGCCATCGATCCCGCAGACTTGGCCCATTGATGAGCTATCCAGGGATTTCGCCTCAGCTGCCATCTGATTCAACGCCTGAAGAAAGGATGCGTCTGTCTGTGCGCCTGATACCGAGAACGCATTATTGAAGACGAAGAGCGGTACGCCGGAACCCAATTGGGCGGCAAACTGTTCATCCGCCTTCATCTCAGCGCGCAACTCTGCAGATGACCAAGCCAGCTGGATGGACTCGTCCGACACACCTGCGCCTTTAGCAATCGCCGCCAAGCTGGCGCGATCAAAAAGGGACTTACCGTGGCTGGTACTCTGCTCGTACAGCGCTTCCACAAGACGCTTCTTTACCTCCGAGTCTTCAACAGCTTTTACCAGCACATGAGCATCCGCAGTATCGCCAAACATCATGGTGTCAAAGCGGTAATCAAGCCCGTCGACCTCGCCATATTTACTGACGGTACTCATCATCGATAAAGCGGAGTTTGCGTTACCAAGCTTACGCTTCAAGGTAGGAATCATCGGCTCCGGAGCATGGTTGGCAGCCAGCCGATAGGCCCGAACGTTGACCTGTACGTCGTCCTTCTCTGGGAAGCATTCAAGTGCTTTCTCAAAGCGGCGCTTGGCAATCCAGCACCAAGGACACACATAATCAGACCAGATATCGACAACGTATTTTTTCGAAGGAGTTTTCATAATCTATCCTGCACGAAGAAATGAAGACCGAATTGCCGCCATTTCAAGCAAATGGTTAAAACCAGCCAAAGGGTCGGTTGATCGACCGAGTGTCCAATCAATGAGGCTTGCTCCCTCCAACATACTCAACAGCATGAAGGCGAAGTTTTCAGCCGTTGTTCCCAGCGACCAGTTGTGCTGGCGGACTGCGTCATTCAGGGTGCTTTGGAGCCAGGCGAGCTGAGAGTTGAAGAAGTCCCGCGTGAGCCCTTGGAGCGACAACGGCAACGCAGCCATTTCCGCAGCCAAGGCGCCGCATAAAGGCAGCAGCCCATCATTCGCGCTGATCACGAAAAGTCGAGAAAAGGCCTGCAGACGCTGCAGTGGCTCGGGATACATGGCTTCGATTGAGGCCAGCGTTTCATTGAACCGGGAGATGTAATCGTTGATCAGCTCTGCGCCCAAGCACTCCTTCGTAGGAAAATGATGGTGAATGCTGGCTTTTCTGATACCGATCTTCGCAGCGAGATCAGCGTAACTGAATGCTGAGTAACCCTTTGAACGCATCTGGGTTTCCGCGTAACTCATGAGCGCAGCTTTTGTCGTGATAGGCATTTGGAACTCCTACGGCCAGCACCTTTTTCCACCGGAGGCAGTGCACTGGGAAAGCGCCTCACTGAGAGGCGCTATATGCAGCGCTTGCTACGGTATTAGGCCCGTACTGCCATCACCCCTGCATCAACGTCCCAGATAGCACCTGTCACCCAGGAAGTTTTATCCGAGAGCAGGAAGAGGATGGTGTTGGCGACGTCCTCGGGAACACCGACACGCCCCAGCGGGTGGAAATCGTTGAGCGACTTCATCGCATCCGGAATCGCGTCCTTGTCCATGAAACCTTCATAGATCGAGGTGTGAACGATGCCAGGAGACACGGCATTAACTCGGATACCGGAGTGCGCCAGCTCAATTGCCAGGTTTCGGGTGACTGCGTGCAGACCCGCCTTAGCCATCGAATAAGCAGTCGCTGGAGAGCCTGCCAGTGCAGCTTGGGCGCCAATCGAACCGACGTTGACAATGGAACCTTCGCGCTTGGCGGCGAGCATATTCTTGACCACGGCCTGCGTGATAAAGAACGTGGCGCGGTTCAAATCCAGATACATGTCGTAATCAGCCTCATCGTGCTCGATGAAAGGCTTCGGAATGAATATGCCTGCGGAGTTCACCATGAAGCCAATGTCACTGTGATTGGCATTGATTTCGTTGCGTACGAAATTCATCCCTTCTTCGGTCATGAGGTTGGCAACGATCACCGATACGTTCCCCAACGAACTCAGCTCAGCGCGAACAGCGTCGGCTTTATCCTGTTTACTGCCGGTGAGAACCACGCTGCCACCAGCCTTCAAAAACAGGCGTGCTGTTTCCAGGCCCATGCCGCTTGTGCCGCCCACGACCAACAGTTTTTTGCCTTTAAAAAAATCGTTCATTACAGACTCCAGTACCAGATAACCGAAAGGTCGCTGGCCGCCAGGTGCCGTACACACCTGCGGCCATGACAGTTAGCCTTCGATGACTTCGAGCTTAGGGAGCATGCGGATGGCTTTAGAGAAGTTTGCGTAGTTGACCGAAGTCTTAAGCACCACCTTGTGCAGCTCTTCCACGCGCTCACGGGAGGCGTCGGTGTGCAGGCGGATTACGACGCTTACCTCGTCGTAGCCTGGGTTAACGCTTTCATCGATACCCAGGAAGCCACGCAGGTCGAGAGTGCCGTCGGTCTCAATTTCCAGGCTGTGGATCTTGATGCCCATCATCGCGGCATTGGCGGCATAGCCGACCGACATGCAGGCGTTGAGAGCAGCCATCAGCAGTTCCTGAGGGTTAGGCGCAGTGTTTTCGCCCAGCAGTTCATTGGGTTCATCGGCGGCGATTTCGAAATCACGCGAGTAGGTTTCACCGGCCAGGCTATAACGGCTGACTTTGGCTACAGAGCGGGTCTGGCCTTTCCACGCGGTCTTAACGTTGAAACTGGCGTGGCGCTTGCTCGCATCCTCAGCAACGGCTTGGGCAAATTGTTGCAGGGCAGCTACGTCAATACCGTTCAGATTGGTAGTCATTTGATAGATCCTCGGTGCACGCATTTACGGGGGTAGGTTGTTCGCTGAGAAACAACTCTACCAACTGGTAGGTTGGCGTGCAAGAAATTCTTTTCCCGTGAAGTGTGCGCACGCATGCGGCGACCTTTCGATCCGAAGAGGCTCGTATCTTAAGCTTGGTGAAATACCTGCTATTTCAGCAGGTTAGGCGACTGAAATGCCAGGCTCTCGGAGGTTTTAGATTTACACAGAGGGGAAGAGGCCAGCTCCGTTAAGAACTGGCAGCGGACAGTGCGGAGCTCCACTGCGAAGAGGTGGTAGCGGCTCAGAGTGAAATACTCCAAGACGTTGTTTTTAATATAATTAATGAAAACATAAACCAGACAAGAGGGGTTTTAGGCTGGCAGCAGTTGTCTTCGGCTGATGCACCTTAGGGGCACGTTTTTCATGCATGTTTTTGGTCGAACAGGGAGGGTGGCGATGATGGCATCGACCATCGACCACTTGCGCAATGAGAGGCCTTTGTCGAGAAGAAGTCGTCGATGATCTCCAGAATGCCCCTCGCAAGCAGATGCTCTTCCAGCAGATGCCGGTAACTCACCATCGTGGTGCCCTCAGGGGTCGGGGCGCTGAGTGTCAGCTGTGCAGACTGGCGCATCGAGGTGATCTCTTACAGCGCTTCTTCCATGGCTGGATCGCTAGTGAGACCAGTATTGCAGAGGTGGATGCGCAGCATGGTTTCCAGTGGATAGGGCTTCCTACCGCTGTCAGCTTTTGGATTATGCGGTTCGCAATGCAACCAGTGCATGCCACGGCACGACCTGTTTCATCTCAGCCAGGAAACGCTTGTGGCGTGTTTGCAGAGCACGGCGAGACTGATCAAGTTGTTTGCGCTCTCAAATCTGTGGCTGGTGCGCCTGCATTAGTTGGGGGACGTGCGTCCGTGAAGAATGTAACCAGGGCGTTGCCCTGGTTTCTCAATAATCAGCGCATGAAGAACAAGCTTTTCTGAGCCCCAAAACGCCTAATTAATGGTAAGGGACCGGCGAACACACCTTCCCGATGCAAACGCCGGAGGCCATGGTATCCACCTAATTTAAGTGGACGCCATTTCTGACCCATCAGGCGGACTCTTCATGCGCCTTCAGCGCCGTACCTACAGCAAATCCTTCAAAGCCCAGGTCATTCAAGAGTGTTCAGAGCCCGGCGCCTCCATCGCCAACATCGGATTGGGCCCCAGCCTCAACGCCAACCTCGTGCATAAATGGATACGCCTGCACACGCAGAAATCCACCGCGTTGCAGCCAGCGTTCATCCCTCTGCATACCCAGATGCTCCCGACCAGATCACAAGGCCAACCCGCCTACATTTGCCTTGAAATCCAATATCCGCGCACGCTCATCAAAATGAGTTGGCCCGTCGACAGTGCCGCCGCCTGCGCAGCCTTAGCTTGAAGGCCAAGCGGGACGAGGCTGGCCTGCATCATTTTCGCCCTATCTCCCGAGCGTCTCCGCCACCAGGTGCAGGCCAATTCAGCATGCGTGAGCGCTTCAGATCCTCACGACGAATCACGTAATGGCCAGCGTCAAAAAAAAGTTCGAAATTTTTGGGGCGCGCTGCAAGCCAAGCGGTATGCAGCTTGGGCTGTACGCCCAACAGGATATGCACACATTATCCACAGGGCATATGTGTCTTCAACGCTTGATAACTAAGCGGAAATCGCTCATCTTGTGGTTGCTGCGACAAAGACACCCTAGATATGGTGTTTGCAGTGCCGTGTCCCTAGACGGGAGGCGAGTTCAGCGAGCGGTCACGTTAGGTCGCCAAACGTTCCGTGATCCACTCGCTCTCAAAGCCATACGGTTGGACAACCTGACTTGAGTGAACGCATTACATCGAATTGCGCACTGCCGCGTCAAATGAAAGGTGACGCGTGGTTCGATGCGCTAGCGCTCGGTCGGGGCACTTAATCTCTGATCAAAAGGTAAGACTATGAGCTTTAATGCGAAACAAACCAGCAGTTCGATCGCCAGCCTGGCCTCGGCTGTACTGCTTGACTCTAAATCCTCCGCTTTGGCCAAGGAGCTAGCTGGCTCGGCGCTTTCTCAGGCCTCATCTACCAAGCAAACCAGTGCTCGGATGGAGGAGCTAGCCAGCAAAATTCTGGGTGAGTTGGGCCACAGCCAGACGGTGTTGAGCCTGGCCGGCTCCGTGCTTTCGCAGGCGAACAAAGAGCGCTGAGTTCGGTGCTGGTAACCACGCCCCGCCCAGGCGGGGCGTTTCTATTTCTGTTGCGGAGCCCGACGGTTCATCTCCTACCTGTGACACCCCGCCATGAGGTAGTTTTTGCGAGGTGGAGCTTGGCTCCGGCTGCCCGTTGAGGCGAGTACCGTAGCGGGATTTCTTGATTGTGGGCCAGCAATGGATAACCCCCGTCTGCTTTAGATTGAGCTTCGAGTTGTTCCTGTGCATTGATGGCCTATTGCCCTGGCGATGCCTTTTCGGTCTTTGAGCGTTAGAGCGAGTGGAATGGAAAGCATAATCGTCAGTGACGTCTGGGGCGCGCCTCGGGTTGCTATGGCGAGGGCGTCGCGAACGCCCTCAGCGAATTGCTGGACGGATACAGGCGTATGCTAGGGAAAGATGACCCTGTTCGAGTCACGTAAGAGGTCGAAGAACGCACCTTCAAAACCCCAGTATTGAGGGCGATGGTGTCCACTCGATTAGGTGGACACCATGGCTTGCAGCGGGTGGGGCGGGAAGATGTGTTGGCCGGACGGTTACTATCAATGTTTAGTTTCAGAATTCAAAAGCCCAGCCAGAATCAAATCAAACCCAGAAGACTTCTGGTAATCATCGTTCATGGCCCAAGACACAAAGCTGGCACCCTCCAGGGCATTCAATATAAATCTTGAAACCTTCGTAACGTCTAGGTCGGCCTTAAGCTCACCCAGAACCTGGCCATGCTTGATGTTATCTTGAAGCCAAGTGAGATGGATTTCGAAAAAATCCTTTGTTATCGCCTTGAGGCTTTCAGGTAAGGCCAGCAGCTCTGCAGCCAACGCCCCGCAGAGTGGAAGCATTCCATTTTCACTACTGTGCGCGAACATAAGAGCAAAGGCGTTCAACCGGTCAACAACGCCAATATTTTCATCATTGATGGCATTCAACTGCTTCTTGAAACGAAACAGATAGCTTTCGACGATGGCAATTGCCATGCCTTCCTTGGTCGGGAAATGATGATGAATACTCGCCTTCTTGATGCCAATTTCCTCTGCCAAGTCGGCATAGCTGAAGGCTGCGTAGCCCTTCGTGCGCAACAGAATTTCAGCGCTGGTCAAAAGGTCTGAACGTGTACTCATGATGCGGCATCCAAATTTGTCATCCAGACATCATAAATTAGTCACCCCTCATAAGACAGCGCTCGCCATGCGCGCACTGGGCTTCCTAACCCTTAGCGCCCATCTCGAATAGGCTCCATGCGGGATTGGCGAGCCTAGGAGCCTGCTTAGGACTACCGATCCACCAGGCGGCGGCTGATCTGAGGCCATTTCGAAATGAGCCAGAAACGCTAAGACGCAAACTGGTTCGGGATCAACGAATTTTGTTGGGATTGGTTGCGAATGCGCAGATCAAAATCCATACGTGATCAATGAGGCTTCCCAGCCAGGCTATCTATTTTTTGGAGGGCAGGGCGGGAAAAAGCTTACCAAGAGCGGGAGTACGGGGGTCATGCCGTTTGCCGCCTTGCTTGATCACTGAGTTTTCTGGGGTGATTCTGCGTCTGGCACCCGCTTGCCTAATTCGACGACGTCATCATTGAGGTCGGGCACGCAAAAAATGCATTCGTTTGGATCGATTTGCGTTCCTTCAATGTAACGCATTCGCTTATTAGCCGACGATCGATTGATGCCGAACCGAAAGGTAGCTCGGGTGGGTGGTTTATCGTTTGTGTCCACGTGTAAATTCCTCCGACTTGTGAAGGCAGGATACCATCCAGTAGGTAGGCTTGCAATGGGTGGTGCCATCTGACATCACTTATGTCGGGGGGCAGTACTAAGGAATTTGGATTCAGAGGTACACGGAATGGGGCACTGCTGCATCCTTGTGAGCTGGAGTGTGGCTGTGCCAGTCCTGCTGGTGCGCGGCTGGCTGGCTGGCTGGTGTATAATGACGCACGAGAAATGGTACGATTTCATTACAATTTGGCGAGCCAGATAGTTGTTTAGGTTATCGTCACATTTTCAATGTGGTTGGCTGGAAATTATCCCATGATCGATTGCATATTTTACTAGCGCTGCAGGTTTGTCGATTTTTAATTTTCGTCGAATGCTCAGGCGGTGCGTCTCTACTGTTCTGACGCTTATATTAAGTTCACGGGCCATTTCTTTGTTGTTCAGTCCTTGAGCCATTTTATAAAGAACTTGGCTCTCCCTGGGTGTTAGTTCGCTGGACTCGCCGTCTTCAAGGAGAAGTTTTTGTGCTATTTCGGCACTGTAAAAAGTACCTCCAGTTGCGATCGCTTCAATCGCCGCAACTATTTCTCTCGAAGGGGAGTTTTTTAACACGTAGCCGCTCGCGCCTGCACGCAGTGATTCGCTGACGTATTCTTTACTGTCGTGCATGCTGAGCACCAGAACCCGCAATGAAGGATGCTTTTCGCGTATTTTTCGTGTGAGTACAAGACCGTTTATGTCTGGTAGATTGATGTCTACTAGAAGTAGGTCTGGCTTGCACTGTTCAACCATTTCCATGGCGCGTGCGCCGTTTTCGGCCTCACCAACAACAGTCACGTTGTGTACTACTGAAAGCAGTGCCTTGATTCCATCGCGAACGAGCGAGTGGTCATCGACTAAGGCTAAACGAATTTTTGTTGATAGGCTCATTGGGGGTGTCCATCGTTATCGAAATAAGTGATTCAAACTTTTCTACAGGGGATGCTCATTGGGATCTCAATGTCGACCTCACTCCGGCCAGGTGAAGATGCCAGATGAAATCGACCACCCAAGTGTTCGACGCGTTCGCGTATGTTTCTGAGCCCGATCCCGGCATGGCGACGCTCAACTTCATCGACGTTAAAGCCAATTCCATCGTCGATGACTCTTAAACGAACAGATTGCTCGGTTCCAAACAAAGTAATGGCTACATCCTGAGCTTGAGCGTGTCGCTCGATGTTGGATAACGCTTCCTGAACAATTCGAAAAAGCGAGACGGGCACCCCGTCGTCCAGCAGGCACTCAAACTCATTAGTCTCAAACGTTACCCGCAGCCCACTGCGCTGCTCGAACTCCTCAGATAATTGTCCAATCGCGGCAGGAAGCCCCAGGGTGTCCAATAGCGAAGAGCGAAGGTCGTGTGAGATGCTGCGAACCTCCCCAATTGCCTCCCCAAGCCGCTCGGTAGCCTCTTTTAAGATGACTGCACCTCGGCTTTCTTCGTTTTCGAGCAGAAAGCCTGCTAGCTCAAGTTTGTATTTTATGGATACGAGAACTTGGCTAATGCCATCGTGAAGCTCGCGAGAAACGCGCGAACGCTCCTCTTCCTGAAGGCTGACAATTCGCTGGTTCAAGCGTTGCAGCTTGGTGTCGGCTAGCCGATGCTCACTCAGGTTCAGCGTCATTCCGCTTGCAAATACGAACAAGACCGCCACAAGTGCGACGACGGCAATTGAAACCATCGTCTTGCGGATACCCTGGGCCACTTCATCACGAGCTTGCTGAGTGGCTTTCTCAACGTCTTCGAGGTAGATGCCCGTACCGATCATCCACCCCCATTGTTCTAACATTACGACGTACGCTAGCTTTTCGGTCACTCTTCCGGATGAAGGTTTGTTCCACGCATAGCGTTGAAAACCCTCTCCAGACCGGGCACTTTGCAGCAACGCTTGAATTACTAGCAGACCGTGTGGATCTCTCATATCCATGAGGTCTTTGCCGACAAGCTCCGTCTGCCGTGCATGCATCAGACTGCGGCCTTGGCGGTCGTAGACGAAAAAATAACCATTTATACCAAAGCTTAGCTTCCTCAGCTCGTCTAGGACTTTTTGCTTGGCCTGGTCGTCACCATGGCCATCGTTATAGAGGGGGGCGATCAAGCTCCTCGCCATCGCTACGTAGTTCTCCAGCTCTGCGCGCTTACTGACCAAAATACTGTCTTCGATCAGTTGTGCTTGCTGGTCACCTAGCTGGTTGTTCAGGGAGATGACAAGCGCGCAGATAGCGGCAATAGCCAGTACAAGTGGCAAGATCCCCAGGGCGACAATTTTGTGTTTGAGCTGCATTCCTACTCCTGTCCAGACCTTGTACTCGACCAGCGGTCTTGGGCTCTGCGGTTAGAGACCACCGAGGCACCAGCATCTTATGTCAATCCCCGATGCACCGAGTAGCCGAAAGCGGCTAGCGGTCGAAAGGCCCGATTGCATAGCCGGCAGCTCAGTAGAACTACGTAGCCTTGTGGGCGTAGTTCTGCGGATTTATTTGTGGTGGGTATACGCGGATATTGGCCGCTGCCGCGAAGCGGACACAAATATAAAAATCACGGTCGACGACCTACAGGCTGTCGACAGGAGACACGTAATGACCCATATGGCTAAACACATTGCCTGGTTTGCCGTGGCTGTTCTGGGAGCATTCGCGCTGAGCGTCGTGGCCTTGCGCCGTGGCGAAGCTATCAATGCTCTCTGGATCGTAGTCGCAGCAGTCGCCATCTATCTCGTTGCATACCGATACTACAGTCTGTTCATCGCCGAGAAAGTGATGCAGCTAGACCCTCGTCGAGCCACTCCCGCCGTAGTCAACAACGACGGCCTGGATTATGTGCCGACCAACAAACACGTGCTCTTCGGGCATCACTTCGCTGCCATCGCTGGTGCGGGGCCTTTGGTTGGGCCGGTACTCGCTGCCCAGATGGGCTATTTGCCTGGAACGCTTTGGCTGATAGCCGGCGTGGTGCTTGCCGGCGCGGTACAAGACTTCATGGTGCTATTCCTGTCTACCCGCCGCAACGGTCGCTCTTTGGGAGACATAGTGCGAGAGGAGATGGGCAGAGTTCCAGGAACGATCGCGCTGTTCGGCTGCTTCCTGATCATGATCATCATCCTTGCCGTATTAGCGCTGATTGTGGTCAAGGCGCTGGCCGAGAGCCCTTGGGGTATCTTCACCGTCATGGCCACCATTCCGATCGCCATGTTTATGGGCGTCTACATGCGCTATGTTCGTCCCGGGCGCATCGGAGAGATCTCGGTAATTGGGGTGCTGCTGCTGTTGGGCTCAATTTGGTTGGGAGGGCAGATTGCTGCTGATCCAGTTTGGGCCAAGGCTTTTACCTTCACCGGTATTCAAATCACCTGGATGCTGATTGGCTACGGCTTCGTCGCTGCGGTGCTGCCCGTCTGGCTGATCTTGGCACCGCGTGACTACCTGTCCACATTCCTCAAAATTGGCACGATTCTCGCACTTGCCGTCGGGATTCTCGTCACTATGCCCGAGCTGAAAATGCCGGCGTTGACTCAGTTCACCGATGGCACGGGGCCGGTGTGGAAAGGCGGCTTGTTCCCGTTCCTCTTTATTACCATTGCATGCGGTGCCGTGTCGGGGTTCCACGCGCTGATAGCCTCTGGCACAACACCTAAATTGCTCGCAAGCGAAGGCCACGCCCGCTACATCGGCTACGGTGGCATGTTGATGGAGTCCTTCGTAGCGATCATGGCTATGGTGGCTGCGTCGGTAATTGAGCCTGGTGTGTACTTCGCCATGAACAGCCCTGCGGCTATCGTTGGTGGTGATGCAGTGTCCGTAGCGCAGACGGTTAGCAGTTGGGGGTTCACAATTTCACCTGATCAGCTTGAGGCTGTTGCCCGAGATATCGGTGAAACCACAATTCTTGCCCGGGCAGGAGGTGCACCGACGTTAGCTGTAGGTATTGCCCAAATCCTGCACCACCTCTTGCCGGGTGAAAATACCATGGCGTTCTGGTACCACTTTGCAATCCTCTTCGAAGCGCTGTTTATCTTGACCGCAGTCGATGCTGGCACCAGGGCAGGACGCTTCATGCTGCAGGATTTGTTAGGTTCGTTTGTTCCTTCCCTACGCCGCACAGAGTCCTGGACGGCGAACCTTATTGCCACCGCTGGCTGTGTGGCACTGTGGGGCTACCTGCTCTACCAGGGCGTGATCGATCCGTTGGGTGGTATCAATACGCTTTGGCCGCTGTTCGGCATTTCCAACCAGATGTTGGCAGGTATCGCTCTGATGCTAAGTACCGTCGTGCTTATCAAAATGAAGCGTCATCGGTATGTTTGGGTGACCCTGCTACCAGCGATTTGGCTGCTGATTTGCACTACAACTGCAGGATTCATCAAACTGTTCGATGCTAACCCTGCTATGGGCTTCCTGGCGTTGGCCCGTAAGTACAGTGATGCGCAGGCCAATGGTCAGATTTTGGCGCCGGCGAAGGACATTTCGCAGATGCAGCATGTGATCTTCAACGCCTATACGAACGCTACGCTCACAGCCCTGTTCTTGCTTGTTATGTTTAGCATTTTGTTCTACGCGCTTAAGGTTGGGATTGCGGCGTGGGGTAGCAAGGAGCGGACGGATAAAGAGTCGCCTTACCAAGCACTGCCTGATGCATAAAGGAGGGTGGTAGCGTGTTCAATGACCTGAGCCGCCTCGGTAAATACCTGGGTCAGGCAGCGCGTCTGATGGTGGGCATGCCTGACTACGACACCTACGTCGAGCACATGCAGAACAAGCACCCTGACAAACCTCTGATGTCATATGAGGAATTCTTTCGGGAGAGACAGGAAGCTCGATATGGCGGTGGCAACGGTCAGCCACGTTGCTGTTAGCACCTTGAGGTATTTATCTGCGTAGTCAATCGCGCCCGATGCAATGCATCGGGCGCTTTGCGTCTTGGTCTGCGAAAACGGTGTCAGTCATCTAAATGGTTGGTAACGCCATGGTTGAGTTGCTTTCCGAGTGCTCCCGAAAATTCCAACGCAAATGCTAGTCCCCGTCTGACATCCGGATCAGAGGTCATCCGAAGCAAACGGATTAAAGAGGGGGGTTCCGAAAGCTTGCTCACTTGCGCGCTTGCGACGCGAGCTGCGTTACCCGCTAACCATGCAGCAGACGTGCCTTCTTCGAAGACATTTGCTAGCTTTTCGACCATGTAAGAATCGCTCATGTCGACGATGTCGGTCGCAACTGACATTAGGTCGACCAGCCTTGAGAGTCGATCTCCGGCCAAGAGTGGCTCAAGCTTTACGACAAGCAGCCTGAGCCCTTCGAGCGCCGCCTCGCTAAGTTCCAACGATTCCAAAATCGAGGGCGCTCCCGGTTGATTTTCCGAGGCGCTTCCTTGTTCAGAGAGTAAGCTCATCTGAGGTGTCCTGTAAAATTATTGATCGTGTTACACCAGGCCGCGCGCGACCGCCCAATATATGCCTCTATTGAAGCTTTTCCTCATAAGTCCGCCAACCTTAGTGGGGGGCGTAGGCTTTACATCACTTTCATAGTCGTACCAGAGCGGCATTCCTGCCTCCAGTCCCATCTGAGCAATTGCAGCAACCTTGCCCTCGTAACTGTCGCAAGTCCGCCCGAAACGAAGCTCGGAGGCTATGTTATTTACTACAACGGGGGACTGGCTATGGCATGCGCCTCCGGCCTTGCTCACGGGGAGATCAACGGTATCGCCCAAAACATAGACGTTTTCTAAGCCATAGACTTTCATGGTTTGATAATTTGTAGGGAGCCACCCTTCATCGTCTGCAGCTTGCGATAGTCCGGAGTTTCTGACCGCCTCTACGGCGCGGATAGGTGGGGTTGCCATAAGGATATCGAAATCTTCAGCCCCACCCTCTTCTGAAAAGGCGATATTGCTTTCTGGATCAACTCTGTTGAGAGTAAAGCTTCTTTGATGCTTGATGCCCCTTTGCTCAAATATGCTTGGTAGTACTTCGCAGGTGTCCTTTTGCAAAAAAAGACAGTTTCTTAACAGTTGAGCTACGGTGGGGTACGTGTAGACAATTTCCACCTTGTTTCTAACGCCGCGTTTACGTAGCAGGTCGTCAAGCATTAGTGTAGTTTCAATGGGCGCAATACCACATTGATGAGGTACATTGGGCGTCTTGGGGAATGTTACCGTGACTAGGATGCGACCTTTTTCGATCGACTTTAACTTATCTGCAAGCTGCCGCGCAGGCTCATGCTGATAGAAGTGATCACCGCCTTCTTTTAGGCCGTCGATTCGTTCAGGGCTTGGTATGCACCCTGTGGAGATAATGAGTTGGTCGTATCCGTATGCTTTTCCGCTCTTACATTTCACGCGGTTTATATTGAATTGGAATTCCTCGACCTCTTCAATAAGAAAGTCAATCTCAGGGCGGAGTAGGCTGCGCTGAGGCCGCCTGAGTTCATTCTTGAAGAAGCTGTCAAAGGCGATGTACATGAAGGCTGGTTTGTAGTAGTGCCAGGGGGAGTTTGACAACATCAAGATTTCTACTTTACCACTGCGTATTTCAGGGTAGAGTTTGGTGGCAAGGTGATTGGCAGTCATTGTGCCGCCAATACCGCCGCCGACAATAATTATCCGATGGGGCATGTGTTCTCCTTAGCTTTGTCTAAATGAAGGCCAGTCTTGCTCTGAGCGAGACTGGCCACAATGAGGCGCTAGCGGATTAGACCGAGGGGATGCCTGTATTCACTGCACCTTCTGTAGACATATTGAGTTTTGAGTGTTTTTTGGCGTATAGGAAGTAAATTGCGGCACCAATGAGCAGCCATGCTCCGAATGCAATCCATGTGTGCAGTTTCAGATACGACATCAGCGTAATGCAGGAAATAATTGCGAGTGCTGGTACGAGCGGCACGAGCGGGCACTTGAAGGCGCGTGGCAGTTCGGGACGCTTCTTCCTAAGCACGATTACTGCAAACGAAACTAGGCAGAATGCGGCTAGCGTGCCGATGTTCATAAGTTCGGCAAGTACATTCAGTGGTACTACTGCTGCGATAAGACCAAAAATGATGCCGATCGCCCAAGTAGTGAAGAATGGTGTGCCATATTTAGGATGAACTTCGGAAAACTTTGAGGGTACCAGTCCATCGCGAGACATAGCGAAGATAATTCTGGATTGCCCATAGAGCATTACAAGAACACCCGTGGTCATCCCCAAAATAGCACCCAGGTCGACAAAGCCCGCTACCCAGTTCTCACCTGCATACTGGAGGGCGAGCGAGACTGGATGGTCGACGCCGAGGAACTCACCGAATGGAACGATACCTGTCATGATCATGGATACCACAACGTACAATATCGCGCATATACCAAGTGAACCAATAATCCCGATTGGCAGATCACGCTCAGGTCTTTTGACTTCCTCAGCTGCAGAAGATACTGCGTCAAAACCAATGAACGCGAAGAAGACCAATGCTGCTGCGCTCATTATTCCATTGAATCCAAAAGGCGCGAAGGGCTGCCAGTTCTCGGGCTTTACGTGTCGGGCGCCGACGAGAATGAACAAAAGTACTACTGCAATTTTGAGTGCCACCATGATATTGTTGATTTTTATAGATTCACGTATTCCAATAGAAAGCAGCCAAGTGATTACCATCATGATGACAAACGCAGGCAGATTGAAGAACGTACTAACGCCTGGCAGCGCCCCAGGTGCTGCCGTCAACGCAGTGGGTAACGATAATCCGAATCCGCTTAGCAGGGATTGAAAGTAACCAGACCAACCAACAGAGACTGCTGCGCTAGCCAGGCCGTATTCGAGCATAAGATCCCAGCCGATCATCCATGCAACAATCTCCCCAAGGGTGAAATAGCTGTAGGTATAGACGGAGCCTGCTACTGGAATGCTTGATGCAAACTCTGAATAGCAGAGTGCTGCGAGCCCACATGCTAAAGCAGCGATGATGAACGAAATTGTTAATGCGGGGCCGGCTGTTAGAGCCCCTGTGCCCGTTAACACAAAAATACCTGTTCCTACAATGGCGCCCACACCGATAAAAATCATATCGACTGGCCCTAGCACTTTTTTCAGAGATGCGTTCGAGTTCTGTAATTTGCTTATTTCGTCTAAGCTTTTTGTTCTAAAAATGCTCACAATTGCCTCCGGTTTTATTATTCGCGGCAGTACGTGAAGAAGGGGGGTAACCTACCGGCTCCCCCTGTTTTAGCGTGCGCAAGGCTTTATTTATCTTCTCGGTTAATTAACGCTAGACCAATGTTAAGCCTGATGGAAAATCAGATCGAATCTATCAAAGCCTAGTTTGAGGTCGGCGATCAGGTCTTCTGCATTTTCCAAGCCGATATGAAGTCTAATCAGGTGACCTTCTTCCTCCCAAGTGGTTGTGGTACGCATTTTTCGTGGATCAACTGTCATCGCTAGGCTTTCAAAGCCACCCCAGGAATAGCCGAGTCCGAAAAGACTTAGATCATCAAGAAGAGCTTTGACTGCTTCAATGGGGGCGGACTTGGTAACAAACGATAGGAGGCCTGTTGCGCCGGTAAAGTCCCGGCGCCATAGGGAGTGATTTTTGTGGGATGGTAGCCCAGGGTAAATGACACGAGAAACTTGGTCTTGCTCTTCCAACCATTTGGCCACGCACATGGCGTTGCGTTGATGTCGCTCCAGACGAACATCTAATGTCCGCAGTCCTCGCAGAGCCAAATTCGCGTCGTCTGGGCTTACATAGGTACCCGATTGGAAATGGTAGGCTTTCAGTTGCGGCCATGCGCGTGATGATGCGGCGATGGTGCCGATAAGGGCATCAGAGTGACCAACGATATACTTGGTGGCAGCCATAATCGAGAGATCAACGCCATGATCGATCGCTTTGAAGTAAAGCGGCGTCGCCCAGGTGTTATCGAGCAGAACCAGTGCGCCATGGGCGTGTGCGGCCTTGGCGATTGCCGGGATGTCTTGAATTTCAAAGGTGTGAGAGCCTGGGGACTCAGTAAACACCGCCTCAGTATTAGATTGGAAAAGTTCGGAGATGCCCGCTCCAATTTGAGGGTCGTAGTAGGTTGTCTGAATACCCAGCCGTTTTCCTGCAGTATCCAAAAAATGGCGTGTCGGGGCATAAACACTGTCCGGTACCAGAATATGGTCGCCTGAGCCTACAACGGACAATATCGCGGTAACGCACGCGGATAGGCCGGAAGGGCACAGAACGGCCCCAGTGGCGCCTTCCAGCGTTGATATAGCTTCGCACAGGGCCTCGGTCGATGGATTGTTCCATCGACCGTACTGATAGCGCTGGTCGCCATTCTGCATACAGTCGACGCTTGGGAAAACGACTGTCGAACCTCGGTAGATAGGAGGGTTGACGAAACCGTAGTGGTCTTCGGGATGGCTACCTGCGTGAGCAATCACCGTCGCGCTTGAGGTGGTTAACTTATTGTTATTCAAGGCTTTTCTCTCTGATCGATGCGTGGCTAGACCAGTTAATTATATTTATTTCCTAGAGAAATTTTCTTTCGTATATTTCTTGCATGGCGGTTATCTAGTTAATATTATTAGGGCTGTCTAGGAAAATTCCGTATCCGATTAATTTAGATTTTTCTGCCATTGCCCGAGATGCGCCCATGATTGAGCTGGATAAGGTGGATCGAATGATCCTTGAGATCGTTCAGTTGAACGGTCGTCTCACCAACGCTGAGATTGCAGCTCGCGTCTCGCTTTCGGCCCCTGCAAGCTGGAAGCGATTGAAGCGGCTTGAAGAAGAGGTGATCGAGGGGTATCACGCTTCCCTTAACCGAAAAGCTATTGGTTTGAATGTTTTTGCTTTCATCAGTATTACGTTGGATACGCATTCTGAGGAGGCGATGGACAACTTTGAGAAGGGAATCAATTCACTTCCAAGTGTGATTTCCTGTCATAACATATCTGGGAAGTATGACTATTTACTTCAGGTGGTGGTTAAAGACATGGACGATTTCCATCAGCTGGCTATGTATAAGATCCGCCGCTTGGGAAATATTAAGGAGATGTATACGGGCTTTTCTCTCAAAGAGATCAAAAGGTGCCCGACTCTTCCTTTGTGAGTGCCAAGGTTACGCGCGATGTGGAACTTGCCTCAGCGATTGATGCAGTGCGTGCAGCCTAAGATCGACTGTGCTGCACGTGTCGATGCTTTTCAGTCTCTCGGCTTTAATGAAGCTGTTTGCTTAGCTGACAGTACCAGGGCAATGCCACCTAGTACTGTGAGGGAGCTTAGGCCAAGTCGAGTAGTAAAGGTTTCCCCTAGCAGTAGAACTCCGGCGATAGAGGCAATCACTGGCACGGTCAGCTGTACCGTAGCTGCGCGAAAAGATGAGAGATTTCGAACCGCCGCGTACCAGATAGCGTATCCCGCGCCTGATGCGATTGTGCCTGATACGACGGCAGAGGTAATACCGACAACGTCTGCATGGAAAGAGGATATGAAGGGCAGGGAGGTAAGCATGATTAGCGGCACAGACATCATGAAGTTGCCAGCTGTAGCCGCCAACGGATCAGTTAAGCTTTTACCGAGGATTGAGTAGACCCCCCATGCCACCCCTGATGTTAGCATTATTACTACGCTTGTCAGCGGCGGAGCGCTGGATCCAGGAAGAAGCAGCACGACAAGGCCAGTAACCGCCAACACTAGGCCTAGCAGTGCCAAGACGCCCATACGCTCTCCCTGCAGAACTCCGTACCCGAGCATGGTTAGCTGCACTGCGCCGAACAGAACAAGTGCGCCGGTACCGGTGTCTAGTTTCAGGTACGCGTAGGAAAACGCAAAGGCATAAACATAGAGTGATACAGCTCCCCCCCAGGAGCCTGTCGCCTTTTTTACTGGCCGCTGAAACTTAAGAATCACCCATAGGATCAGTGCACCACTCACCAAACGTATGACACTGAAGCTGATCGGATCGATAGCGCTGTGGCGCAGTGCGACGCGGCACAGCACTGAGTTCGCAGCAAAGGCGGTCAAAGCGATAGCGGTGAGAATGACAACGCGTTGTGTTTTTTTTGTGGTGAGAGCGGCAGATAGACGTGTATTCAAGAGAAGTCCTCCACTGGGTAGGGTCAGATTTCCAACCGAGAATCTGTTATAGAGTGTCAACCTTAAAGGTCGCTTCAGTCCATGTATTTGAGTTCAATTTCCAGAGCTTTCTGCAACTCCCTGTATGAATTCGCACCCATGATCAACTTAGAGAGAATCCCCTCTCTAAATACTGCGATTGAAGGAACGCCGTGAATATTTGATGCTTTCGCAACCGTGGGGGATAGGGCGACATCAACGTGTCTGAATGACGCGAGCTGAGAGTAGGCGTCAGCGAGCTTTTGGAAGACTGGCTTCATTCCGGTGCACGGGCCGCACCAAGGAGCAGAGAAGTAGACCACAAAAAGTCTATGGGGTACGCTAAGTTCTCTATACAGCCCGTCTGCATCTAAGTCATGAACGTCACTCATAGAAACATATCCAAGCTTGTTCTTAAAGTGCTGCGTAGGGCCGCCAGGTAGTACTTTGGCGTCCCTTCAGCGATGATGCTGCCAGATATTATATGATCTCTAGTTTAGGTGATACTTTGATTTCTCTCGCCATATTATGGAAGTTTGGCGAGGTTTTAATGACGTGTGCATGAAGCTCCTCGATTTGATGCTGAGGCGCGTCTGCGCAAATTTTTACTTTGTAGTTAATTTCATTTATGCCAGGGTTGAGGCTTTCATCAAGACCCAAGAATCCACGTAGATCTAGATTAGTGTCCGTTTCAATTTCAAGACTCTTGATTTTGATGCCCCTCGCCGCAGCGCCTGTTGCGTAACCCACCGACATACAAGCATTCAGGGCGGCAAGCAGCAGCTCCATTGGGCCGGGAGCTGTATTCTCACCCAGCAGCTCAACAGGCTCGTCCGAGACGATCTGGAAGTCTCGCGCTATTTGCCGACCGGCAAGCCTGCATTGAGTAACATTCGTAACGCTTTTGGTTTGGCCCATCCACTTAGTCTGGACATTGAAGCGGACTTCAGCTTTTGTGTCATCCGCCGCTACTTCGCGAGCGAAGTTCTCTAGATTAGTAACGTCGATACCATTCACAATGTTGTTCATGCTGACGGCCTACAGAAATTAATATTTATCGTTAATGTGCGAGCACGTTCATCAGCTGTCACATCCGTTTAGGCCGCAGGTCTGCCCTTGAAAAGATTCATCTTCGGTGGCATCCGAATGCATTCGTTGTAGCGCCAGTTTGAATGCGTCAACGGTTTGGGCTCCCGAAATGTAGAAGCCGTTGTTGAAGACAAACAGAGGAACGCCGTTTGCGACCTCACGAGCCTCTTTCTCATCCTTGGCGACTAGGTAAGGCAGCGTCTCATCATTCCAGGCATGCTGGACGAAACTTTCTGAAAGGCCGACTTCTCCCGCAATTTCCGCTAATGAGTTCACTTCGAAGATCGAGCGTCCATCTGTGGTGCAGGCCTTATAAAGGCGTTCGCTGAGAGCCTTTTTGATGTCGTTATCGTCGACTGCTTTGACGAGAGCATGTGCTTTTGTGGTGTCTCCAAAAAGCATAGTGTCAAAGTTGTAAACGAGGCCTGTTTCTGTGGCGTTCGCAACAACAGCCTGGATCATCCCCTTGGCAGACTGCTCGTTGCCAAACTTCTGCGCAAGAACCTGTTTTATCGGTGCAGCTTTTTGGCCAGCAGCGAGTCGAAATGCCTTGTAGTTAACTTGAACCAAGTCCTTGTGCTCGAAATCGGCGAGGGCAATCTCGAACCGACGCTTTGCAATCCAGCACCAAGGGCAGACGAAGTCCGACCAAACGTCAATCGTGATCAATTTGGATTCTGCGCTCATTTTGTATCACCTGAAAGATTCAGCAGCCCAGTTATTAGTCTGGGCGCGGACGGGAAAAGGATGGCTGCTCATTAGGAAAACAGCCCCTTTAGGTCATTCTTTGTCGAAGGCGTCTAGCACATGGGTGCTATAAACCAGAGCTGCGCCTGCGTTCATGTTGATTGCGACTCCCAGAGCTTCTGAGACCTCCTCAACCGTAACACCAAGCTTCTTAGCTTCGGCTACATGGAATGCAATGCAGCCGTCGCAGCGAGTGGTCACCGCTACCGCAAGAGAAATCAGCTCGCGGGTTTTCGCGTCTAGGTGATTGGTTTTTGCGCCAGCCCCACCTAGTGCCATTACGCCTTTAATGGTTTCTGGCGAAAGCGAGCCAAGCTGCATAACGCGGGCGTTGATGTCTTGTCGGGCCTGTTCCAATCTTGCATGTGATCCTCTCAGCTACGGCAAGGCGTAGAACTGAAACATTTAGTATGGTTACGTGAAAGCAAAACAAGCCTACCACCTAGTAGGTAGGAATAGCAATCCTGTTTCATTTATTAGGATTTCCCAGCCAACAGGCGCAATCACTTGCGCCGAGCCTCTGTGTCTGGTCGGCTGGACTTGGCTTGATATCTGGCTTTCAGAAGCTTCCGGCGGTCACGGAGCGCTGTGGATGCTGAGCTACCTGTGCTTTCCTCACCCCTGCCGCTTAGCCGTTTCCCGCAGTGGATATGAGTGAGCCGATGCTGTACGTGATCGACTCGACTGGCGGAATTGGTCTGAAGGGGAGCTACGGCCATTCGTTAGGTGTCTAGGATGGCTTCACGATTGAGCTCGTCATTGGTGGCGGCAACAACACAGCCTTGCGACCGCTGAAGAGTAGGGTGCCAGCCCTATGCAGAATTCTCGCACCTACGCTAACGCTGGGATTAGGACGATTGCATTAGAGCTAACGCAAAAAACGCCACTAATATGATGAGAAATATCATAGACCAGGAACTGCTACTGGCACTCTCTTTCCCTTGTCGCTGTGCCGATTCACTATCGCAGCAGAGGGGAGTTTCTTTCCCTTGTTCCCTAGCCTTCTTTAGGGCCAAAATTGAGCAGTATCGCATAAGACAATTCCTTTAGATCGAGGCAGTAACACTGTTATAGATATCTAGAGCTCCAGGCGGCAATGCATGAGGCAACATACTCCGCATCTCGACTGTTAGTTAATAGATGGTCGGCGGAATCCAGTGAAATGAAGCTTTTAGGGTGTTTAGCTGCTTGGTAAATCTTCTGCGCTTGTTCTATCGATACGATGTTGTCCGTGGGGGAGTGAAAGACAAGAAGCGCACGTTTCAAGTTCGCAGCACTGTTATCCTGCTGGTGGCTCTCAATGTCGTCAAGAAACTGCTTTTTTATTGTGAATTGTCTATCTGCAAGCGTTACGCTGTACTCACCAATGTCTCTGATGGTTTCCACCTGACCTTTGAACTGTTTCATGACATGGGACGCATCGGCGGGAGCGCCGATTGTAACTACCCCCTTTGCCTCTGGAATGTGCTTGGCCGCTGCTATAACTGCGGCGCCGCCTAAACTGTGTCCAATCAAAAGGGATGGTGCCTGGTGGAAATTACGCAAATATTCTGTTGCAGCTACTAAGTCGGCAACATTAGAAGAGAAATTACTGTTGGAGAAATCTCCATCACTGCCACCAAGACCTGTGAAGTCAAATCGAAGCACAGCGATATTATTGTCTACCAACGCTTTGGCAATTCGGGCGGCTGCTTTTATATCTTTTCCACACGTGAAACAGTGCGCGAACAATGCGTAAGCTTTAGCTGACTGAGGCGCCTCAAGCAGACCTGAAAGGTTCATGCCCTGGGAATTTGGAAACGTAATTTTCTGTTTGGTCATGTTTAGCTCCGTAGGAAGCATTGGTCTTGGAGTAGGCTTGCTGAGAGTTTTGCGTGTGTGAATTGTCGCAAAGGTGGTAGGGAATTGAGGGTCGAACTCGAATGGATCGAAGCCTACCATCTAGTAGGTGTGCTTGCAATCGTGATTGACAGCCTCGATTTTTAGAGGGGGGCGAACTGGCACAGGGCTGCACGGTGCTAAGCACTGAGGGGGGGGACTGATCACCAGAGCGTGTTTTATACGTTACTATTGGAGCGCCCGGTTAAATGCCGAACTTCACGGACAGCGTCAGACCAATCTTGTCATTCGCGACGCTTTTTGTCAGTTAACGACTTTTCCGTCTGGTTGGACAAACCTATTGGTTGGAGGCATGCCGAGCATTCGCAATGCCTTGGCCGGTCTGGCCAAGGGGTTGTTGCCAAAGAAATTGACTGCCACATGGTGGCCTACACCCTTCACACGGCAGCTTCGGCCATCGTACTATTCGTGCAGTCTCACCAGGCTCTGCCTGAGGCTCAAAACGAGCCTAACCAATAATCTAAAAGGAACCGATATGTCTAGGCTCGCTGAATTCCGCGCCCTTGAACAACAGCTCGCTGCACAGTTGGCTGAGCTGGAAAGCTTGAAAAACGATGATGGTCTCAAACGCGAGATCGAATTTGAGAAAAAGCTTCGCAACTTATTGGGCGAGTACAATTATAGCTTGCGTAACGTTGTTGCCATCCTCGATCCTCAAGCCGCTTCTCGCCGGGCAGCTCCTATCGCAGTTGCTGAAAAAGGCAATCGCAAGCCGCGCCAGGTCAAGCAGTACAAAAACCCGCACACTGGTGAAGTCATCGAAACTAAAGGCGGCAATCACAAGCAGCTCAAAGAGTGGAAGGCTGAACACGGTGCCGAAGAGGTCGAATCCTGGTTGGCTAAGTAACACTGTTTGAGTACAAATCAGGGCCCTGCGGGGCCCTTTTTTATGGGATAGTGAAATCCAGAGAAACCCAATCGGCGTCCCTCAGAAGCTGATTTTTTGTAAGGTTTCCAACCATCTACGGAAAGGAATCCTGTGATGGCAAAGCGTTGCGAACTCTCGGATGAGGCTTGGGCTGTGATTGGTGATCTCTTCACCGAAACCCATGGCCGGGGGCGGCCCCGTCTGAGCGACCGCCTGATGCTAGATGGCGTGCTCTGGGTGCTCTGCTCAGGTGCTGCGTGGCGAGATATGCCGGAGCGCTTTGGCCCGTGGTCAACGGTGTATCAACGGTTTCGGGTTTGGCGAAAC
>NZ_JANIAH010000040.1:0-205 GCF_028682105.1 Pseudomonas sp. 8209
CTGCAACAGGCTCGCATCCGGGGCCGGCAGGGCGCGGCGGTCGAGCTTGCCGTTGGCCGTCAGTGGCCATTGCTCCAGGAACAGCAGGTGCGTGGGCACCATGTAGTCCGGCAGTTCGGCCTTGAGTCGGGTTTTTAGTTCTTCCCGCAGGGCCGTGGGGTCGGCGGCGTTATCGTGGGGCAGTACATAACCCACCAGTTGCTGA